>DXEV01000159.1 GCA_019114785.1 Candidatus Anaerobiospirillum pullistercoris | reverse complement strand
ACCCTTCATCTGCTGATAAAGCACATTGGAGCGCACATCAGTGAGGAACATGAGCGTTTCTAGTGGTGGCACGTCTGTACCTGTGGCCACCAGCGTGACCGTAACGGCAATGCGGAAGTCCTTTTTGTTACGAAACTCTTGGATCAGCTGATTACTGTTGCCTACGGAGTAAGTGATCCGCTGCGCAAAATGCTGGTCATTCTCTGGACGCTTAAAGACCTCTTTGGCAATCTCGACAATCTCTTTGGCATGACGCTCATCCTTGGCAAAAATTAACGTCTTAGGCAATGAGTCAAAGTCAGCCTTGCGCTCAGGGTATAGATCTCTAAACACAGCCTCCTTATAGGCCTGCATAATGGTACGGATCTGATCTGGGGCAATAATGGAGCGATTGAGGTCTTTGCCAGAGAACTCGACTTCAGTCTCAGCATTTTTGACCTGAGTTTTGCCGGTGTAATTAGACGTCACATGGACTTTTTCACCCTCTTTGATCTGACCACCGTGCTCTGAGAGCTCAGTCTTAATGCGATAGACCACCGGAGGCACGTTGATGCCGTCTTCAATCGAGCGGTTCAAGGTGTAGTTAGCAACTACATTGTTGTGGAAAAACTGCTTGGTGAGCTCAATTGGAGTGGCTGTAAGTCCCAGCATATAGGCATGTTGGCCAAAGTAATCCAAGACCTGCCGCCAAGTTGAATAGATCGAGCGATGGCACTCATCAATGATGATGAGATCAAAGGCATTACAAGGTAAATTAGGCTGTTCTGGCAGTCCTATTTGCGGCTCATCCATCGTAGCCATGTGCTTAGCCTTATCACTTCCGCTTTGGCTTAAGCCCTGCTCAGGAGTGGAGTTTTCTTGATCCAGCTGGGAAAAATCATCGCCCGCCCCCTCATCCAAGGACTCAATTTCACTACAAGACAGGCCGGACAAGATTGAGTACAGCCGCTGAATCGTGCTAATGAAGACAGCATTACTAGTCTGCAACTGCTCTACACTGCGCAACTGCTCCACGCCATAAGAGTCACTAAAAGGATGCTCACCGTCCTTGTTCTCAAAGGCTTGGAAAGCACGCAAAGCAGCATCACCTAAGTTGTTGCGATCCACAAGGAAGAGCACACGGCGAATTACTGAGGTCGAGCTAATCAAGCGGTACACAATGTTGCAAGCGGTAAAGGTCTTACCTGCGCCTGTAGCCAATACGATTAAGGCCCGCTTTTCACCTGAGCGCAGACTATCTTCATAAGCGCTAATAGCTTGGTACTGGCAATCACGGAGGCCTTTTGGCAAAAGAGGTGGTAAAAGCGCAAATTCTTGCTGTGGATTGTTGGCAATAACATCCCTGATCACAGGGATCTGGCGCTGAAGGTCGTAAGGGCGAGGAAAACGAGGCTTAACCACAAAACCTGAATTGTATGGATCATGAGCATTCTTGTAGAAAATCTGCTGTCCATTGGCTAACAAGACCACAGGCAGAGGTCGTTCCCAACAAGGGCGATTCGGCAACATCAGGTGAGTGTAGCTTTCAGCCTGAGCGATCACTTCAGGGGCATTGAGCTTAATGTCAGCACGCTTAGCTTCGATGATCCCCACAGCCTTACCGTAGAGCAATAACAGATAGTCAGCCTCACGGTTGCCCTGCAACAGTTCTTCACGCACAGCTACAGCAGCGTATTGCGGAGACACCTCATCACGATTAACCACCAACCATCCTGCTTTTTGGAGCTGTTTATCGATCTGCTCACGTGCTTGTTCTTCTGGTTTCATGACTACCCTGCTGCTACCCACTTGCCCTAAACCCAAACATCTGTGCAAAACACAGTTAGTTACAGCTATGTTAGCAGCGAATCCGCCGCAAAAACAAGCAGCTTTCACCGTCTGGGCTTAGCCCCAGCAAAACAATGGAGAGTATACCTACAAAACAGCAAGAGTTCCTGTCTAATCTGATCGCTTCTTGGGATAACACCAACTACAGACTCTGCTGCCATTAATACGAACGTTGCCGGAGTTTGGCGTTGGTGATTGGTATTTTTGGCTTTTGTTGTGACTAAGAACTGGGCTGGACTACGCTCTACTTTGTCACAAAAGCACACATTACCCTACAACAAATTGGCTCACGAGAAAATGCGAAAAAGCGCTTAAATACAGGCTTTGAGGAAGGACTATCTAAAGAAAGGAAACAAAGTCAGGCTTGCCCAAGGGCAATCTTTTAATATTTGCACTAAACTTTTGTCAGTTTGCGCCGTAAACCATCTAGAAAGCTGAGAGCTTCATAATCCCTAAGTCCAAAAGCTCCCAGCCACTGAGCAGATCGCTCAGGAGAGAAACCTTTCCCTTGGGGTTGCACTTGTTTTCCGCAAGCGCAATCCTGAGGGACTGCAACCGGAGTTTTCTCACGACTCCATCACGCCCCTAGCACACTCTTAGGACATACCAGAGTCGTGGGTTGTAATCGGCAAAAGAGCCTCACCATCTACTTTTCTTTCAAAGCTCGACCCATCCAATAGTCTCACTTTCCGTAAACGACGTAAACGACTGCGCTCTTTCTGAATCCCCTTGTATGGAAATTCTGTGCCAAAA
Organism: Candidatus Anaerobiospirillum pullistercoris; assembly: GCA_019114785.1. GTDB lineage: Bacteria > Pseudomonadota > Gammaproteobacteria > Enterobacterales > Succinivibrionaceae > Anaerobiospirillum > Anaerobiospirillum pullistercoris. The sequence continues at coordinate 5,004 of DXEV01000159.1, read as the reverse complement.
AAAACGAAACGGCTGTACAACTGCAGATAACTCGCACCAAAACCATGCTGAGCCTAATCTTTTTGGGCCAAAACAAGGCATCCAGCAACAGCCACTTGCACCTCATCTGACCACAAAATCTAATTCCGTTCCACTATCCCCTGCCCTGCGGAAAATTTCTGAGCTCTGAGCTCTGAGCGTAAACGATTGCGCTCGTAATTACAGCTGACGCCTAACAGTGATTTCCTTGGTTTTCTATGAGATTGCAGGCAATTTCAATATCACCTTAAGGCTCAAACTGCAGCTCTCTAGTTTTTAGTACTGAGACAGGGGGAGGGTAGACGCGCGGAGCTTTACTTTGCTCCGTACAGCTCAGTGCAGCTCTGCTAGTGTTAATGTTCAAAAGTTCGTAGCAGATCTTACAGATCAGTGGTTTGTTGCCAAAGTATTTCTGAGAAGCATGCTCGTCCCAGAAAAGTGGCTACGAACTTTTGCAATCTAACACTAGAGCTTCTCTAAACACAGAGCAAAGCTAACAACAAACGGCAAGAGAGTGCCGCATGACCACCTAAATCTTAAAGGCAAAGTCATGCCACACACGCAACAAGTGCAAAGACACTTGGTAGCCAAGGCATCCCTAACCCATCAGCCCTCTGGTTATTGCTCGCCAATCTTCTTCCAAGTGACCTCGTTGCGACAATACAGAGGCTCGGCTTCACTAGGATCTGTAAGCTGCATTCCTTCATATTGGGCACAGGTGATCAGGGCATCGGCCACTGGGTAAAGCTCAAGATGCTCAGGGTCATAAACGTTATTGCCTGCCTGACGCAGCTGCTCGCCTAAACCTAAGCGCTCTAAAATCGCTATGCCAGTACCTGCACACACCATGGAGCCTAAAGCCTCACTATGCTCTAGGATCTCTGCCATAGCTTGCTCTGGCTTAATCACCTTTTCCTCAATCACCGTCTCCAAACGATGGGAAGCAGGATCTAAACGATACAGAGCCACATAAACTTCACCCATACGGGCATCAATGCAGGCTAAACCATAGCGTGCGGCTGTACTTGCATCTGCAGCGCTGGCAGTAAGCAATTGCTTGGCTACCAACAGCTTTAGATCGTTTTGCCCAAAAACCTTTAGGCCTAAACCAAAAGCCAGTGCTTGGGCTGTAGAAACCGCAATACGTACACCAGTAAAAGAGCCAGGCCCTGCACCGTAGGCAATGATCTGTAAGTCTTGGCGGCTCAATTTGCTCTCAGACAACAGCTCCTCAATCATAGGCAGCACTAAATTAGCGTGCTTTTGTGGAGCCACTTCACTACGTAAATACAGCTTTCCCTGATGACTTAAAGCCACCGAGCAATTCTCCGTAGCCGTATCAATCGCCAAAATGGTAGGCTCGGTCATCTCTACGTCCCTCTTTTCGCACTAAAACAAAAGAACACACTGGTTACAGGTTTCTGGGGCTTGTCTTGCTTTAGAGCCTTACCTCAGTCCGAGCAAGGCTTTAACAGCTATGGCTCACGCCCTACCTCCCTGCGAAGTCGTAATTATAGCAGTTTGCCCCAAAGGCAAGCTGTATCCAACCGCTCTAGTCACATGCAAAGAATGCTTTGCACGCGCAAGGCTCTACAGACCGTGAGGCTGTGATGACGCCGCAAAGAAAGCTCACTGCTGCTTGACAGTACCAATCTCTTCGTTAAGATCATCTTGTGATGAGCAATATTGCTGCTGTCTTCGTTTTGCCAGACAGCACCTTCGCACATTAGATTGCTCGCGTTCTCTTGGCTCACTCAAACTCTGTCTGCTTTCATTTTTCCATTGAGCCTATTTTTCGTCCCGCCTCTCGTTTTGTTTCCTAAGCGCATCTCTGACCTATGGCTAGATCAAACTCAACTTATCCTCGCTACGACAAATTAGCAATCAACAGCAACAATCGCTACAGCCCTTACGACGATCTGGAACAATACGTACCTTCTATCTTAGAGCGTACCCCTGCCTATATGGCTGCTTTTTGCGAGGAGCGCTCTACCATCAAAGCTAGTAGCAAGAATAAGGGACGTGGCCAAGCTAAGCCTACTCAGGCTCAAGATGTAGAGAGTGCAGCTTTAGCACAAGCGCACACCGATCTTGCCGCTGGTGAGCAACTTGACGCTCAGAGCTTAAATCAGTCTTATCCGTCCATCATCAAATACAGCGATGGTGATGGTGGCTATGTCCGTAAGCGCGCCAGCATTGAATATCCTTACATGATGATGTTCATGCAGTCATACCTCGACAGTTACTCTGATCTGATCTACCACCTGATCTGCTGTAGTGATGATCGTGAAGAGGTAGAGGTAACACTACAGGAGCTCCTGCGCAATTACCATGGTGTACTCATGAGTGAATACCGTACCATGTTCTACACCATGCTCGCTTGCGCGCCTAAAGTGCTCTTTATCATGCTGCGCTTTGATTTCTGGCGTGACCTGATTCTTACCCCACACGATCTAGTAGTAGAGCTAGATCTACACCGCCAGCTGCGTCAGGCAAATGAAGAATACAACCAGATCGTTGAGGATTACGAGCAACGTGTCCTCACAGCCAAGAACTACGCTGCCAAGGCGGGCAAGGCTAAGCACTTTACCGTGCAGGATGCTGAGCGCTTAGAGCGTCTCAAGCAATACCACAAGCTCAAGAACAACAATAAGCCGATCCCTAAATCCCTGTTAGTGGCACTTGCCAAAGACGAGCAAGAGATCCTTGCGCAAGAGCAAGCACGGATCGCCAGCGAAGAAAAGCGCCATTACGCTGCTCTCAAGAGTGACTATCGTCCTTTAAAGTCAGCTCAGGACACACCTGAAGCTGCTGCGGTTGCAGCTTATACTCAAAATAAAGCTGCACTTGAGGCCAATAACGAGTACATCTCGCAAGTTGATACTCTGGCTCAAGCCGCTGCCACCGACAACACCGCTGAGCTCGATGCTGAGACCTTGGCAGCAGCTGAAGCCGCCGCTGAAGCAATAGACGCAGAGGCAGAAGCTGACGCTGAGGCTGAGGTTGAGGTTGAGGCTAAAACCTCTGGTAAGACTCGCGGGAAAAAGAAAACTGCCAATACTAGGAGCCGTAGCGCTGATGGCTCTAGCTTAGGCTATGCTACCTTCAAAGCTAAAGGTACGCGCAACCTCAACACCAGCTACATGCTGCTGCAAAAGCTTGCTCTAACTCCGACTACTGGCCCCCTTGATGCCCGTAATAAGCGTGATAACTTGCCAAAATTAGGGCGTGGCCACTATCGCCGTACTCCGCTGCCTCAGACCTTTGAAATCCGCCGTACTATTGATAGTGTCGCTGACTTAATCGAGCGCGATCGCGAGACTATGTTCGCGTCCTTAATGTCTTTAGGCTCTAACCAAGCTCGTTTAAAAACCCTTTATGGCGACAACTTTAAGCGCTTTAACCTTTTGGATCCTAACTTCGAGGATACGTGGTTAAATCTGGAAACCAAGGATCAGCCTTGCGTGATCCTCTTTGTTGGCACTTGCGTGGAGGTGCGTCCTCATAACACTAAGCGCTCCGTCTACAGCGTGGAAAAAGTTAATCGCCATTTCGTGGTCTTAGACGGTATCGACTTCCGAGTGAATAGCGCCGCTCATTCTGGCCGAAGCAAAAATATGCAGCGTGCAGCCGCTGCTGCTGAAATTGCCGCCGCTAACGCCGCTAAAGCAGCATCTTCACGTGCATCCTCTAAAGCAGATGATGACTCTGAGGACAACACCAAATTTCACTTCAACGTCATCAAAGAAGAGCAGCTCAGTCCTTATGAGCTGATCTACATCAAGCTCTAAGGACTTGTGGCCTATGCCTATGAGGAACAGGGCTGCGCTGGGCAAGCTACGCTTGCGGCACAGCTCTTGGTGCGCAGCGCTTGGTGCGCTGCGCGCAGGGGCTTAGGAGCGCAAATTCCTAAAGAAGCTCACCACATCCGCCACGTGATTGACTCTACGCATCGGTGGTAAGGAGTTGAGCACCTTCTGTCCATAACGCTTGGTCAACACACGTGGATCCAAGATGATCAGCGCACCCGTATCCTGCTCATTACGGATCAGACGACCCACACCCTGACGCAGCTTAATGATGGCATCTGGTAATAACTCTTCTGTAAAGAAGTTATCACCCTGCATCTCACAACGCTTGGCTCGTGCCACGAGCACAGGATCATTGAGCTGCTTAAATGGCAACTTATCAATCACCACCAGCGACAGGGCCTTTCCAGGCACATCCACACCTTCCCAGAACGAGCTCGTTCCCACCAAAATAGCATTACCATCGCTCTTAAACGTAGCCATCAGGTTAGGAATAGAGTCAGTACCCTGCATCAAGACCTGACGCTTGCGACCAAAACAGCGGGTCAGCTCTTCGTAGGCTTGGCGCATAGAGCTATGACTGGTGGTTAAAAAGAACACACCACCAGGTGAGGCCTCAATGGCATCCCTGATTTGAGCAATGCACTTATTAATGCGCAGTGGATCCTCTGGCTTAGGGAAATCACTGGACACCATTAAGCAAGCTTGATTCTGATAATCAAAAGGAGAATCTACGATCTGGAGCATCAGCTCATCTTGCTTAAGACCAATATCATGGCAGAACTTAGTAAACTGCCGATCCACCGTAATAGTGGCCGAGGTGAAGACCGTGGTCACACCTTGTTGATGTAAAGTCCGTAAGGCTTCACCCAAAAGCGCACTGACATCAACCGGTGCCAACTGCAATACATAGTTCTTCTCACTGATCTCAACCCAGCTCACAAAATCCCAGTGCTGTTGCCCCTGCTTATCTCGATCCGAGTTCATAAAGTCAGAAACAAAGTTCGAGAGCTCAGCACAAGCCGTAATCAGCGGAGAGATCTTGCTCATATCTGAGCACACCTCTTTATTGTCTGACAGCAACTGATTGAGATCGCGCAAAGCCTTCCAAAAATCCACCATTAAAGCGCGGAACAGCGGCTCGGCCTCAGGAACACCCTGATCATTACATACCAGA
>DXEV01000158.1 GCA_019114785.1 Candidatus Anaerobiospirillum pullistercoris | reverse complement strand
ATCTTTTGCCGCCCGAGCAGCACGCTTAGCTGCTGCTTCAGCTGCCACTTTTGCAGCTGCCTCTTTAGCAGCTGCCTCTTTAGCAGCTGCTTTTTTAGCCGCAGCTGCGACACCACCTGCATCAACGGACGATACTGCATCAGCGCCCGCCCCTGCAATCTGAGTATTCGACGAGACATCAGATGAAGACAGGTTTTCTTGCTCCTCTTTATCTTGGCGCATCAGTAAACTTTCCCAACAAAAAACAAGGCTAAAAGCATGAGAGATCAGACCCAGCTACCAAGGCATAAGATCACCTACCTCTTAATGCGTAGCTAAAATTCTAAATAAGAGCTTAGCTTAGCAAAATATCGGCACTATGTCTGTGAACCGGTCAGAAAAAAGCGGGAAAAGATGGCACAAAAGCCCTCAAGACACACCTAGCAGCGCCAATGGCGATACGCGCCACTACTCTGGGAATAGTGAAGAAGCTGCGCCAAACAAAGAAGCAAAAGCAGAGTAGAAAAAGAGGAAGGGAAAGTGGGGAATAAGGAGAAGGGAAAAGAATGTCAGGCGAGATGACAACACAGCGCGCCTGCCTTGCCCCAAAAAACAAACGGGGCCTAAGCCCCGCTGTGCAGTCTAAACTGCTTGCTTTTAGCGCTAAAGCATGCCGCGCTGTGCGGCTAAAAGTATCGACTAGTCCTTGATGTCGACAACTTTCTTGCCACGGTAGTAACCGCTCTCGGTTACATGGTGACGAATGTGAACCTCACCAGTTTGCACGTCGGTAGCGAGTTGACGAGCAGTTAAGGCATCATGAGTACGACGCTTGTCACGACGGGAACGGGACTGGTGGTTCTGAGGAACGGCCATTATAGTCTCCTAAAATACTTTACAAGTGCTCTAAAAGTCCTATCAGCGGCCAAGGCCTCATGCCTTAGACCTACTTGCACAGCATGGAGCTCACAAGTTAGAGCCTAGACTTTTACGCTAAATTTTTTGATCAAAAAACAGTCGCGACCAATGGGCTTTCCCAAGCCATGATCACGGACGCTGCATTATAGGGAAATTGCTCATCTTTGACAAGTGAAAAACCAAAGAAAAGCACTATTCTTGGCCTTTTTGGGGTCTAGAGCCCCCAAAGTAAGCAACTTGGCTCATGCGCCAGCGTAGGCGTGCAGGCTGCAAGCACACGCTGCAAGCGGCACGCACGCCGCAAGCTGCAAGCTGCGAAAGCAGCTTGCCTATTCTTTGAGCTGACCTTTTAGGGCAGCTAAAGCGGCAAAAGGATTATCGCTTTCGGACTTTTCGATCTCACCGTAAGACCAATCACTACCTGCAAGCTCACACTCTGGTGAGTCCTCATCGTGCTTTGGATAGGTTGGGATCTCTAAGATCAGACCATCTTCGATCAAGTTATACAGGTCGATCTTGCTTGCATCGGCTGCATCAAAGAAGTCGTACTTACTCTCGAGGTTATAGGCTTTAGCCCGCTCGAGATCAGGGGTTAAAGAGAAGTTAAGATCAAGATGCTCTACGTACTCATTACCACAGCGCTGACAGATCAGAACCACATCTGCCACGACATGGCCATGAATCAGACGCATGCTATTGAGGTCATTTTCAAAGGAAATATCAGCCAGCACCTCACCTTCGATCCGCACACAGCTCTCTTGCAGGCGTGGCAACTCTGCTAAGTCCACACGGGCTTGGGTATAAGAGGAATTTAAGGCAATGCACTTATCCAGATCGATATCGTGAGGCAGTAAAACGTTAGTAGTTGGCATGCTGATACAAAGCTCCCAAGAACAAACACAAAAGCCTAACTCAATGCGTCATGCGCCATGCGCCAGCTCTGGCATTGAGATAAAGCTCTGCTTTGCTGCCACCTTCACCGCACTACACATACCACAAATTAGATACAGGCATGAGCTCAAGCACGGAACTGGAGGCAAAAAACACTGCCACCATTATCGCATATTTGCCTGATTTTGCTTGACAGCGCCGCTGCTCAGCGGCACAAGATCAAGGCACAGGCAAGACTTTACTGGGCAAAAGCGTGAGCTTTGCTCTTGCTCTTGAATGTAGATAGGCCTTAGTTGCTTGGTTATCTGCATCGCTCTTTAGTTGAGACAATCCACACCTCTAGAAAGGCACTTTGTTTGCACGCTAAGCAGACAGGCATTTTGCTGCCATCTAGAGCCTCAACGCTAGCGGCAAAAGTCATGCAATCATGCTCACGCCACAGCTTGGAGATAAGCTCTGGCTCAGGCTCTGCCACTGCATCCTACAGCTCAGCAAACATAAACAAGACTTCTTAGACAAATCGGCTAGGTCTAGCCCTATCCTTTGGTCTCTAACTCTTGGATTTTAGGAGATAGTAATGAGAAAGTTTAAGCTCGCATCCTTATTGCGCTCTTTAGCCTACGGTGGCTGCATCGGTCTTGGCCTCTTGAGCTTAAGCGCTCAGGCCTATGAGACCAAAACTGTCTTTCAGACCGAGCACTTTGCGATCAATCAGGTGATCTTAGGCGAAAACGAGCCTTTTGATGGCCCAATCCAAAGCTCCATCACCGGTGACATTCAGGCCTTAAACCGTCTGAACAAGCTCTACCAGTCAACTACGGTGATCTTCCCAGCAGGCTCTCAAGGCTATACGGGCAAAATCAACACACCAATTGAGGGTGTGCTCACTATCAGCAATTACGACTCGGGCAAAGATCGTATCTTCCTCAATCGCAATGCTAAGTTCATGACTAATGGTGGTCTCTACATCGACTACACCCAACTGGTAGAGATGATCAACCAGCGCTATCTCAACAAGCTCATTGGTGAATTTAAGTCCATACCTTTAGTGCTCACCAATGTCCCTGTATCGGCCACGGGCTTTGATCCAACCATGAATGGTTTCTACGTAACCAGTGTCAGCGACGCCACTATTATTGATACCCGTATTGATGACTCTGTCTTCTATCCAAAGGATGACTACTACAAGCTGCACAAAAACTGTAAGGTAGACCTGCTGTTCTTTACCGATCGCATTGTGCCAAACATTCCACTCTTTATCAGCGGCCGTGCAGCCTTAAATCGTATGGAATGCGGCCCAGCTCCAGAAACTAAAGAGCAGGCCCCAGAGCAAGCTCAATAGCAGCGGCCCTGCATACGAACTCAGCCTGCTAAAAGCAGGCACCAACAGCCAAGCGGCCAAGCAACGAAGACAGCTACGGATACCAAAGCTATAGCGTTGGCTTTAGCCTCAGCCCTGACTTTGGCTTTCGCTTGAACTGAGCTGCCTGCGCATTCCCCACTCGTAAGAGTGGGGTTAGCAGGCGTTAAAAATAAAGCGCTAAGGCCAGACAATTCTGGGATGTGCTATAAGTGCTTGTTTATGGTATATTATCTAGCATATAGACAGGGATTAAGGGTAAAACAGGCACTTGGTCTGCTCCCATATAGACAGGGGTTAAGGGCAAAACAGGCGCTTAGGCTTGCTCTGCAAGCCCGATAAAATCAGGCTTCTTCTTAACAAGATGTCTGGAAAATGAGCTTAACCCCTGTCTATATGGTCTGCTCCGCAAACCCGATAAAATCAGGCTGCATCTTAACTTAACAAGATGTCAAGAAAATGAGCTTAACCCCTTGTCTATAAGAATATCTAGGAACTTAGCTTTTTAAAACTAAGTAAATCTTTTGGGGACAATACGATGAAATTGTCGAATTGCTACTCAGCTATCATTTCTGGAGATAATCTCCCGAAAAAGATACTGCAGGATACGGTAGATTGTTACCGTAGCGCGGTAGATTATTTCATTGTTATTATCGATAAGTACTGGGGTGTTCTCTTTACAAAAGAGATGTCACAAGAGGATTTGATTAAAACTGCCGAGTCTCTCTGCATTCCCAGCTCTAAACGTATCGGCCCTAATTATAATTTCCCTAGCGCAGCCCCTTCATTTAACCATTTCCCTTCCTATTTACGTCGTGCTGCTATTTGCGCTGCTTTCGGTAAAGTAACAGCTTATCATACGCTGCTATCTAAATGGATTTGTGCTCCACACAAGAAGGGCGAAAATCCACCAGGCAAACCTAAAGCTGGCGACTGCTTCCCTCCTCTTTATCGTCATAACATGTTTGAGGGGCATAAATTTGCTGAGTACCTTCAATCGCAGTCACAGACTAATGGTCAAAGCACTATTCCAGCAGCGACTCTGGAACAGTTTTGCAAGGCCAGAATTAAGGTTTTCTTAGGTGACAAGAAGAATCCTAAGAAGCAGGAATGGGACTGGATTGATGTTACCTTGAGAAAGAGTGACATCAAATACATCCTGCAGCATTGTGCTGGTCAGGATGAATCTGTGCCTACCTTGATTAACAAGGGTAAGCTTTGGAAGCTGTCTTTTCTTTTTACACAGGAGGTTACACTCCATGATAAAGATGTTGCTGATCAAATAGTGGTCTCTTGTGACCTTGGCCTTAATAACGCTGTCACATGTTCAGTTATGAAGGCAGATGGTACTGTCCTTGGTAGAGAGTTTCTCAAATTGCCAAGCGAAGAAGCCCATCTGCGTCATACTCTGGGCTTAATCCGAAAAGGACAGAGTAAAGGCAATCGTAAGCAACGTAAATTGTGGTCTCGTGCCAGAGGTATCAATAATGATATCTCAGTAAAAACAGCCACTTTTATCATCGATGTTGCTATTAGGTATCATGCTGACGTGATTGTCATGGAGAATCTTCATCTTCAAGGCAAAAAACGTCGCGGTGGTAAGCGTCAACGTTTATCTTTGTGGAAGGCCAAAGATGTTCAGCGTATGGTCGAAAGCAAAGCCCATCTCCATGGTATGCGTTTTAGTACCGTTTGCGCTTGGAATACGTCACGCTTAGCCTTTGACGGTTCTGGTCGTGTTCTCAGAGATAGAGATAACTACAGCATGTGCACCTTCCCTAACCCTAATTATGTTGAGCCACCAAAAGGGAAGGAAGCTCGTGTTAGTACTGATAGCTCTAAAGAGGCTAATACTTCTAATGGTCAAGCCTCTTCAGACGCTAAAGTTAGTGCTAAAACCGTAGTTACTAGAAGCGTTAAAGCTTCTAAGGCTCGTAGCAAAGTCCAAAATTTGGCTAAGTACGAAGGAGGAAAGCGTTATCACTGCGATCTTTCTGCTTCGTATAATATTGGCGCGAGATATTTTATTCGTGCAATCTTAAAGGCCCAAGATGCACTAACAGGGCGGCACCTCAAGGCAAAAGTTCCTGAGTGTGCCCATGGAAGCACATGCTGCTTAAACACGTTAATTAGCCTAAACGCGGAGCTTCGTTCGCTTAAGAACAAAGCGTTAGCCTGAGAGGACTAACATACGCCCAAGTTATTTGGAAACGGTGCTGAGGTAGGCTGTATGGTGTTTAAGCCCCCCCAGATTAAGAATGGGGGAAGCCGCACGTGTAAGCGTGCGGAGGCTTCACGTCCATTTTTTCCTCCACTCTCATGAGCCTCTCTTGTGAGGCTAATGGGAGTGCCTAACAGGCAAAAGAGGGGCTCAAGGTGCCGCTACTCACGTGCCAAAACGCTCGTATTTCCCTCTTGCCTGTTCTCTCCTTATTTAGCCCCTGTTTCCAGCTCGCTCTTCTCTACCTCTTCTCTACCTCTTTCTCTGCCCCATCATGGGCTGATCAACTTTCACGCTTCACTACTGACTGGAGAGTTTTCTCCAGAAAAGAGCAAATCATGGTCTTTCCTGACAGCACAGGTAAAAATACACTGTTTTAACCTTTTTTGGTCTGTACGCAGATGTGCTCTGATCTCACCAAATATCACCCCTACTCGGGGCTTAGCCCTATTTATCCCCTACCTCTACTGCCAGCAAAAATCCCCCCAACGTCCTACTAAGTGCTATTTATCCGCCACAAAAGACACTTGAACTCTAGTATGCAAGTCGGGCTTTAAGTGCCTTTAAATCTAGTTTTGTGACGTTGCTAACGATTTTAAAAAGAGCTCAGTGCACAAAACTTTTTTGATCATAAAATAAAATGCGTGGCCGGAAGTGCTAGCTTTGGCTTATACCTCAATTCAGCTAAAACACTTGTATATCAGTGTGTAGCTTTTGTGCGCTAAGGTGATGTTTTTTCACAAGCTGTTATGTAAAGCGCTCTATTAAGAGTTCACTCTCATGCCATTACAGGTTTAGCCAGCACTGAAAAGTTGCAAGGTTGTTATGTTTTTGCAAAGTTGTTGCACAGCCGTTGTCGGTAGCATGCAGCAACAGCATAGAGTAATAAGCACCTACTGATTTCCTCCTTTGCTTTTGTCCTATTGCCGTGGGACGCTATTTCAAGGTTGTCTTTAGTGCTTTCCTCTCAAAACTAACTGCTAGCCTCGCTGCCTATGCCACACCCAACCGCCCCTGACTGCCTCTAACTTGTGGTCTTCGGCTCTAAGTTGTCACAATCAAATGGAGGATGTCCTACCTTTGATTGCTACTCACATCCTGCCTCAGTGGCCGGACTGCTTTGTGGGAAAAGCACGCTGAGTAGACAAAAAGGAAGGCTTTAATCTGGCTATGAAGAAACTCGTTATTTCCGCTCTGGCTGTCGCCGCTGCCTCTTTCATCATCACTGGTTGCGGTGGTGACTCCAAGCAAATCGTCCGTTTATCCCACTCTCAGATTGAGACCCACCCAGACCACATCGGTGCTCAAGCTTTTAAGAAAGTGGTTGAGAGCAAGTTAGGCGACAAGTTTGAGGTTCAGATCTTCCCTAACGCCACCTTAGGCGCTAATGAGAAGGTGCTGGAGTTAATCAAGCAGGGTTCCGTGCAGTACTTAGTGGTTTCCACCGCTAACATCGAGTCTTTCGACAAGCTCTACTCCCTGTTCTCTATTCCTTACCTCTTCACCTCCGAAGAGGCTTACAACAAGTTCATCTCCGATCCAAAGGTCATGGAGCAATTAGGCGTCAACAGCAAGACCAACGGCTTCACCCCAGTGACTGCTTACACCGCTGGTACCCGTAACTTCTACTCCAAGACCCCAATTAAGAGCGTTGCCGATCTGCAAGGCAAGAAGTTCCGTGTCCAGGCTGGCCCTGTGAACGTGGCTATGATGCAGGCCTTCGGTGCTGCTGCTACCCCAATGTCCTTCGGTGAGGTTTACTCTGCTCTGCAACAGTCCGTGATCGACGGCGCTGAGAACAACGAGCTGGCCTTAACCGACCAGAAGCACGGTGAGATCACCAAGTACTACACCTACGATCTGCACCAGATGTGCCCTGACCTCTTAGTTGCTTCCAACGCTTTCTTAGACAAGCTTACTCCAGAAGAGCGCAAGGTCTTCGACGAGGCCGCTACTGCTTCGCAAAAGGCTGAGTTCGATGCTTGGAATGCTGCCATCGCTGATGCCAAGAAGAAGGCTACCGATATGGGTGTTCAGTTCATCACCGTTGATGTCAACGAGTTCCGTAACAAGGTGCTGCCATTACACGAGCAGATCTTAGGCGAGACCCCAGCCCTCAAGCCTTTATATGATGCTGCTACCGCTGCTAACGCCGCTGCTCAATAATTTAAGGCCTTTGCCTTAAATCGCTCGTCACCGAGCATCCAAGGTGCGTGTAAATTTTTGCACGCACCTACAGAATACGGTGCCTCTGTAGGTAGGAGACAAAAGCTGTGTATCGTAGCTTTTGCTTACCTATATGCGCTCCAGAAGCCAGAGACAAGATCAAAGTCGGCTTGTCTCTGCAACCCTAGATTGCTGCGTCATTCCGATACACATCGGATGACCGCTCTTAGGCCACCTGCTTAAGAGCAGATCTAAGGTTGAACTCCTCAAGACATCTCACACTAGGGGGCAGATTTTAGTTTGACCCACCTCCTGTACCTGCCTCTGGGGAGCGCCTAACTTCCACCCACTACCAACTTCTAGTCCTTAACTTTTGGGTTTGAGCTTACTTCCAGCAATACCGCAAAAAGTTCGGCTCTAGAGGTAATACCACACGTGTAGCGGGATAGGCTAAAGCCTAATACTCTGTATCTCATAAATAGGCCAAAGCATAGTAAAAACTTCCTTGCACTAGTAGATATATTTAGGTGGTAAAGCTTAGCTTTATTTAAGCTGTATAACCTCCATACTAGAGGACAAGTGAAGATAAACTTACTTAACTTTGGCTTATTTATAGGAAAACAGAAGCATAACAAATGCGTTTTAGGCAGCATGCCATTAGTGTCTTTCTGCACTAAGCGAGAACAAGGTTTAGTGTTCCTGAGGAGAGCACCATAGCAAAGGAAGTTAGGGTCGACATTAGCTCTAAGCTTACCCCTACTCTACCAAGAGAGCTGCTCTTAAGACTGAGGCTAGTTTGTTCTTAAGTACAGCGGGGTTAGCACTAGGTTAAAAGTGGAGTCAATTCTTATGCAAGGACTGCGAAAGATTCTTGATAAGACCATTATTACCTTCTGCGTCTTCCTCTTCATGATGATGACCGTGGTTGGTACTTATCAGATCGTCACTCGTTACTTCTTTAACTCTCCTAGTACTATCTCCGAAGAGTTAATCACCTACAGCTTCACATGGTTGTCGATCCTTTCGGCCGCCTATGTGTTCGGCCAACGTGGACACCTGTGCATGGCTTTCGTGTACAACAAGTTCACTGGTGCCAAGCGTGTCTACCTCGACATGTTCTCTGAGCTCTTAGTGATCCTCACCGCTATTCTCATTCTGATCTACGGTGGTGCCATCATGACTAGCCAGAACATGACCCAGTTAACCGCTTCCTTAGGCGTTAACATGGGCTTAATGTACGCTGTGCTGCCAATTGCTGGTGTCATCATCTTAGTCTACGGTTTCTTAAACTTTGTTGACATGATCAAGAAGTTAAAGGATCCAGACCTTGATAACTATGGCAAGGAAGAGGTCGAAGATGCTGAGGCTGCTGGTATTGCTGCCGAAGCTAAGGCCGCTGCCGAGGCTGAGAATAAGTAAGGAGTTGTAAGATGACAGCAACTGTAGGTATTACTATGGCCTTGGTGCTGGTTGGTCTCTTAATCTTAGGTGTACCAATCTGTATCTCCATCGCCTTATCCTCGATCTGCGCTGGTGCAGCCGCCTTAGACTTTGACATGATGCTGCAAACCGGTGCCCAAAGAACATTCTCTGGTATTTCCGTTTTCACTCTGATCGCAATTCCATTCTTCATTCTCGCCGGTAACATCATGAACCGAGGCGGTATTGCTATCAGATTGATGAACTTTGCCCGTCTGCTGGTAGGTAAGATCCCAGGCTCCTATGCCCACACCAACTGCATGGCTAACATGATGTTCGGTGCTATTTCTGGCTCTGGTGTGGCTGCAGCTTCCGCTATGGGTACCATCATTGGCCCAATCGCTGAGAAGGAAGGCTATTCCAAGGACTACATGGCAGTGGTTAACATTGCCTCGGCTCCTACTGGCCTGTTAATTCCACCATCAAACGTGCTCATCACCTACTCCTTAGTGTCTGGCGGTACTTCCGTTGCAGCTCTGTTCTTAGCAGGCTACATTCCAGGCATTATGTGGGGCTTAGGCTGTATGGTTGTGGCCTTCTTCGCTGCTAAGCGTTTAGGCTATAAGGGCGACAGCCAAAAGATCACCATGTCTCTGGCCTTAAAGGTCACTCTCGACGCTATCCCATCACTGTTCTTAATCCTTGTGGTGATTGGCGGTATCGTGGCTGGTGCTTTCACCGCTACTGAGGGTGCAGTGGTCGCTGTGGTTTACTCCTTAATCCTGTCGATCATCTACAAGTCCATTACTTGGGCTGACTTAAAGCGCATCTACGCTGACTCTGCTGCCATGACCGGTATCATCGTGTTCTTAATCGGTGTGTCCTCGATCATGTCGTGGGTGATTTCCTTCGTGAACATCCCAGCAGCCGTAGGTGATATGCTTAATGGTATCTCCTCCAACAAGATCGTGATCTTACTCATCATCAACATCTTCCTGTTGTTTGTGGGTACCTTCCTCGATACCACCCCAGCAATTCTGATCTTCACCCCAATCTTCTTACCAATCGCCATTCAATGCGGTCTGTCCCCTGTTGAGTTCGGTATTGTGATTGTGTACAACCTCTGTATCGGTACTATTACCCCTCCAGTAGGTAACATTCTGTTCGTGGGTGTTAAAGTCGCTAAGACCACCATTGAGCGCGTCTTCAAGCCATTACTGCCTTACTACGTAGTGATTGTGGCAGTGCTGATGGTTTGCACCTACTTCCCAGCAGTTTCCAGCTTCATTCCAGAGCTGGCCGGTTATGAAGCAACCCTGAAATAGCTGCATAACTTCTAGGACTTGACGAGGCCTGCAGCCTTGTTGCCCAACAGGCTACCCAAAGTGCTCTCGCCAAGACCTAAGTAACGGCAATTAGCGGGAATGTCCCGCTGTTTTAAGCCAAGGTTCGTTGCTCCTCTAAAGGGCAACGATCCTTTTTCTAAACTAAGCGCCAAACCTTTGGCTGCTTGACCACCTTAAGGCATAGACCTCAGCAACAGGCTACCAAAGAGGCTACCCAAGATGGATCTGAGCACCCAAAGCTTTGTCGCCTAGCGGCACTCTGAGGCTTCACAAGGAGAGCGCCACAGGCAATGTATTGTTGTTTTTGAGGGGATGTTTTTCTATGCAAGAGTTTATGGGCAAGGACTTTTTGCTCGAGACCGATACTGCCAAGGAGCTTTTCCACCAGCACGCCGAGCGCATGCCTATCATTGACTATCACTGCCACATCAACCCACGTGAGATCGCAGAGAACCACCAGTTCAGAAACATCACTGAGGCTTGGTTAGGCGGCGATCACTACAAGTGGCGTATGATCCGCTCCAACGGTGTGCCAGAGAGTTTAATCACTGGTAAAGAGAGCAGCGATTACGAGAAGTTCGAGCAATTTGCTAAGTCCTTACCACGTGCCATTGGTAACCCTCTGTATCACTGGACTCACTTAGAGTTACAACGTTACTTCGGTATCACCAAGACCTTAAGCGAGAAGACCTGCAAAGAGATCTGGGAAGAGTGCAACGCTAAGCTGGCTACCGATGAGTTCCGTGTCCAAGGCATTATCAAGCGCTCCAACGTTAAGTTAGTGGCTACCACCGATGATCCAGGTGATTCCTTAGAGTGGCACCAGAAGCTGGCCCAAGATTCCAACTGCCCATGCAAGGTCGTTCCAGCATGGCGTCCTGACAAGGCCATGAAGATCGAAAAGCCAGGCTTCAAGGAGTATGTGGAGCACATTGCTCAGCTGACTGGTAAGAAGATCACCACCTGCGAAGAGTTCTTTGCTGCCTTAGACGATCGCATGGAGTTCTTCAACAAGATGGGTTGCCGTGCTGCTGATCATGGTGTGGACTACGCTTACTGCCGCATTGTGGATCAAGGCACCTTAGAGCAGATCTTCCAGAAGGGCTTAAAGGGTGAGGCTTTAACTGATGATGAGGTTGAAGCTTACAAGAGCATGATCCTCATCTACTTAGCCAAGGGCTACACCAAGTACGGCTGGGTGATGCAGATGCACTATGGCGCTATCCGCGATCCAAACACCAAGATGTTTAAGGTCTTAGGCGCTGACACCGGCTATGACTGCGTGGACAACCGTGCTTGCGCTCGTGGCATCTCCCTGATGATGGATGCCTTAAATGAGCGTGACTCTCTGCCAAAGATGATCTGGTACTCCTTAAACCCAGCTGACAATGCAGTGATCGCTACTGCTATCGGTTCCTTCCAAGGCCCAGAGGCCCAAGGCAAGATCCAACAGGGTTCCGCTTGGTGGTTCAACGACACCTACCAAGGCATGATGGATCAGATGACCAGCTTTGCTAACCTCTCGGTCTTTGGCAACTTCTTAGGTATGCTTACCGATTCGCGTAGCTTCCTGTCCTATACTCGTCACGAGTACTTCCGCCGCATCATGTGCAACCTGATCGGCAACTGGGTCGAGCGTGGCATGTATCCTAAGGATATGGAGTTCTTAGGCAAGATTGTTGAGGATATTTCCTTCAACAACACCAACCGTTACTTCGGCTTCAACGTCTAAGCGCCAGCGCCAGCGCAGCTAGCGCTATAAGCCATGCAACGCATGGCTATAATCCTACAAAAAGAAAAAGGCCCGACCTCCGGCATAAAGCTGAGAAGTTGGGCCTTTTGTCTTTCAGTCAGCAGCGCTGACGCTTTGCCGATAGCGGCTTTCATCCAGCGCTGGCGGCTGAGTCAGCAGCACTAACTCAGCGCTCTTAACCTATTATTTGCTTGCGGCCTTGGCCTGATTCTTTTCGTTTTCCTTGGCCTTAGCTAAGTTGGTCAATAACACCGACTTAATGGTGTTTTCCTCAACCTTTAGGATCTCTAACTTCCACTTAGTCATCGAGATCACTTCACCGGCCTCAGGCACACGCTGCAAGTAATCTAAGATGAATCCGGCAATGGTGTGGTAAGTCTCAGAAATCGGCACATTAAAGCCTGTTAAGCGCGAGACATCCTTTAGGATCGCATCACCCTCAATCTTAAACACACCAGGGTTAATACGTACTAACTCTGGCACCTCAGTTTGATCTGGCAGCTCTCCGGCGATCTCTTCCATGATGTCGTGCAGAGTAACGATACCCTCGAAGTTACCAAACTCATCGAAGACGAAGGCAAAGTTTTTCTTAGACTTACGGAACTCCTCTAAGGCCTTAATCACAGACACCGTTTCAGGCAGGTAGAGCGGCTCACGGACTTTTTTCTCCAGCAGCTGCTCGTTACTCAAAGGCTGTGTCTCAGCACTAGCACTATCGCTGCTAGCACTAGCTGCTGTGGCAGTAGCAGGAACTGGAGCAAAAGCACCACTTAAACCCAACTTCGTAGCAAAGATCTCATCGCGACGGATATAGCCCAAAGGTACATCGCGCTTACCGTCTTTGTAAACCACTAAACGCGAGGAGCGGTTGTCCTTTAGGGCGCTCATGATCTCTTCCATACTGTCGGAAATGTCGACGTAATTCACATCTGTGCGTGCAGTCATGACGGCTTTAACCGGTAAGGAGCTCAATTGCAGCACACGCGATACCATTTCCTTTTCGGTGTTGTTAAACACCTGTGAGCCAGTACGCGAGACGATAGCTTCTTTTAAGGTATGCACTTGGTTCTGGTTAGAGCCTAATAAACGCAACACTAAATTAGCGGCGATCTCACGACTCTGCATACCGGCACGGCCCTCGCCCAGCTTTAAGGTGTTGTTGCGGGCGATCTGATTGAAGATCTCGATTAAGAGCGAGAAACCGATAGCTGCATACATGTAACCCTTTGGCACATGGAAACCTAAAGCCTCCACAATCAGACTAAAGCCGATCATGAGCAGGAAGCCTAAGCAGAGGATCACTAAGGTTGGGTGGTGGTTCACAAACTCAGTAATAAAGCGCGAAGCCAAGGTCATAATAGCCATGGCGATCACCACCGCAAACATCATGATGAAGATGTGATCGACCATACCAATGGCAGTAACAATGGAATCGAGCGAGAAGACAGCGTCAAGCACCATGATCTGTAAGATCACCAGATACATGGCAGAACCTGCTGCTTTACTGACAGAGAGCTCCTCATCAAAGCCCTCAAGTTTGGAGTGCAATTCGTGGGTGGCCTTATAGAGCAAGAAGAGACCACCAATCATCATCACAATATCTCGTCCTGTCACTCCAAAAGAGCCAATGGTAAAGAGCGGTTTCGTCATATTGACGATGAACGAGATAAAGGTGAGCAACAAGAGACGGATAACTAAAGCGCCACCTAAACCGATGTAGCGAGCGCGATCACGCTGGTTTTCCGGCAACTTGGCCGTCAGGATAGCGATAAAGACAAGGTTATCAATACCCAAAACAATTTCAATCACCACCAAGGTCAACATACCCAACCATGCGGTGGGGTCTGATACCCATGCCATATCAAACATTACCTGGTGAACGGCCACAGGATCCATAGAAAAACCTTAAAACAAACCCTTACAAGAATGAAAAAGACAAAAAAGAAAAGAAAATAGCTCACACGAGCCTAAAGCCCCATTATAGCGTGATTAGGGAGCAATTTTTGACAACAACGCAATCAATCCTGCCACCGCTCCGACAGCAGCAAATTATCCGCTCTGAGCTTAATGAAGTATGGCCTTGGGGAACTTCTTGAGCTGTGAAGATTGGTTAGGCTGGTAAGGTGAAAACTATTAACTGTCCAAAAATTACAGACTAACACCGCTAGCTCCTATGGGCTATAGAAGCCTCACACTGGCTGTTAATAATTTTGTGGCAGTTATTCAGTGACAACCTCCTTACTTTGCCAGCGCGTCCCTCCACATCCCTACCGCCCTATCTATCTACTGTCTGTCTTGTGTGGTTCAACAGCGTCATGCCCCAGCTGCCATAGATTGACCAATCTCTGTCTTGCCTGCCTCTTTCCTTGGTCTTGATACTGGGCACCAATGCCACTGATATCAGCTTTTCATCGG
>DXEV01000011.1 GCA_019114785.1 Candidatus Anaerobiospirillum pullistercoris | reverse complement strand
TCGTATTCGTTTTGACAATGAGCGCGACGGCCCAGACAATAAGTCTGTATTCAAGCCTAGGCCACGAACTCGCACAGCAGGTGCAATACAGCGGCCTAGCGGCATACAGCCTGATGATCCTGACGGCAACTGATTTTTTGCGTTTGTTATCTACCCAAAATTTCACAGACCAGTGGCGGCAGAGCGTACTAGTTTCTGTCGCACCCTATTCTCTTAACTGAGGCATGAAATGTCCGATTTGACTATTAGCGAGAATGGCTTGTCCATGATCGCAAGCTTTGAGAGTTTTGAGCCCAAAGCTTACTACTGCCCAGCTGGTGTGCTGACCATAGGCTATGGTCATACCGGTACTAATGCACAAGGCCAAGAGCTGCAAGAAGGTGATACTGTTACTCCTGAGCAAGCTAAGCGCCTTTTGTATGAAGATGTACTCTGGGCAGAAGATGCTGTTAACGAGCAGCGTCTACACCTCACACAAAATCAATTCGACGCTCTTGTCTCCTTTGTTTTCAATGTTGGCGCTACTGCCTTTGCTCATTCCACTTTGCTCAAGAAGCTGAAAAGCTGCGACTTTGAAGATGCGGCCGATGAGTTTTTGCGCTGGAATAAGGCTGGCGGTAAAGTTCTGCGTGGTTTAACTGCAAGACGCGAGGCTGAGCGTGATCTGTTCCTCTCTTAGCTGCAAGCTCTACCAAGGCGACTGCTTTGAGTGGTTTAAAGAGCTACCAGACGCAAGTGTGGACTTTGTTTGCACTGACATGCCTTACGGTATCACTGATGCTCCTTGGGACTGTAAGATAGACCTGCAAGCACTTTGGGCAGAGCTTAAACGTATTGCTAAACCAGCGGCCGCTTTTGCCATGTTTGGTTCGGGCAAGTTTAGTATCTCGTTGGGGTATAGCAACTTTAAGTCCTATCGCTATCGCTATGTCTGGGATAAGAGCATGTCTAATCCAACAGGCTTTCTTAATGCGAACCGTCGACCGCTGACCGCAAGCGAGGACATCTTAGTCTTCTACGAAAAGCAGCCTACGTATAACCCACAGCGCTATACGCCGGTGGGGGGGCAAACCTTACGTATGTAAAAGGTCGGCGTCCCAACGACACCCCGCTTTATGGGATCGCCCCACGTGTCGATACTGCGAACACTGATGGCAAGCGCTGCCCTATAGACGTTTTAAAGTATAAGCCTGTAACTAGAAGTAAGGCTATCCATAACACTCAAAAGCCCGTCGACTTACTTGAGTTCTTGGTCAAAACCTACACCAACGAGGGGCAGATAGTCTTAGACCCGTTTATGGGCTCTGGGTCTTGTGGCGTCGCTTGCATGAATACAGGTCGGACTTTTATCGGCATGGAAAAAGACCCTATATTTTTTAGCATTGCTGCTGGGCGCTTACAGGGTGATTGTCCACCGGAGTACAGTTTTGAGTTCTGCGGAGCGCTTACAGGGTGATTGTCCACCGGAGTACAGTTTTGAGTTGTTCGGAAACAGAGATGCAGCTCCAGTTAGGTGACTGCTTTGAACTTATGAAGCATTTGCCTGACGCAAGCGTGGACTTTGTTTGCACAGATATGCCCTATGGCGTTACTAAAGCTCACTGGGATTGCAAGATTGATTTAGGCAGACTTTGGGGCGAGCTAAAGCGTGTGGCTAAGCCTAATGCAGCTTTTGCACTCTTTGGGTCAGGTAAGTTCGCTTATAAGCTTGTGTTCTCGAATTTTAAGGACTTCCGTTACCGCTATACGTGGTTTAAGCAGTCTTGTGCTCCTACTGGGTTCTTAAATGCTAAGCGCAGACCTTTAGTTGCTAGTGAAGATGTGCTGGTGTTCGGTAGCGTTGGCACTTATAACCCACAACGGAGGTACCCCACGGGTGGCAGCAAGCCATGGCGGGATAATCGAGATTCGCGACAAAACCTACAGGGGGGGCAGTGCCTTAAAAGCAATGGCCAATTTTATGGCATAGCGCCAAGGACTGCTAGCGCAAGCTTAGATGGCAAGCGCTACCCAACTGACGTTTTGTTGTTTGAATCTAAGTTTAATGGCGATCGCATTAACCCAACGCAAAAGCCTGTAGACCTCCTAGAGTTCCTCATTAGGACTTATACAAATGAGGGCGAGCTGGTACTAGACCCTTTTATGGGTAGTGGCAGCTGCGGTGTGGCTTGTGTCCACACTGGGCGTTGCTTCATTGGCATGGAAAAGGATCCAACGTTCTTTGACGGAGCTAAGGCATGGATAGCAAGCGAGCAAAAGAACCTAATGCAAGACCAGTAACAGAGTCCTTTGCATCTTTAGGTGAAGACCTCCATGGTTGTGGCGACAAGATGATTGAAGAGCTCAAACCAGCAATCAAAGTTTTTGCTAAAAATCACCCTAGTGAGTGGGCTGGTTTTAAAGCAGAACTTGCTGATGCTCTTTATAACGTCCATGCTCGTGAAAACGTCCGTAGGGCTTGGGGCATTGACCCAGCTCCGCCAAAGTTTCACTAAGGCTCTACATGTACGAAAGAAAAGGCCTGTTTATTGTCCTAGACGGCATGGAAGGCAGTGGTAAGACTACCCAGATTAAGATAGCCGAAAAGTTGATGCGCTCTTGGGGCTATGAAGTTGTCACAGTGCGCGAGCCTGGTGGCACTGAGCTTGGCGAGCAACTACGTAAGCTACTTTTAGCAGCGCCGCTTGAGGTTAGACCTACACCAGTTGCAGAAATGCTGCTGCTACAAGCAAGCCGCTCACAGCTGACAGATACTGTGATTAAGCCTGCATTAAACGAGGGTTATTGCGTTATATCTGACCGCTACACTTTGTCAACCTATGCCTATCAAGGTTCTGGGCGTGGATGGAGTGTTGCTGCTATTAAGACGTTTGGCTACTTAGTGCACCCAATAACGCCTGACCTGACCTTGGTGTTCGACCTGCCTGCACAACTTTCAATGCAACGCGTGGCAGCTCGAGGCAACCCTGATCGCATTGAATCAGAAGGTCTGGACTTCTTCGAGCGCGTGCGCCGTGGCTACCACGACTATGCTGCGCAGCAGTCATCTAGAGTTAAGCTAATTGACGCAAGCAAAGATGCAAGCGCTGTCAGCAAAGCTGTCTATCGTGCTCTACATGGCTTTATTCGCAAGTATGAGAGCGCGTTAGAGTGATTGATTTCCCTTGAGGATTGTTTGCCGTTGTTGTTCCTTGAGGTGTTCACCTGTTTGCCGGAGTTCAGGCTCATAAACCGGCACCTATTTGGTTGAGATTGCTAAGCTAAACGAGAAGACCTAAAAAGGGGTGCCCTAAAAGCGCCCCTTTTTTATTGTCCGATTAAAATGGTGTTACACAGGCATGTGAAATAACGCTACATATTTTTAAAGAGTGTCACTTGAGTAGTACTTTGAACCTTTGGGTTTTGTCTCCTTGAAGGACAGAGTACTTCTCAAGTGTTCACTTAACTTTTATCCCCTGCAGCCCTGCAAGGCGGGGCTTAGGTTTGTCTATGAAGCAATGTTTTGATGACTTTTGTGACGAGCGCTTGCAGGGGGCTTGTATAGCCTACTGGGCCCCATTCATAGACAAGCCCTTTTGCGTCTGCGCTATTCGTTTACGCGATGGCATGGTGTTTAGTGGCGACACGTCAGCTGACCCTGATCTTTGTCTAGAGCAAGTGAGTTTCCTCGACCTGCAAGAGCGAGCTAAGGCGGCGGCTTTTGATCGCCTCAATCAGTACTGCATTGCAGCTTTTCATGATGACGTGGTCAATGAGCCTGAGAGTGAGCCTGACCCCGATATATTGCTTGATGATGAGGGGGCCTTGTGATGTTTGCTTTAATCCACCAAGGTCTTACGAGCTTGTATGTGGGCAGTATGGGCGCGGCTGCGACTGTGGGTCTTTGTTTGTCTGGCTTTGAAGTTTTGGACTTCTTAGCCCCATTGTTCTGGTGAGCTTGGTAATGCAGTGGTTTCTTTGGGCTTTGATGCTGGTCTGCGCTGTCCTACTCTGGAGCAACAGCATGCTTAAGCAAGACATAGCTACTTTGCGCCTGCAAGTGCAAGAGGCTCAAGCCCAAGCCCTGAGCGTAGCTAGAGCTAAGGAGGCTCAGATTGAGCGAGCTACCGAACAGACTTCTACCGTTTTGGCTACGCAAGTATCCAAAATCAACGCTTTGTATCAAAAAGCAACAACACAAGAGACTGCAACTCATGATGTGGTTTCACATGATGATGCTTTGTCTCGTGCTGATAGCGTTCCTAGCACTAAGCGGATGCAGTGTAGTCCCAGAGAAGATAACAGCGCCTGCATCAGTACAGCTGCCACCTCTACCATCGGAACTGAGAGAACAGCGCAAAGCAGATCACTTGATGCGAGTGCAAGAGCAACTCAAGTTGCGTTGGAACGTCTTAGACGGTGCGAACAACGAGTTTTATATGAGGCCAAGGAGTATGACTTGCTAGCTGTTCACTACAATGCGCTCCTAGCCATCTACGAGAAAGCACGTGAGGTGAATAATGGCTATTCAGAATCCAAGTAAAGACAAGACTAAGGCCAAAAAGGCTAAGCGCTCACAGGCCGCTTGTAAAGTGCAAGAAGTCCCAGAGCCTACTGCTAAGCGCGCTCAAGTCTATAAGACTAAGCCACGCATTGAGTTTGACCTGCAACAGATTGAAGAGTATGCCGCAAAAGGCCTCTCGCTTAAAGCTATTGCTGGTGTAGTTGGTTGTTCTGATGACACTGTGTATACGCGCAATGTTAGAGACCCTGAATTTAGGGCAGCGATTGCGCGCGGGCGCGCACGTGCAGAGCTCAAAGCTGCAAGCAAGCTGGGCGACTTGATTGAAGAAAGCAACCCACAGGCCGTGATGTTCTTCCTTAAGACCCGTTGTGATTGGCGTGAGGGCGTTAATGTGCAGGCTGATGTGGTCTCTGAGAACCACAACACTAATCTTAACGTTGCCACCAAGATCGAGGACTTAACCGAAGCTGAGCTCTTAGACCTGATCAATCGCTGTGATTTTGAGTCTGGTGAGTAGAGGACTAAGGCTATGGGGTTCACTAAAGCGCAGCTGCAAGGTGAGCTCAAAAGGCGGGCCCAGTTAGAGCTGCAAAAGCGTCATGCAAGACAGTACTTAGCGGACTTCACTTTGTACACCTACCCAACCTATCTGATGGGCTGGTTTCACAAAGAGGTCTGCGAGGCCTTGGACAAGTTCCTAGAAGACGTGCTTGCTAAGAAAAGCCCTCGCTTAATCCTAACTGCACCGCCACGCCATGGCAAATCTGAGCTTGTGTCACGACGCTTCCCTGCATTTGCTTTTGGCCGCTGCCCAGACTTGCAAATTATCGCAACAAGCTATGGTGCTGACTTAGCGCAACGCTTTAACCGCGATGTGCAGCGCATTATCGATGATGATACCTATCGCACTCTGTTCCCTGAGACCACTTTAAACGGTCGTAACGTGCGAACTGATAGCCGTAATGCTTTTATTCGTACTAGCGACTTGTTTGAGATCGTCAACCATAAGGGCGCTTACCGCTCCTGTGGCGTTGGCGGCGGTATCACCGGAACTGGCGCAGACATTCTAATCATCGATGACCCTATCAAGGACAGAGCGGAGGCCAATTCACCTACAGTGCGCAGCAATGTTTATGACTGGTATACCTCCACCGCTTACACCCGTTTAAGCCCAGGCGGCGGGGTGATTGTTATGAATACGCGCTGGCATTGTTTTGATTTGGCTGGTCAGCTGATCGAAAAGATGAATGCCGGTGAC
Organism: Candidatus Anaerobiospirillum pullistercoris; assembly: GCA_019114785.1. Classification (GTDB taxonomy): domain Bacteria; phylum Pseudomonadota; class Gammaproteobacteria; order Enterobacterales; family Succinivibrionaceae; genus Anaerobiospirillum; species Anaerobiospirillum pullistercoris. The sequence continues at coordinate 388 of DXEV01000011.1, read as the reverse complement.
GGCGACACATGGCAAGTCATTAACTATCCTGCTATCGCAGAACATGATGAGCCACATCGTAAGACAGGCGAGCCACTGCATGCTGAGCGTTACCCCTTAGAGGCCTTAAACCGTATTCGCGCTGCTGTGGGTGAGCGTGACTGGGCTGCCTTGTATCAGCAGCACCCAGTGCCTGATGGCGGCGGCCTGTTCAAAGAGCAATGGATCCAATACTACCGCCAAGCTGACCTGCCATCTAAGTTTGACAAGCTTGTGACGTCTTGGGATATGACCTTTAAGGACGGAGCTGGTTCAGACTATGTGGTTGGTCAGGTTTGGGGCCGTGCTGGTGCTAAGTTTTATCTGCTAGACCAAGTACGCGGCCAAATGGACTTTGTGAAGACCAAAG
>DXEV01000157.1 GCA_019114785.1 Candidatus Anaerobiospirillum pullistercoris | reverse complement strand
CTCTGATAGTTTGGTGGGTTGTGAGGGATTTGAACCCTCGACCAATGGATTAAAAGTCCACTGCTCTACCCCTGAGCTAACAACCCACAGGAGTCAACCCTGCTATCAGGTATCGTGTTAACACATTAGCGCATCTTGAGCTTTGACGTCGCAGCGTTAACTGACGGGGTGCTATTTTACGTAAACTTTTCCAAAGTGCAAGCATTTTTTACAAAAAATTGAAAAAAAGCTTAACAACGGCTTAAAAATGGGGCGCAACGATAAGCTTGGATCCAAGCATATTGCCCTATGGCTAGACAGATCCACAAAAACCTGAACACTAACAGGGTTGCTGCTCAATAACCCAGTGAGCCCAAGAGGTTATAAATGGGAACGCTTCCCAGTTTTAGGCTAAAGCAATGATGGCTGTGAGCAGGTGATATCTCTCCATGAGCCCTGCGCCCCGTGCACCACCTTCTCTCCTTAAGCCCAAAAGCAATAGCTCATCAAGATGTAGCTAAAAGGCAAGCACGTCTCCTGTCAGCGTCAGCCTACCTGATTGCTACCTATAGGTAGGACGACACCAGCAGCCAACTGCCTGTGCCTATACCTGTGCCTGTGCCTGCTTACGGCCTAGTGGTTAAGTTCTGAAAACAACACTGTAATATTTAGGAGAGTAATCAGGAGGGCAAAAAGCTAAATATGCTGCCGCAAAAAATGTCAGCGCGCCACGCTCTTTGCTTGATTTTGTGACGGATTCCGCTAAAATACTTTAGACTTTGGATGTCGTGTTTTTCACGCATAGATCTGGTTATCACTAAACCTGATATATTAGCGGTTTTTGTCTTTTGTCACCCGATTTTTAGATCGAGCCAAAAGTGACTTATAACCCTACTGTTTGGCACTTACGCAAAAAATTTTTTTTCGTAAGATGCAGTTATCCTTTCTTGTCACCTACCTGAGAAGAAAACCGTGCACAAGATTGCGCTTAGGCTCGCTTAGGCTCAAGCTTAAGTGCAATAAAGCTTAACTGCTGCCTATATTAGTGATCACAGCAACTCATCATTAGTTCCTTTAGGCCTTAAAGGCATATGGCCGCCATAAAGGCTTATGGCCTAAAGATGTACCGAGGCTTTAGATCTGCTAATAGCTAATAGCTAGCTACTACTAACTAGCAGCTAGTTAGCAGAGAGCTCTCCACTTCAAATTTCACCCTCCTAAGTCCACGAACCGAGCATAGGCATTGGCTGAGAAAGCGACCCTGCGGCGTGTTGCCGAGCGCTAAACAAGCACAAGCTCAGATTGACGCATGGTTCTCTCCCGCCCAAACAGATAAGGATAGCTATTACTTATTTCATGGCATTGCTCTAGAGCTGCAACCTAAGTTTGCCCTAGACTCAAAAGCTATACATGTGTCCTGAACCACGCACTACCATCTTGGTCTTAGTGTGGAAATAACCTAGGAACACGTTATCAGTATGCGGCCTACAAATCTGCATACACCTCACGATGTGCCTATAGCCGCCACAATGCCAGAGCTTACAAAAGCAAGCTAACCTTAGTGCGGACTAACCTGAGTTCGGCATGGATACGGGAACAAGGATGAAGGAAAGGGGAAATCTCTTTGGAAGCTCATAGATCAAGGCTACCCATTACTCTGGCCTTTCTTTCAGCGCAAGCTAAATCAAGCCAGCTCTATGCTCAAAGCACTCTGCGTCAAGTCAGTTGTTCAGCTCGGAATTTTTTCGGAGGTTTTTGTGGCTAGTACCGCAATCCTTGCACTCGCTGATGGCACTGTCTTCAAAGGCAAAGCTTTTGGTGCTTTAGATGTCACGCAAACTGGCGAAGTGGTCTTTAACACTTCGATGACTGGCTACCAAGAGATCCTTACGGATCCATCCTACACCGGACAGCTCGTTACTCTCACCTACCCTCATATTGGTAACTACGGTACTAACAGTGAAGACATGGAGTCCTCACAGATCTGTGCTCAAGGCCTGATCGTGCGCGACCTGTCGTTAGTCGCCTCAAATTTCCGTAGCGAAGCTTCTCTCAGCGATTTCTTAGCCCAATACAACAAGCCAGGTATCTTTGGCATTGATACCCGTAAGCTCACCCGTTTAATCCGTGAAAAAGGTGCACAAAACGGCTGCTTAACCACCGATCCAACCATTACTGCCGAAAAGGCTGTAGAGCTGGCTCGTGCTTGCCCTAGCATGAAAGGCCAAGACTTAGCTCAAGTCGTTTCCACCAAAGAGCCATACGATTGGACTGATGGCGAGTGGAAGTTAGGCGTTGGTTATCAAAAGATGGAAGACTTACCATTTAATGTGGTGGTCTATGACTTTGGCGTCAAGCGCAACATTCTGCGCATGTTAGCCCAGCGTGGCTGCCGCCTGCATGTGGTGCCAGCCAAGACCCCAGCTGAGGAAGTCTTAAAGCTCAATCCAGATGGCGTCTTTATGTCCAATGGCCCTGGTGATCCTGAGCCATGTACTTATGCTATTGAGGCCATCAAGACCTTTATCGAACACAAGGTACCTCTGTTTGGTATCTGCTTAGGCCACCAATTATTAGGCCTCGCCTCTGGTGCACAAACCATTAAGATGAAGTTTGGTCACCACGGCGCTAACCACCCTGTGCGCGATGTTGCCACCAACACGGTGTACATCACCTCTCAAAACCATGGCTTCTGCGTTGATAAGGACACCTTACCAGCCAACCTTAAAGCCACGCACTTCTCTTTATTTGATGGCAGCTTACAAGGTATTGAGCGCACTGACGCTCCAGCCTTTAGCTTCCAAGGTCACCCTGAGGCCAGCCCAGGCCCTCACGATCCAAAACCTCTGTTTGACCACTTCATTGACCTGATGCGTCAAGCCAAGCAGCACTAAGCACTAAGCAGAGTGGATTTGAGAGCCAAAAAGCTACAAGCTAGAGGAAGGTTTCATGCCTAAGCGTACTGACATTAAGAGCATTTTAATTTTGGGCGCTGGCCCAATCGTCATCGGTCAGGCTTGCGAGTTTGATTACTCCGGCACCCAAGCTTGCCGCGCCTTACGTGAAGAAGGCTACCGTGTCATTCTGGTGAACTCTAACCCAGCCACCATTATGACCGACCCTAACATCGCTGACGCTACCTATATCGAGCCAATCGACTACCGTGTGGTTGAGCGCATTATTGAAAAAGAGCGCCCAGATGCCATCTTACCTACTATGGGTGGTCAGACTGCCCTGAACTGCGCCTTAGACTTAGAGCGCCATGGCATCTTAGAGAAGTACCACGTCGAAATGATTGGTGCTAATGCCGACACCATCGATAAAGCAGAGAACCGTGAGCGCTTTGATGAGGCCATGAAGAAGATTGGTCTGGAGTGCCCACGCTCTGGTATCGCCCACTCCTTAGAAGAGGCATGGGAAGTACAGAGCAATGTTGGCTTCCCTTGCATTATCCGCCCATCTTTCACCATGGGTGGTACTGGTGGTGGTATTGCCTACAACCCAGAAGAATTTGAGATCATCTGCACCAAGGGCTTAGAAAGCTCTCCTACCCACGAGCTCTTGATCGATGAGTCGCTCATCGGCTGGAAAGAGTTTGAGATGGAGGTGGTGCGCGATCGTAAAGACAACTGCATCATTGTCTGCTCCATTGAGAACTTAGATCCAATGGGCATCCACACTGGTGATTCCATCACCGTAGCCCCTGCCCAAACCTTAACGGACAAGGAATACCAGATCATGCGTGACGCTGCTATGGCCGTGTTACGTGAGATCGGTGTGGAAACTGGTGGTTCCAACGTCCAGTTTGGTATCAACCCAGAAAACGGCCGCATGGTCATCATTGAGATGAACCCACGTGTGTCGCGCTCTTCGGCCTTAGCCTCCAAGGCAACTGGCTTCCCTATTGCTAAGGTAGCCGCCAAGCTGGCTGTGGGCTACACCTTAGATGAGCTCGGCAACGACATCACTGGTGACTTAACCCCTGCTTCGTTCGAGCCTTCGATCGACTACGTGGTCACCAAGGTGCCACGCTTCAATTTTGAGAAGTTCCCTAACTCCAATGACCGTCTTACCACCCAAATGAAGTCGGTCGGTGAGGTGATGGCTATTGGTCGTACCTTCCAAGAGTCGCTGCAAAAAGCTTTACGTGGCTTAGAGACTGGTAAGGGTGGCTTTGATGAGCGCATCAACAAGAACAGCAAGGAAGCCCGTACCAAGCTGCTGCACGAGTTAGAGGATGCCGGTGCTCACCGTATTTGGTACATCGGTGATGCCTTCCGCATGGGTATGACAGTTGAGGAGCTCTTTGAGTACACCCATATCGACCCATGGTTCTTAGCTCAGATCAAAGAGATCATCGATCTCGAGCTCTCGCTGGCCGGTCGTACCTTAAAGTCCATCGATGCCAGTGAAATGCGTGAGCTGAAGGCCCACGGCTTTGCTGATTCGCGCTTAGCTGAGCTGCTCAACGTTACCGAAGATCAGGTGCGTGAGCGTCGCTGGTTACACGAGGTTTACCCAACCTTCAAGCGCGTTGATACCTGCGCTGCTGAGTTCGCTACCCCTACTGCCTATATGTACTCTACCTATGAAGAAGAGTGCGAGGCTAACCCTAGCGACAAGCGCAAGATCATGATCTTAGGTGGTGGCCCTAACCGCATCGGTCAAGGTATCGAGTTCGATTACTGCTGCGTGCACGCTTCCATGGCCTTACGTGAGGACGGCTATGAGACCATTATGGTCAACTGCAACCCAGAGACCGTTTCCACCGACTACGACATTTCCGATCGTCTCTACTTTGAGCCTGTGACCTTAGAGGACGTGCTGGAGATCGCTCGTGTCGAGAAGCCTGAAGGTGTGATCGTCCAATTCGGTGGTCAGACTCCATTAAAGCTGGCTCGTAGCTTAGAGAAGGCCGGTGTGCCAATCATTGGTACCTCTCCAGATGCCATCGATAAGGCTGAGGATCGTCAGCGCTTCCAAGAGGCCGTCGAAAAGCTGCAATTACTGCAACCTAAGAACGGTACCGCTATCTCCTTAAATCAAGCCGTCACCATCGCCGAGAACATCGGCTATCCATTGGTGGTACGTCCTTCCTATGTGTTAGGTGGCCGTGCTATGGAAGTGGTGTATGACGAGGACGATTTACGTCGCTACTTCAACGAGGCCGTTA
>DXEV01000156.1 GCA_019114785.1 Candidatus Anaerobiospirillum pullistercoris | reverse complement strand
TTAGTGTAAAAAATCAACTATTCTCCCGTTAAATTTGGGTGATATATTCACTGGAGCCAAAATTCAGCTTGTTTATGGGATTTTGGCTCAATGAGCACTAAACCGTATCACCTTTTTATTTACTTTTAGGTAAAATGCCATAAATAAGCCTTTTTGGCACTGCTACAAGAATCGTACTGATCGCGCTGAGTGTGGATATGATCCTATAGCAGGTAACTTGCAGCAGGCAAAAGGATGCTCCTAGGTTTTCTATGGAGTTTTAAAGATGAAACCTTACGATAAATCTCCGCTACAGGACATTACCACTACCTCGTCTGACTTTAACGAGATAAGAGACGAGGGCTTTTTGCTGGTGGACAAGACGGCGCGTATTAATGACTTAATTAGAGAGAGCAGAATCTTCTTATCTCGGCCACGTCGTTTTGGTAAAAGCTTGTTGCTTTCTACCATTAATGAGCTTTTCACCAATGGCGTGAAAAACTTTGAGGGGTTGGCCATTCATGACGTGTGGCAGCAAGAGCGCTATCCGGTCGTGAAGCTCTCATTTTTTGGCCTAAGTGACCCGACAACCTTAGAAAGAAAACTGTGTGATAGATTGCGTGAATCCTTTGCTGGTGCTGGATTTGACGCTGCTTTCGACATCGCGCCGCAGAGCAATACCATTTCAGCTTTGACAACTCGTCTCAATTATTTGCGCGGCCAGCAAAAGATCGTGTTGCTTATCAATGAGTGGGATTTCCCTCTATCATCCCATCTCAATGATCGTGCAGCTTTTGAGAAGAACAAAGAGATCCTCAATCAGTTTTACGCTTGGATCCGCGATCTCGCAAATATCAAGTTTCTACTGGTCACAGGTATTACGCGTTACCAAGAGACCTCGCTGTTTACCGGTCAGACGGTAACAGACATTTCCATGGATCCTCGCTTTGCCGATCTGCTGGGTTACACCCAAGATGAGGTGGAAGATTATTTTGCTGAGCACATCAAAGAGGCTGCTGCACGCCTAAAAATCAGCACTGACGAGCTCTGTCACAAGCTTGCTGTGTATTATGATGGCTTTTGCTTTGACTATAAGGCCAAGCTCAGGTTGTATTGCCCAATCTCGATTAACAAGTTTTTCAAACAGGTTGTTGATACCCCTGCGGAGGTTCCTACATTTGGTTATTATTGGATGGAAAGCTCCAATACCGCCCAAGCTCTGCGTACCTTTTTAGCTCGTGTCAGACTCAAGTCTGATTTCATTGATCAGGTGCAAGGCTCTGGCGTTGAGCTGTCACAAACCGATATCAGTTCTGCAAACAGCTATGAGAGCATTAACTTTAAAGCTCTGCTCGTGCAAACCGGCTATCTGTCTATAGATAGCATCAAGAATCCAGATGAAGTTAGTCAGGACGATCGCATTTGCTGTTGCAAATTTCCGAATCTTGAGGTGAAACAACGCTATGTAAACATCTTGTTGCGCTATTTAACTGGTGCGTATGAAAAGTCGAGCCAAAGTTCATGGTTCACGGAAAACGCTGAGCGGCTTAAAGCAGCATTGCTTCAGCAAAATATGGAGCAGGTGGTCGTTGCGCTCAATCTCTTCTTAAGGGCCCTCCCTTATGACGTGTGGAGCAATGCCCCCGAAATGTTTTATCGCACTTGCATCGCATGGAGTCTTATCTGTAGCTTACGTGACGATGTGCAGCAGGAAACTCAAAATAACAAGGGTCGTTCCGATCTTGAGTTCAATGCTGGGAATTATCACTACGTGGTTGAGCTGAAGCGCTTTGTTCCTAATCAAGGACAGGAAAAAGACAGAGAGCAGGTGAGAGGAGACCTACGCTTGCTCGCTGATAAAGCCCAACAGCAGGTTTACGAGCGTGGCTATGGTTTTAATGCTCAGGTTGGAGTGGAGCTGCCGCGTTTGGGCCTTGCTCTGGTGGTTTCGACTGAAAGCCGCCAAATTGACTATTGGCGCTACTTTAATGGTGATGGAGTGATTGCCGAAGGTATGGTTGAACCTATCAGCATGAAAAATCCACCTCAGCTTGATGCCCCTGACACCAAGGTGCAAGATTAGCTGTCTGAGGAGGGTCAAATAGAGCCCCAATAGGGCTCCAGTTGACCTGCGTGTCACCAAGCTGAGGCGCAGCTGCTGTAAGGCCTGCACTGTATGCCCGCTAACGGTTCTCTGCAGGCTAACGCGTAAGCTCAGTGCTTGGTCGCAAGACACCAAGGTAAGACTCATAAGCAAAGACACGATTGCGCTTGAAGTTAGTCGTCGGCACGAGAATCCCTTTGTCTACTAACCACTGCACTGCGCTGGCTACGGTGTTAAAGGATAAGTCCAAGGCCTTAGCGGTTTTGCCGATCTCAATGATCGGATGACGCTCTAAGTAATCGAAAACCTTTAGCGTTCTTGCGGCTGCACGACCTGACTGAGCAATCAAAGCCTGATTCTGCTGCCGCAATGCAACTAACACCTTAATGGTCGCAATAGTATTTTCAGCTGCCTCGATCAGAGCCTGCAAAAAGAACTGCACCCATTGCTCGAAATGGCCAGCTGTTCTAACTTCCATCAGGTGTGAGTAATACTCCCTACGATATTTTTTGAGAAAACAGGAGATACAGAGAGCAGGCTTAGATAGCACTCTTTGCTCATGCAAAAACAGAGTTATTAGCAAACGCCCCATGCGCCCATTGCCATCGATGAACGGATGGATCGTCTCAAATTGGTAGTGGATTAAGGCTGCCTTGATCAACACATCCAAACCGTCATCATACACGTCACCATGGATGTAACGCTCTAAATCATCCATGGCGCGCAACATGTCATCAGGAGCAGGTGGCACATATAGGGCATTTTGCGGCGTAGAGCCCCGCCGACCAATCCAGTTCTGAGTGGTTCTAAACTCGCCTATATTTCTCGGCTCTCCCTGCACTGAATGCATTAATACAGCGTGGGTGGCCTTAAGCAGACGGTTAGACAATGGCGCATGCTTTAGCTCTTGGAGAGCGAACTCAGTAGCGGCAGCATTATTAACCACAGCGAGCACAGCAGGATTGGTGCTTTCCTCACGCTGCGGATCCAAGAGCTCTTCCAAGGTCACAGCTATGCCCTCAATCTGCGATGACATGAGGGCTTCTTTTAAGGCCAGCATGGCAATGAAAGGCTCAACATTGGGAGTGAGCTGTACTCTGACGTCTAATTCGCGGATACAGCCGGTAGCTTTAACCAGCAAAGCAACCATGCGCGAAGAAAGCTCAAGGGGTGGATTAGGAGGCAAAGGCGCAGGACAAAAGGACTCATATGAGTCATCACTCGGCCCATTATTCACACCAATGCTGTGCCGCTTGTAGCTTCCTGAACGCGGTGAGACCATGATGGCTACCCCCTAACTTGAAATAAGGACGCAAAATTAGTCCTCTTATTTCAAATTTACCGCTAAACTTGAAATAAAGCTCACGATTTAGGCTCCTTATTTCATTTTGCCTCATACCTCCATCAAGACCAAAGCTCTCAGCTCCAACGTTAGTCCAAAGCTAGAACTCTGCTTAAGAAGCTCATACTACGGCTGACAAAAAGCTCGCTGTCCATAATATCGAGGCGATCCGTATTAGAGCTAATGACCTCAGCCACATCACTATACGGACACCAACGCTGGGTTTCCATGCTGTTATCCTCACCACGATAAAAACACAGCTGTGGAACATCACTAGCGCAAGCTAAATGCACGGTGGCAGTATCAACCGTTACTAACGCCTGCAAAGCACCAATATAGGCAGCAAAGCTCTCAACATCTACAGGTGGTAGAGTACGTAGCTCAAAATTCTTAGTCTCTACGCTTCCTACCTGAGCTTTAACCTCATCCACAAAGTCCTGTAAAGAGGCAGGGCATAATAGCAATAGAATCAAACGCTGAGCGCTACCTTGTCCTTCTTGACCTGTGGCTACATGTGCTCCCCATTTAGCCTGCAACTGCTTCACTAAAGTGCTTACCATTGCTGGAATCACACGATTACGTACTGAAGCACCACAAGGGTTAATACCAACCACCACTGGAGCCTCAGAGTGAATAGCCTGCCCCTCTGTTGGGATTAAGCCTAGATTAGTCTTTGCCTCGGCTAACTTTTCAGACGAGTATAGAGGAACATAGTGCACTGGCTTAAAAGGCAGCTTGCCTTGCTGCATAAAATCAGTAAAGCAAGTTGTGATATGGCGCATGTCCTTATAAGGATCAAACAAAAACAGGTTGATCTCGCTGCCCTTAAGCACTGGGGCACAACCTGCTACATAGCGTGGACGCAGGTTATAGTTAAAAATAAAGTCACGCGGCTTAAAAATAGGCTCTGTAGTAACTACTAAGTCCACATACTGGCAGGCAGACTCTGGACCGGTAAGCTTTTGGCAAATGTACTCAATTTCACTCTTACGAGGTTTACGAGAAGAGGTGCACACCTGATCAAAGCCTAAGACATCTGCATAGATAGGCGCTAAAGCTGGTGGGCACACTACCGACAGCGTGAGATCGGGGATCTGCTCACGCAGAGTCTGGTAAAAATGAGTCATGACCTGAGTGTCACCGAGCTTGCCATCGACCTTTAAGATCACGATATGGCGCATCTGCTTAAGGTCAAAGTCTTCGACCTTACCAAAAGGCATAAAGGTGAACTTATTGCGTGCCCAGATAAAGCGCACCCGATCACGCAGCGCAAAAAATAAATCCTTAGCTTTAGACATACTACCTATTCTCTCCCTCTGAGCCACTGTCTTACTTGGGTTATGTTCGCTTTGCTGCCTAAGGCAAGATCTCAATTGGGGTTCCAGGATCTACCAAGGAGATAAACTCGTCGATCTCTGGATTCAGAATGGCAATACAGCCATTAGTCCAATCAGAGCGCTGCACCGTCTCGTGATACTCGCTATTTGATGGAGGCTGTCCATGAACCATGATCATACCACCTGGACGTACCCCCAAGCGACGGGCTTCTTCGATATCCTTGAGGTTAGGATAGGAGATATGAAAAGCCCGATAGTAATAGGAGTTCTCTTTGACGTAATCGAGGGTATAGACGCCCTCTGGAGTACGGCGATCCCCCTCACGCACCTTATCGCCCTCAGGACGATCAGATAATGCAATCCAATAGGAGCGTACAACCCTGTCGTTTTTGAGCAGCAGCATCTGGTGGCGCATCTTATAGACCACCACCTTGTCCACTAAGCCCTTAACCGAAGTGTAGCCTTTAGGGAAGATAGCTAATCCGGCAATTTTGCCCAAGCGCACGTAGTTAAAATCAGCGTCTTCTTCAATCGCGTCCATCACCGCACGGGTATAGAGACCGGCTGGTAGAGCAGCAGTTAAGTTCTCAGCTGAGCTTGCTGCTATAGCTTGTGAGCTACCACCAAGCAGTATACAGACTAAGCTCAAAGACAATACGGCTTTAACCATAACTTTAGCGCCCGCACCCATTATTTCCCCAAAAACTCTAGCAGCCTTTTGGACTAAGGCTTCACCAAAAAATCGCAACACGTGCAAAACAATTCCCCGAAAAAACGCATCCAAAGCTCTAAATATTACTGCCCTAAAAAGGCTGCTCCTCTTTCAAGCATAGCGCACACCTAAAAGGCATACGATCTGCGATTTTATCAGGATTAACGCCACAACTGACGAGGATGGATCATACTTTTTACCGCTCAAGATTGAAGGCAGCAGACAAAGGCTCTCTTACGCTTGGATCTACTCTGCGCTTACAAAGCTTGGAGCCTCTAAGGCCACCAAGCAAGCTCACTCTAGAACAGGCAGTGAGCTTTTCCTGACCACCAATCTCTCAGCCTTATTTCTCCAACTGTTCTTGCCTCCTTTAGGTGAAGCGAGCAAGGGAACAGAGAGCATTGCATTTTGGTGCTGAGCCATTTTTCCATTAGAATGGAACGCCACCCCATAGAAAGATAGACCGTCATACAGGCTGGTGGAGCCTGCATCATGCCACATGGCAAGATAGACGGATCTTAGGTCGCCGTAAGCTCAAGCTGCAAAGGCAGGTCTACTACCCAGTGACCAAGCCATTGCACCATGATTACAGATCATTTTGTTGGAAGGAACACATGAGCGAACTAAAAGCTAGCGAGCTAAGTCTCGAGGGCATTGAGCGCATGAGCCTCAAAAACTTTGCGCAAGATGCCTACCTCAATTATTCGATGAGCGTGATCCGTGACCGCGCTCTGCCTTCCGTCACTGACGGCATGAAGCCTGTACAGCGTCGTATCATCTACGCTATGGCCAAATTAGGCATCAACTACAAGGCTAAGCACGTCAAATCCGCCCGTACTGTGGGTGAAGTCTTAGGTAAATACCACCCTCACGGCGATAGCGCCTGCTATGAGGCTATGGTACTTATGGCTCAGCCTTTTACCTATCGCTACCCAATGATCGATGGCCAAGGTAACTGGGGTGACGTCGAAGATCCTAAATCTTTTGCTGCTATGCGTTATACCGAGGCTCGTCTCTCGCCAAACGCAGAGCTGTTACTCGAAGATCTAAACCTAGGTTGCGTCGATTGGGTACCTAACTTCGATGGTACCGTGGACGAGCCTAAAGCTCTCCCTGCCCGCGTCCCTAACATCTTGCTCAACGGCACCATGGGTATTGCTGTGGGTATGGCCACCGACATTCCTCCACACAACCTCAATGAGCTCTTAAAGGCCTCGATCTATCTTTTAGATCACCCTGAGGCCACTGTCGCTCAGCTCATGAAGTATGTCCAAGGCCCTGACTACCCAAGCGGTGCTGACATCATTACCCCAGCAGCAGAGCTGCGTAAGATCTACGAAACCGGCAAAGGTACAGTCCGTGTCCGTGCTGTCTACGAAGAGAGCAAAGAAGGCATTGTCATCACGGCCTTACCGTACCAAGTAGGTGTAGGTCAGGTGGAAAAAGAGATCGCTGATCTCATGGTCAAAAAGAAGCTGCCATGGGTAGCTGACTTGGTTAACGCTAGCGATCATGAGCATCCATGTCGCCTCATCATTGTGCCACGCTCCAACCGTGTGGACACTGAAGCCCTGATGAGCCACCTCTTTGCCACGACCGATCTTGAGTGCACCTATCGCGTCAATCTCAACATCTTAGGCCTCGATGGCAAGCCTCAGGTTAAAGATCTCGCCACCATCTTACGTGAGTGGTTGACCTTCCGTACCGAGACCGTCAAAAAGCGTTTCACCCATCGCCTCACAGCAGTCAACAAGCGCCTGCACTTGCTTGAGGGCTTAATGAGCGTCTTCTTAAACTTAGATGACGTCATTGAGATCATCCGTAACGATGATGACCCAAAAGCCACTCTGATGCAGCGCTACAAACTCAGCGAAACGCAGGTAGAGTACATCCTCGATACCAAGCTGCGTCAGCTGGCTCGTCTCGAAGAAGAGAAGATCCAAGCGGAGATTGACAAGCTCTTAGCTGAAAAGCAGGAACTGCAAACCCTGCTGGAGCACCCAGAGAAGCTTAAAGGCTTCTTAAAGCAAGAGCTGCAAGCCGATGCTAAAAAGTACGGTGACAAGCGCCGCTGCCATGTGGTCGAGCGCGCAGAGGCTAAAGAGATGGATACTACGGTCTCCACTCCAAGCCAGACCATGACCGTAGTATTGTCCAGAATGGGTTGGGTACGTGCTGCTACAGGTACCAACATCGACCCTTATGCCCTGTCTTATCGTAGCGGTGATAGCTACCTGTCGCACGCTATTGGTAAGAGCAACCAATACGCTGTCTTTATCAGCAACTTAGGCCGTAGTTTCAGTGTACTGATTAAGGACTTACCATCAGCCCGTGGTCAGGGTGAGCCAATCTCTACCAAGATTGCTCTGCAAAACAATGAGTCGATCATCGGAGTGATCAGCGGTGAGCCACAGGATTACTACCTCATGGCTAATGACCGCTGCTTCGGCTTTATCTGTGCTTTAGGCGATATGGTCTCGCGCAATAAGGCCGGTAAGAGCCTTGTGACTCTGGATCCGGAAGCTATCCTCTTCCGTCCAATTCCTGTAAAGGATCCGGCCAACGACATCATTGTGGTGGCCAGTAAACAAGGCCGTCTCTTGGTGTACCGCTGCAGCGAGCTTAGTATCTTGCCACGTGGTAAGGGACTTAAGCTGATGAAGATCGCTGGTCCTAAGCTCAACCAAGGCTTAGATGGAGTAGCAGATATCGTCTGTATCCACGAAGGCGATAGCGTCAAGATCCACTCAGATAAGCGCAAGCTCTTAATACCTGCTGCTGACATCATCGAGCGGATTAGCAGCCGTGAACGTATTGGTGAAACCCTACCTACAGTGGTACAAAGGGTTAACTTCATTGAAGTGATCCCTGCACCAGTGGCAGCGCCCGCCCCTGAAAGCACTGATCCAGCTCAGGACACGCCACCGCTGAATATCAGTGCCGATGAAAAGGACTTAACGCCTATTGATCTCGACCTGCCACTGCTGACGCCTAACTCTTAACCGCTTGGGCCATACTGCCGTCTTTTTGGAGAGGCTCAGAGGTAAGGCAGTCTATCTGCGCTCATGCCTATCTTCGATAGGGCTGGGGCTATCCCGCTCCAGCTGTACATTGCAAGTCATAGCCCCTTAAGCACAGGGGCTTTCTAAAGGCTGCATCCTCTCAGAGAGCAGCCTCTAACATGCTCAGTAATATGTCGCAGCGGCTATTCGCCAGACTTAACTCTCTTGAGCACATCTGGTGTGACGTTTCTAATAATTCCAGCAAGCTTTTTCTTGTCATGCTCTAATTGCCACAGATCATATCTGTTTTGCCAGATAAGCCACGTATCTGGTGTTGTGCAAGGAAAAGCTACTGCTAGCTTTTCAGCCATAACAGGACTGATAGAAGCTTTGCAGTTCACGATCTTGGACAGGGCTGGACGGGTAACATTTAAGTCGGCAGCTAATTGTGTAACCGTCATATCACCCATAAACTCGGTTAACATTTCGCCTGGATGGGGTGGATTGTACATTTTCTTCATATAAAATCGGCGCGGATCCCCGAGGCAACTCAGGAGAAAGAAGCGCCGCCTCTTGCTCTCATTTCTCATTATCGAGCGAATCAGCAGCCGTTAGCGCATAGACGAAACCTTACCTACAGTGGTACAAAGGGTTAACTTCATTGAAGTGATCCCTGCACCAGTGGCAGCGCCCGCCCCTGAAAGCACTGATCCAGCTCAGGACACGCCACCGCTGAATATCAGTGCTGATGAAAAGGACTTAACGCCTATAGACATCGACCTGCCGCTGCTGACGCCAAACTCTTAACCAGACCTCTGCCTTTTTGGATAGAGGCCCAGAGGCAAAGGCCTATCTCCAAGGTGGCTATTAAGCCACTGCTAGTAATAGCCCCTTTAGCACAGGGGCTTTCTAAATGTAGTCGTCTAGATCATCGTCAGTGGGCTTGTCGTCAGGCTTAGCTCTGTTGAGTACATCGGGTGTGACGTTTTTGGTAATTGCAGCAAACTTTTTCGGGTCGTGTTCTATCTGCCACAGATCATAGTCATTTTGCCAAATAAGCCACATCTTTGGCGTCGTAAACGGAAAAGCTATAGCTAGTTTTTCAGCCATAACAGGACTGATAGAAGCTTTGCAGTTCACGATCTTGGACAGGGCTGTGCGAGTAATGCATAGGTCGGCAGCTAATTGCGTAACTGTGATGCTGTCACTCATAAACTCTTTTAGCATTTCGCCTGGGTGTGGCGGGTTATACATTCCCATGAGCAAACACTCCTTTCTGATGCAGTCTCAAACCGCTATTTTGTAGGCTTGCTATTACTATGATGACAGAATAACAAAGTTTGGTTTGCAACATCACCCCTACCCAGCAAATTCAGTAATGACAAAAAACCAAATCTTGTATGTAAACCAGCGCAAGCGGCGTAAAATATGGCTTTGTTGTTAGCCTACAGGCTGGGAGTTGAGCACTGGCTGCTATGCAGCACTGTTTGCGCATTAGCAAGCCCCAACCACCAAGCGAAGCTAACCACTTATTACGGCCACAGCCTCTCACAAAACCATCAGCAAGGCTGTTTTTGTCTTGGCTCTCTAGCCATCTTGGCTAACCTGCCAAACCAATCTGCCAATCAGGGTGCCCTATGCGCTTCATTATCTATCCAATACGAGTCTTGATCCTGCTGATCATGGCCTTACTCTGGCTGATCTTTGGTCTGATCGTGTGCTTGTGCCGTCCTATGCACAAGGGCAATGTGTACGCTCTCACCCAAATGCTGTGCCTCGCGCAAAGGGTCATTGGCGTTAAAGTGGTACTGCACTTTGATCCTAAGTCAGTACGTAAGGACATGCCTGCCATCTTTGTGGGCTTACACCAGAGCAATTGGGACATTGTGACCATGGCCCATCTGCCACAACCTGGCTTAGTGTGTGTCGGTAAAAAGAGCCTGCTCTACACCCCGATCTTTGGCATTCTCTTCTTCCTCTCGGGTAATATCCTGCTCAATCGTGAAAAGCGCTCCAAGGCAGGCGACACCTTCTTAAAGATCGTAGACAAGATCAAGACCAAGCAGCTCTCTATCTGGATGTTCCCTGAAGGCACTCGCTCTGGTTATGGCCCTGTAGGCTCTTTTAAGAGTGGAGCCCTACACACCGCCATGTTAGCTAAAGTTAAGGTGATCCCTTTTGTCACTTCTACCTACGCTGGACAGATTGACTTAGGCCGTCTCGACAATGGTGAAGTGCACATTAAGCTCTTAGAGCCAGTAGAAGGAGCCACCTTAGAGCGCTCACAAATCAATAAGGCCAATCAAGAGCTGCGTGAGCGCATGATTGCAGCCATGCACGAGCTCGATAAAGAAGTGAAGCGTCCAGCTGGCTACCAGCTACCTCCTGAGCGCTAAGCTACGCTGCTAAAAGCAAGTTTTCACCCAAAGTCCCGCTGATGCGGGACTTTTTGCATGCAGCCAGCGTCCTCAGATCGCTCTTGCTGCTATCTACGTACTAATCTATGGCTTAAGCGATCGTCAATTGTCGACTCTGCTGCACTAAAGCTGGTGTAATGCTTGATCGGATAGGCGCGAAACATACGCAGTTCGTTGTAGCACAGCAAACCCAACAAATAATCTGATGGCATACGGACAGGGTAACCAATCTCCAGCAAACGCTCACAAGCGTGTTTGGTGATCACATACATAGCAGTACAGCCCACCATACGACACCTATTACGCCAGATATCCAAGTAGACGTTTTGCATGCCGATCTGCTTAAAGTAGTAATCTTTACTTGGGCCAAAGTAGTACTTGCGTGCCCACGGTAAATCATGCACACCCATGTGGAAAGAGAAGTTCACTACATCCCATGGCTCAGTTATACAGTCCAAGTTCTCCAAAGCCATGACCATATCAGGGTGAATATGCAAGTCGTCCTCAAAAACCAGAGCCCGATCTAATCCCAGATCAACGATATGCTGATACAAGCGCAAATGAGATAAAGCACAACCAATCTCCTTGGCAGTAACTTTACCCTCAAGGAAGACCTTAAAGCCCCCTCTCAAATTCAAGGTAACACGATCATCAGGCTGACATTTTTGCATCTCTTTTTCGGACAAATGACGGCCATCAGTCGCAGCAAAAAATTCATAATCAAAGCCAAGCTTCTGCAACTGCGGCTCCATCATTTCACGACGCTGCTGCGATGCTGGCATGTTAATTACAAAGCACTTAGGGATCATATTGCTCACACAAACTCCGTCACTTTCCAAACTATGCGAAGAAGCTGGTTCCTAAGGCTTATTACCTCTCCTAAGCGACAATAAGCCTAAGCTAAGTTTAACATGCTCAACATGGCAACCAATGCACCTGAATTAGATCTTGCCCTCCGAACCTCTGTCCATCTTAGGCTTGGATCACAGCGGCTTTAGCAGCCTCTGCCTCTATAGGCTCGCCAGCATTGTCTTGAGATTCTCTTTGAGATATCTGCTGAGCCTTAGCGTGCTTAGCAACATACCACCCAAAAACAGAAGACACGATTCCCAGCAATCCTGAAAGCGCACTGATAGCTAAGATCAGCACCGAAGCGTCAGCAAACTGTAAGCGATAGAGCTCGGTGTTAGGCAACGCTGTCACTACTGCTGAGATGGTCAGCGAAACTAAGGCTAAGCTGGCAGCCTGACCTAAAGATCTGCCAACTTGCTGAGTACTGGAGGCCAAAGCAAAGTTTGCACGGCCCACCGCAAAAGTCAGCAAAGTGGTATTAGGTGCGGAGAACAGCGCAAAACCAGTGCCCACGAACAGCTGTCTAATGATTAGATCCAGTGGCGTTGTAGTCTCATCAATGAAGACAAACGATCCCAAGGCAATAGTCTGGATGATAAGACCTAAGGTCACCACCGTATTACCACTCAAATAGCGGGTTAGGCGTCCTGTACAGGCCGACACTAAGGCAATGGTAATAGGCTGTACCACGATAATGAAGCCTGCTGTAGTGGCTGATAAGCCTAAGGTGAACTGCGAGAACAAGGCTAAAAGCACAGGCTCAGCCATGACCGAGAAGTAGGCAGTCACACTCACCAAGAAACAAGCCAAAAAGGCACGGTTATGCGTGAGGAAGTGCACAGGGATCACTACTTCGACCGGAGCCGACTCGCGCTGAGATTGAGCTTCAGGCTTAGACTCACTGGCAGCCGTTGCCTGCTGAGCCGTTGCATGGTGATGCAAGCCAAAACGCTTGCTTAAGCGATAATCGTGGTGAGCCACTAAGGCTAAGACCAACACTGCCACCAAAAGGCCATAAGATGCCAGCTCTTGCGTAGCTAAAGTTGTTAAGGACAACAGGAATAAGCCAATAGCTAAGGCAAATAAAGCAATTTTGGTGAGTGGCAAACGGGTCTGCACTGCATGCACCTGCGAGCGTGGTAATTTTGTAGCTACAGCTAACACCAGAGCAAACGCCACAGCGCTGCAATAGAACATCCACTCATATCCAATATTATCGATAATGACGCCAGAAAAGCTCAGGGATAAGGACACTCCACTGTAGGTGAGACATACGGCAATACCGATGGCTCCAAAGCGCTGTTTGCTTGGTACTTGCTCAGAAATGATGGCCATGGCAGTACTCAGACATAAGGCGGCACTGGCCCCTTGGAAAAAGCGGCCTAAAAACAGGCACCACACGGTTGGCGACAAAGGAATCAAAGCAGTAAACAGCACGCATCCCAGCAGGCCGTAAACAAAGATCCGCTTATTGCCGAAATGACGAGCCAAGATTGAAGCTGGCAAAAGCACACAGGCCAAAGCTGTAGCATAGGCACTGGTGGCTAAAGTCACGATGTGGGGTGGGCAGTGATATAACTCTACAAAGTACGGCACTGCCACCGTCAGTGCATTACCCACATAAGACGTTAAGAATAGGCAGAGACTGACGCAGCCCACAACCAACCATGTTGGCACAACTGCTGTAGGCTCAGAGGCCTCATTTAACGCTGCTACCCCTATCTGGGAAGGATCAGCAGCAGAACGAAAGATACCCACGACACACACTCCTCAAGGCAGTTTCTTGCTACCTGTGACCACCGCTAGGCCTTAATCGACCGTGGCTAGACTTGGTGGTCATTGCTATTGCTTGTTTAGCTGAAACGCTCTCTGTGTCTTGTACACAGTTCCCTTGGAAGTGCTGCTTTGGCTACTTTAGGCCTTTCAATGGGACAGCCCAACAGCTTAACACCAATAGAGCACAGGCGCTCAAGGGCGCGAATTTCCTAAGGAAAACGCAGAGCAAATTAGAGAAATTGCATCGTCATGACTGATGGCAAAGCTAAGGTAACAATGCCATCACCTATAGTCCAATATTACTTTTGCAAGGGCGGCTATAACTTTTGGGAATAATACCTAACAGAGGCTTAAATAAGGGCTTCTTGCTCACCACGGATAGCAATATAGGCCCAAAGCCTCTGCTAAAAGAACACGACATTGAGGGTGGGAACATAGTGTTTTCACTCGAAAAGGTGCAAGCTAAACGTTTTGCGCCCTTTCTGTGCACTACGTTGCAGAGTAC
The DNA here is from genome assembly GCA_019114785.1 of Candidatus Anaerobiospirillum pullistercoris. Classification (GTDB taxonomy): domain Bacteria; phylum Pseudomonadota; class Gammaproteobacteria; order Enterobacterales; family Succinivibrionaceae; genus Anaerobiospirillum; species Anaerobiospirillum pullistercoris. The sequence goes on along the minus strand of DXEV01000156.1, from coordinate 20,823 downwards.
TGAGGAGATCTACCAGTCTGAGAAAGTTGGAGTTGTAGCCATAAGACACGGCTTTTCCCATATCTACCGTTAGTTTGCAGTATAATGGCGGGCAGCCTAGGATGTTGCCTCGTCTGGGTGACCTTAGACTTCCTCCATTTTAAGAGTTTTTTCCTGATGTTTATGACAACAGATGAGATACGTTCCACGTATCTCAATTTCTTTAAGGATCACGGCCACGAGATCGTGCGCTCGAGTTCGCTGGTGCCATACAACGATCCTACTCTTCTCTTTACCAACGCTGGTATGAACCAGTTTAAGGATGTCTACCTCGGTAAAGATAGAAGACCTTACATCAACGCTACTACTGCTCAAAAGTGTGTACGCGCTGGTGGTAAGCAAAACGATCTCGACAATGTGGGTTACACCGCCCGCCACCATACCTTCTTTGAAATGCTGGGTAACTTCAGCTTTGGTGGCTATTTCAAAAAAGAGGCAATCACCTACGCTTGGACTTTACTGACCGAAGGCTTCAAGTTACCTAAAGAGTCCTTGATGGTCACCGTCTACGCTGAAGACGATGAGGCTTATGACATTTGGCATAACATCGTCGGTCTGCCAGCTGAAAAGATTGTGCGCATCGGTGATAACAAGGGTGGTCGTTACAACTCCGACAACTTCTGGCAAATGGGCGATACCGGCCCATGCGGCCCTTGCTCGGAGATCTTCTACGATCACGGCCCAGATATCTGGGGCGGCCCTCCAGGATCACCTGATGAGGACGGCGATCGCTTCATCGAGATCTGGAACATCGTGTTCATGCAGTACAACCGTCAAGCTGACGGTACCTTTGAGCCTTTAGGCAAGCCAATGATCGACAATGGCTTAGGCCTTGAGCGTATTGCTGCTGTGCTCCAAGGTGTGCACTCGAACTACGATATCGATCTCTTCCGTTCGCTGATTGATAACGTCGCTGAGATCCTGCACGTTACCGACAAGTCCTCCAAGTCGCTGCGCGTGATCTCCGATCACATTCGTTCCTGCTCGTTCCTGATTGCTGATGGTGTGCTGCCATCCAATGAGGGCCGTGGTTATGTGCTGCGCCGCATTATTCGCCGCGCTGTGCGTCATGGCCGTCTGTTAGGAGCCAAGGAAGTATTCTTCTACAAGGTTGTGGCTAAGTTAGTCGAGCTCATGGGCCATGCTTATCCAGAGCTGGTTGAGCAACAAGCCTTAATTGAGCGCACCTTAAAGAAGGAAGAAGAGCAGTTCTTAAACACCTTAGATCGTGGCTTATCCCTGCTCGATAGCGAACTGGAGAAATTAGGTGCAGAGCGTACCATCCCTGGTGAGGTGGTCTTCAAGCTCTATGACACCTATGGCTTCCCAGCCGACTTAACCCAAGACGTAGTGCGTGATCGCGGCTATATCGTGGATATGGACGGCTTTGAGAGCGAGATGCAAAAGCAGCGTGAGCGTGCTAAGGCATCTTCGACTTTCGGTATCGACTACAACAAGGAACTCAAGCTCAACGCTGAGACTGAGTTCACTGGTTACGACAAGACTCAAGATCACGCCAAGATCATTGCTATGTTCAAGGGCATTGAGCCATGCAATGAGATCCTGACTGATGAGCAAGCTGTGATCGTCTTAGAAAAGACTCCTTTCTATGGCGAAAAGGGCGGTCAGATCGGTGATACTGGTGAGATCCGTTGCGGTCATAACCTCTTCATCGTGGAAAACACCAAATACGTCGGCAAGGCCATCATTCACATGGGCCGTGTAGAGTTAGGTGAGTTCCAGATGGGCGATGAGTGCGAAGCCATTGTGGATGCCAAGCGCCGTAAGCGCATTGCTGCTAACCACTCAGCTACCCACTTACTGCACGCTGCCTTACGTGCCGTCTTAGGTGATCACGTGGTACAGAAGGGTTCTTCTGTTGGCCCAGATCGTCTGCGCTTTGACTTCTCGCATCCACACCCACTTTCGACCCAAGAACGCCAGCAGGTTGTGGCTTTAGTCAATGAGTACATCTGTGAGAATGTGCCTATTACCACCGATGTCATGGACTTAGATGCCGCTAAGCAAACTGGTGCTATGGCTCTCTTTGATGAGAAGTACGATGGTCAAGTGCGCGTGGTGTCGATGGCTCCATTCTCCAAGGAATTATGCGGCGGTACCCATGCCACCCGTACCGGTGACTTAGGCTACTTCCTCATTGCCTCTGATGAGTCCATCGCTTCCGGCATCCGCCGTATCGAAGCTATGACTGGCCCTAGCGCTATTGAGTATCAGCAAACCATTGGTCGTGTGATCTCTCAGGCCTGCAACATTCTGAAGACTGATAACTTCAGCATTGTTGAGCGCATGAAGTACATGATCGAGCACACCAACTCCATTGAGCATGAGAACATGCTCTTAAAGGAGAAGCTGGTACACTTAGACAGCATCAACTTAGCCCATAACGCTCAAGAGGTTAAGGGCATCAAGGTGGTGGCTGCTAAGACCGATGGCTACTCAATGCGTGAGTTACGTCTGGCCGTTGATGAGCTCAAGAACAGCTTAAAGACCTGCATTGTGGTCTTAGGCTCTGCTGATGAGCACAGCGATAAGGTCAACTTAATTGCAGCTGTGAGCAAGGACTTAACCAGCAAGCTGAAGGCTGGCGATTTAGTCAACGCTGTTGCTGCTTATGTCGATGGTAAGGGTGGCGGTCGTCCAGACATGGCCCAAGCCGGTGGCACCAAGAAGGCAGGCTTAGATGACGCCATTGCCTCGGTTGTGCCATATCTGCAGGAGCATTTATAAATGCTAGTAATATCCCAGAAGAAAGGTGAAAAACTACATATCGGAAGGGATATTACTGTAACTGTAGTCGACATCAAGGCCAATAAGGTGCGTCTAGGCATCGAAGCTCCAAGCGAGCTCACGATCTTGCGCGATCAGCTCTATGCGCAAAGCCAAGAGCAAGAGCGCTCGCAAAAGCAAAGCTCTCGCGCCCAAAACCAGCAACGCTCTAGTAGTGACGCTACTAGCGAACTTGACCTTGGTTTTGAGCCAGAAGAGCACTAGCTTGTGACCTGAGCTCTGCGCATATGTCGCACCATTCCAAGAGGGAGGCTTTTGCCTCCCTTTGTCGTTTTGAGGACTGCCATGTCTGTCTCTAAACGCGCCAATGGGGACTATCAGACGCCAGAGGCTTTTGCCCAGGCCATCTGCCACTACCTCCACCACGACCGTGGTCTTAGACCGGTAGCTGTGCTCGAACCCACCTGCGGCTTAGGCCATCTTCTGCAAGCCAGCATGATTTTTGATGCGCAACAGTACATAGGCATTGAGCTCAATCCCGAGTACTGCACCACCTGCCGCAAGGCTCTCACTGATCCACGCGTCACTATCCACAATGCCGATATCTTTGGGTTTGCAACCCGCAAGCTATTTTCAGCAGCGGCTCTTTCTGGCCCCATATTGATCTTAGGCAACCCACCTTGGGTCACTAGCGCCACACTTTCTGCTTTAGGCGCAACGCAACCACCCAAACAATCGGCCGCCTCCCAAGGCCTACATGGCCTTGCAGCACTCACTGGTGAGAGCAATTTTGATCTGGCAACTGCCATCATCATGCAGCTGATCCACGAATACCGCGACAGCCAAGCCTATGTAGCCATGCTGTGCAAAACCTCAGTTGCCCGAAAGGTCTTCCAAGAGATCAAACGCCTGCAGATCGGCTTTAAGCAATGCGAGCTCTTAGAGTTTGATGCCCATAAAGTCTTTGGCATCGATGCTAGCGCTTGCCTCTTGCTCATAGAGCTTGCTCCTGATGCTGCTTCTAACCCAGATAGCTGTACCGTCTACGACTGGCAGCCGCCACAAGCCCCACAGCGCAAATACAGCTGTGGCTACCTCAATGGCCGCTTCTACAGCCAGATTCCTTACGGCGACCAAGGCGCAGCTACCTCAACAGCAGCCACCTACGAGTTTGATGGCACGTGCTGCCTCCCATGGCGACAAGGACTCAAACATGACTGCGCTGCTCTTATGGAACTGACTTTAGACGCAAAAGGACAATTCCTCAATGGCCTAAAAGAGCCAGTCCAAGTGGAAAATGAGTACATCTTTCCGCTAGTTAAAGGCAGCCATTTCAAAGCCCCGATAATCAGCTCCTTTAAAAAGCATGTGATGGTGACACAGCGCCAGCTACGCGAGGATACAGCGCATCTTCAGCAAGATGCCCCTTTATTCTGGAAGTACCTGTCTGCACCAGAGCATTACGCCCGTTTTGCTGCACGCAAGAGCTCTATTTATCGCGGTGCCCCTGACTTTTCTCTTTTTGGCATTGGCCCCTACACCTTTGCGCCTTTTAAAGTCGGGATCAGCGGTTTTGCTAAGAAGCCTTTGTTTGCCCTGCTGTATAGTCCTGACGGCAAACCAGTCATGACCGACGACACCTGCTACTTTTTGAGCTTTAGCAGCTATGAGACAGCCTACGTCACCATGCTGCTGCTTAACAGCCCCCAAGTGCAGGCCTTTTTGCCCACCATGACATTTCTTGACGCTAAGCGCCCTTATAGCAAAAAAGTACTGTCGCGTATCGATTTAGAAAAAGTAGCGGCGCAAGTGAGCTTTGCGGAGCTGCAACAAACCGAGAGCCAGCTGGGGCTAAAGCCTGTGGTCACTAACGCCATGTTTAACTACTTTAGGCAATGGTTAAGTTCAGTGCACTGAGCGCCCCATGCGCCCTTAAGCTTAGGCCGCTGGCCGCCAATATGAGCCATATGGCCTCTTGGCCACATAGAGCACCTTAGGGGCCCTCTGGAGTCTATGGACTGCAAACGCTTGCAAAAGGCATATTTTGGCTTATTTATGCAGTTTTATAGCTGTTTAGGCAGCGAGTCCCTTAAGGTTGGCACACAATTTTGTAAAAAATAGTTGACAAGGATCACCAAAACTCGGATAATGCCGCCACACAGTCACGGAGAGATGACCGAGTGGCTGAAGGTACTCCCCTGCTAAGGGAGCATACGACCTAAAAGTTGTATCGAGGGTTCGAATCCCTTTCTCTCCGCCAGACTGCCCATTGCAGTAGCAAACAAAACTACGCACCCGTAGCTCAGCTGGATAGAGTAATCGGCTACGAACCGATCGGTCGGGAGTTCGAATCTCTCCGGGTGCGCCATATCACCTCTTCGTTTTGATTTGCCGCTAGCAACCAGCGCACCCGTAGCTCAGCTGGATAGAGTAATCGGCTACGAACCGATCGGTCGGGAGTTCGAATCTCTCCGGGTGCGCCATTTCTTTTCTTTCCCCTTTTCCTATTTTTCCCTTGTTTATTTTCTTATAGCACGCTTTTGCTTAAGGCAAGAGATCGTGAGCTTTGGCGTCTCTATTGCAGCAATTTTTCACCGTCACAAGAGCCAAGATCTTGCTAAGATCTATGGCAACACTATCGCCAAAGTACCAGCCACAGAGCACCACCACGCGTAACCAGCGCGTAGGCGAGCCAGCGTCATAGCGGTAGATGCCTAAATCTTTTTCGAACACTGACAGGACGATCAAGACATATCTGCCACGGCTGTCGGCTTTAGCTTTTCTTCTTGTCCACTTCTGAGGAGATCATCATGTCTGACCTCAATGAGAATACCTTACGCGACCCGCCTAAAGATCTTGAGGCTGAGCGTAATTTGCTCGGTGCTCTCATGCAAGACGGCACCTTATTAAGTGCCATTTCTGAGTCCGTAGGTACTCTGCAAGAAGAAGAATTTGCCTCTGATCGCAACCGTATTATCTACAGCACTATCTTAAAGCGCTCGGCTACTACCGAAGATTTCAACCCAACCGCTGTTTGTGCCCAGCTGGAGACAGATGGCAACTTAGAGCGTGCCGGTGGTCGCTCCTACCTCGACACTTTAATCACCAACAGTGGTGCCCCTACTGCTGCTGTGATCGAATTTGCGCAGATCATCCGCAATAAAGCCAAACGTCGCGCCATGATTGCTGTAGGCGAGCAGATCATCGACATGTGCTACGCACCCCAAGGCCGTAGTGTCAAAGAGATCTTTGATGAGGCCTCAGGTGAAGTCTTTAAGTTAGTTGAAGCCTCACAAGACAACAATGAAGGTCCTCAGCCTGCGGTACCAAAGGCAGTAGAGCTCCTGATGCAGATCCAAGATAACCTGCGTCATGAGGCTACGATGACCGGTATTCCTACTGGCTATACTGAGCTTGATGCCATTACCCAAGGACTGCAGCCTGGCAGCCTCAATATCATTGCGGCCCGTCCATCTGTGGGTAAGACTTCTTTTGCCATGAACATCGTAGCAAACATCGCCATGAACCCCAATATCCACAAGCCAGCCTTGGTGTTCTCCTTAGAAATGCCGACCGAGCAGATCCTTATGCGTCTGCTGTCCACCTTTGGACGTGTCAGCATGAACAAGCTCAAGTCAGGCGAGGTACAAAACCACCAATGGATGGATATGGTGCGTAAGGTCAAGCTCTTAGCTGAGCGCCATGGCGACACCAACCGCGATAAGCTGTACATCGACGACAGCGGAGATATCACTCCGCTGGAACTGCGCGCCCGTGCCCGTAAGCTCGCTTTAGAGAATGACGGCCTCAGCGTCATCATGATCGACTACGTACAGTTAATGCGCAGCCAAACCAAGGCCGCTAACCGTACCTTAGAGATCGGTGAAATATCGCGCTCGTTAAAGATGCTGGCCAAAGAGCTCAATGTTCCGATCCTTGCCTTAGCCCAGTTAAACCGTGAAGTGGATAATCGTAAGGATCACCGTCCATTAAACTCTGACCTGCGTGAATCCGGCTCTCTGGAGCAAGATGCAGACATGATCATGTTCTTGCACCGTGATGCGGTCTATGGCCAAGCCAGCGGTGGCGAGGACAACTCACATCAGGCCTTGCTCATTATTGGTAAGAATCGTAACGGCGCTACAGCTGACATCGATCTGTACTTTATGGGCGAATACACCGCTTTTTACGATAAGGGCTACGCTGAGACGGCCTTTAACAATCAACCGGCAGATAGCGTAACCATTAATACCTAACCAAATTTAGCTCAGCTGTCAGGCAAAAGGCAGCTGAGCTAATAGCAGCTAGCTACCTGTTCCCTCTCTCTCCCATCCTAGCCTTAGGCCCATAGCGGCCCCTACCAAAAGGTACCAAAAGCCTTTGCACCGTCCAAGGCTTAACCATGCGCCTCGCACGCTATTGCGGTAAAATGAGCCCTCGGATAAGCAGCTCACAGACTGACTATCCGACCGCATTGTCTTGCTGCTCTACTTATCAAGCAGATCTACAGTCCCTTGCGGCCAACGCAGCCTCACATCCATCTCGGCCTTTCTCTTTGTGCTTAGATGTGCCCTACTTACTTTGAGGTTGCTTATTCTTTTTCTCAAAATGGAGGCCCAAGACGCGATAGTTAGATGCGCGCGGGCCACAAGTATGAAATCTGTTACTGCCGTTATTAACCTCCCTGCTCTTGTGGGCAATATCGCTAAAATTCAAAGCTATGTCCCACAATCCAAGCTCATTGCTGTGGTCAAAGCCAATGCCTATGGCCATGGTTTAATCACCGTCTCTCAAGCCTTAGAGCAAGATCCTCACGTCCACGCCTTTGCGGTAGCACGCTTACCTGAAGCTATGGAGCTGCGCGAGGCTGGTATCAAAAAGCCTGTAGTGCTCCTCGAGGGTTTTCTTAACGCCGAAGATGTCCCAGTGATCGCGGAACAAGGCTTTTTTACTGCCATCCACGATATCGAGCAGATCGAAGCCATTGAGCGCACCCCTATTAACAAGCCAATCCACGCTTGGCTCAAGATCGATATTGGCATGCACCGCTTAGGTGCCTCGCGTGATCAAGTGCAGGAAATGAAGGCTCGCTTAGAGCAGTCCTCAAAAATTGTGCAGCCGATCGGTCTGATCTCGCACTTAAGCGTCGCTGATACCCCTGAACAAGAAGACTACAATCGCGAACAGATCGCCTACTTTAACGAAGTAGCTAAAGACTTTAAGGGCGATCTCTGCCTAGCCAACAGTGCTGGCATTATTTCGTGGGAGGATGCCCGTACACAATTCGTGCGTCCAGGTATCATCATGTATGGCATTTCCCCATATGCCGATAAGACTGGCCCTGATTTAGGCTTACAACCAGTCATGACCTTAAAGAGCTCGCTTATCGCCACCCGCAAACTGAAAAAGGGCGATCGTGTGGGCTATGGAGCCGCATGGACAGCTCCATATGACACCATCTTAGGTATCGTTGCCGCTGGCTATGGTGATGGCTACCCACGCACAATGCCAAATGGAGCCCCTGTGCTCATCAATGGCCGCTATGTACCAACTGCTGGCCATGTGTGTATGGATATGCTCTTCGTAGACTTAGGCCCAGATAGCACCGATAAGATCGGAGATGAGGCCATTTTATGGGGAGAGGGGCTGCCAGTGGAGAAGATCGCTGCACTCTGTGGCACTATCCCTTATGAGCTGGTCTGCCGCATCATGCCACGCGTTAACACTGAGGTGCAGGATTAAGCCTCACTGAAGCCTCTGCAAGGTATCACATAGGCCTCTAAGCGGCTTGTGATTGGCGCGAAATTGCGCCACTACCTACAAAAAAGCTCCATCTGGAGCCTTTTTTGGTGCTTGGCAGCAAGGAACAGTAGCCGCATGGCTTCTGTTCGCTGCCAATGGATAACAGGTGAAGCTTCTTATTGCTTCAGCAAGCTATTTGGCCTGCTCGGGTGGATTTTCCATGCTGATAGGTGCAACTGCATTTTCAGCAATCACGTGGGTGCCATCGAAATAGCGCCAATACTCAATTTGGCGACTGCGCTCAGCTATCACGAGAGCTAAACCGTAGCGCTTAGTGTCACCATCGACCAGATCATTAAAGCCATAACCACGATCATAGACTTGCTGCTGAGCAACATCTGCCAGTTTAACCGCATTTTTTGGATCTTTTTGTTGCGGTAGGCGTTTGAGCTCAATGATGTAGGTACAATCGTTGAACGTGAACTCAAGATCTGATCTGCCACGATTGTTTAAGGTTTCGGAGCGAACCTTGTTCGCGACACTAAGTTGGAGACACCAGCTAATGTAGGTGCGGTAAGTCGCTTCTTTTGCGTTGATCCACAGGTCATAAGGAATAGCACACAAAAAGACATTGATCTCAGTGACCACCTGCGCAATATTCTTCTGGTAGAAGGCTTTTAGCAGATTTTGTGTTGCTTTTCTGATCCAATTATCATCACCACTATAGCTGCTTTGGGTGATGTAGCGGAAAAAGATAGAGATATAAGCCTGCTCGATTTCCTGATTAGGAAAAGAGCACAAATAGAAGCGATCATCGTCACTCTGGAAGTTTGTTGTGACCTCTTTAATGGTCAAATAGCCAGTTTGAGTCAATAATGCTGGAAAATTCAGTTCGTCGAAAGTATAGGCATTATTGAGTTCACTTTGGCTGAGCTCAATACCCGAGTCTTTTACGTCATCAAGAAAGGCCAGACTTGGCTTATTGCGGTCTAAAAAGGTGCGTAGCACAGGAGCAGCATTGGAGCTATTCATCCAATACGCTCCAAAAACGGGAACGCTCTCAGGTTTTTCTACTACTTGCTGGAAAAAGTTATTGATCGAGATAGGGTTATAGACCGAGGTGCTGGCATCACGATCAAAGCAAAAGCCATCATATTGGCGCTTGAGGGTATCCAGTAACTGCTCTTCGCTGATCTTAAGCAATGAGGCAGCAGCACTGATATGAGGAGCAAAATAGCTTTCCAGCTCTTCTTGAGTGTAGCCCAGCAAATAGGCAAACGAAGGATCGAGAGAGATATCCTTGATATCCTGTCCTGTGAACATTGAGGTGTCTTGGTAGCGGCCGATGCCGGTGAACATTAGAAACTCAATGTTTCCTAGCGAGCGAAGCCACGCATAGAACATGCGTAGAATCTTTTTATTGTGGTCGAACCCCTCACGATCGTTTAGGTTAGCAGAGAGTGGAAAGTCGCACTCATCGATGAGCATAACGATAGATGTGCGGCCTTGAAGGATTTCTAGTTCTGAGGAAAGCTCCATGAAGTTTTTGGCATTAATGGAGCGAGCATCGACAAAGCCAGCCTTAACAAAAGCTGTACGCAGGCGATAACATAGCCCCTCTTCAAAAGTTTCAGGAGAGTTTAGACCAAAAAGCGTCAGACTGATCACAGGACGGCAGGGACGATGCCAGAGATCGTGAATGGCCAAGCCCTCAAAGTTCTGAGTGCCATTGGTGAAAAGCTCTTGAATGGTCGAGAGTAGCAAACTCTTACCAAAACGGCGTGGCCGTGACAAAAAGACCTTGTTGTTTCTGAATAAGCCGCATATATAGGCGGTTTTGTCAACAAACAAATACTGATTTTCGCGGATCAACATGAAATCCGACAAACTGGTCGTAATAGGCGGCAAATCTGATTGCTGCCATTTAGGCAATTGATATGTAACCATGCGCTTCTAGACCTCCATGAATGCTGGCCAGAGTCCCATGAGAGCACACTCTGCCAATAGAGTTCAGTCGAACTTTGTTTTGGAACTCCCGATAGCTCTAAGATTATCCTAAAATTGAAACACGCGCCATCATAATATCGTTGTTGCGGAAAAGTTTGATACCCCTTGTAAAACGCCATAAATAAGCCTTTTGCACATGGCCACGAGAACTGTTTGGAGCCACCTGCCAAACCATTGTTATGAGCCCTGTAGCTAAGTGGATGACATAGGCCTTGTCATCTGATTCATGACTTCTACACAACCAGCGCTCTAAGGCCCGCTAAGGCCTAATACTGGCACAACCATGTGTCACTACCTACAAAAAAGGCTCCATCTGGAGCCTTTTTTGGTGCTGCAATGGGCAGCAAACACATGGACACTGCCTAATGCCTATTGCTTGTGGGCAATTGCCTGCGAAGATTCTTATTGCTTTACAAAGCGCATGGACAAGTCTAAAGCGCGCACGTTCTTGGTTAAAGCACCTACCGAGATGAAGTCCACGCCAGTAGTGGCATACTTGCCGATAGTCTGTAAGTTAACGTTGCCCGAGATCTCTAAATGGGCCTTACCATTGGTGATCTCTACAGCCTTAATCATGTCGTCAAAATCGAAGTTGTCGAGCATGATGATCTCGGCCTGAGCGTCTAAAGCCTCTTGCAGCTCGGTTAAGTTCTCAACCTCAACCTCAACCTTTAAGCCCGACTTTAACTCACGAGCCTTTTTCACGGCAGCAGTGATGGAACCACAAGCCATGATGTGGTTTTCCTTGATAAGGTACATATCAAAGAGGCCGATACGGTGATTGTGACCACCACCAACGGTCACGGCATACTTTAAAGCAGTGCGCAGGCCTGGAACGGTCTTACGGGTATCGAGTAGGCGGGTCTTAGTCTCACCCATGGCCTTAACGTACTCGTGCACCACGGTAGCCACACCGGACAGAGTCTGCACAAAGTTTAAGGTGGTACGCTCAGCGGTTAGCATGGTGCGAGCATGGCCCTTTAAGTGGAAGAGCTCTTGGTTTGGCTTGATCTCATCGCCATCTTTAACAAACCAAGTAATGGTGACACGACCACCTAATTGACGGTAAACCTCTTCGACCCACTCTTTACCGCAGAACACGCCAGGCTCACGGGTAATTACAGTAGCCTCGTTGACGGCATCGTCAGGTATTAATTGGGCTGTAACGTCCAAACTTAAATCGACTGCACCACCTAAATCTTCCTTTAAGGCATTAGTCACTGAAACCTTGATATCGTCAGCTAGCATCTGTAATTTTCTCCTCAGTTCCCCATCATTTGCAGCTCTCCGGATTCATGGCTGCACGATGTGAGCTTTTCACGATAATTGGCTCCCCAAATTCTAGCACTTTTCGCACAAAAAGCTTTGTTTATCGGCTTTGTGCCCCTGTGCTTTTTGCTATAATTGGGCGTTTTCTGCCGTAAACTACGTTGTTTTTCGGCTGTCATAAATGTCTCTGCACATATGCCTCACGGCCCAGCAGGCCAAGTGCATCATGTAAGCTAGAGACCTACTTTTTGGGCGATACCATGTTAGACCACGTTGCAATCAGTACTCGCTTAGCTGCGCTGCAAGAGCGCGTCGATGCCTTACGGGGGTATCTTTGATTTAGAGGCTAAACAAGAGCGCCTCGAAGAAGTTAACGGTCTGCTTGAGGCTCCAGAGATCTGGAGTGATCAAGAACAATCCCAAGCCTTAGGCAAAGAGCGCCAAAGCTTGCAACATGTACTCTCTATCTTTGCTCAGATCACTCAAGGTCTGGAAGATGTGGCCATGCTTTACGAAATGGCTCAAGAAGAGAGCGATCCACAAGCTCAAGACGACGCTTACCAAGAGGCCTTAAACGACTACCAACGTTTAGAAGAACAGGTCAAAGAGCTCGAATTTGAGCGCATGTTTTCTCAGCCGCTGGATAATAGCGACTGCTATATGGACATCCAATCAGGCTCTGGTGGTACCGAAGCTCAAGATTGGGCGGAAATGATCATGCGCATGTACCTCAAGTTTGGTGAAAAGCATGACTTTAAATGCACGGTCACCGATATCAGTGAGGGCGATGTCGCCGGTATCAAAGGCGCTACGATCAAGTTCGAGGGCCCACATGCCTACGGTATGTTGCGTACCGAAACCGGTATTCACCGTTTAGTACGTAAATCGCCTTTTGACTCCAACAATCGCCGTCATACCTCTTTCTGCTCGGCCTTTGTCTACCCTGAAGTCAACAATGACATCAAGATCGACATCAATCCTGCGGACTTAAAGATCGACGTCTTCCGCTCCTCAGGTGCAGGTGGTCAGCACGTAAACAAAACGGAATCGGCAGTGCGTATCACTCACAATCCTACAGGTATTGTGGTGACCTGCCAGAATGAGCGCTCTCAATTCCAGAACCGCGATCAAGCGATGAAGCAATTGAAAGCCAAGCTCTACGAATTAGAGCTGCGCAAACAACGCAGTGCCCAACAAGCCATCGAAGATAGTAAGGACGATATTGGCTGGGGCAGCCAAATTCGCTCCTACGTCTTAGATGATGCCCGTGTCAAAGACTTGCGCACGGGAGTAGAATGCCGCGACACCCAAAAAGTGCTCAACGGCGATCTCGACCAATTTATCGAAGCCAGCCTCAAGCAAGGTCTCTAACCCATAGCCCTTAGGGCTATGGCTATAGCCATGGCTATGGCCAGTCAGACCGGTCTGGCTCTTTTACTACTGATTTTCTGAGTGGCCGTTTTAGCCGTGAGGCTAAAAGCACGCGCTGTAAGTTACGCGTCGTTTACGGCCTGTTTTTCTATAAACATAGGATTTTTTCTGATGACTCAGGCTCCTACTCCATCTACTGAGAATACCAATGCACAAATGCAAGAGCGTCGTGAGAAGCTCAATGCCTTACGTGCTCAAGGCCAAGCCTACCCTAACGACTTCCGTCGTGATGCCTTTTCGAGCGACATCGTGGCCAAATGCGGATCTCTGGATAGTGAGACCTTAGAGCAGGAAAAGCCAACCTTTACCATCGCTGGTCGTATGATGACCCGCCGCATCATGGGTAAGGCCTCCTTTGCTACCCTGCAAGACGTGGGTGGCAAGATCCAGATCTACGTTACCCGTGACGCTCTGCCAGAGGGCCAATACCAAGAGCTCTTCAAGAAGTTAGACTTAGGCGACATCATCGGTGTTACCGGCTATGCTTTTAAGACCAAGACTGGTGAGCTCACCTTACACGTGACTTCGCTGCGTCTGCTGGTCAAGGCCTTACGTCCTCTGCCAGAAAAGTACAAGGGCTTAGTTGATCAAGAGGCTCGTTGCCGTCAGCGTTACTTAGACCTGATCGCCAACGAAGAGTCTCGTCGCACCTTTGAGATCCGTACCAAGATCATTTCCTTTATCCGTCGCTACATGGACAGCAAGCGCTTCATGGAAGTTGAGACTCCTATGATGCACGTGATCCCAGGCGGCGCTAACGCCAAGCCATTCATCACCCACCACAATGCTCTGGACATGGACATGTACCTGCGTATTGCCCCAGAGCTCTTCTTAAAGCGCTTAGTGGTCGGTGGCTTTGAGCGTGTCTACGAGATCAACCGTAACTTCCGTAACGAGGGTATCGACGTTCGTCACAACCCAGAGTTCACCATGATTGAGTTCTATATGGCCTATCATGATTACCACGATCTCATCGACTTAACCGAAGATCTCTTCCGCAATATGGCCTTAGAGGTTTTAGGTACCACTAAGATCCACTACGGCAAGGAAGGTGAGCCAGGTCTGGATATCGATTTTGCTCAGCCATTCGATCGTCTCACCATGAAGGAAGCCATCGTCAAGTATGGCCCTGGCATCACCATGGAAGACTTAGAGGACGAGGCTAAGGCTAAGGCTTGGTGCGAGAAGTTACACGTTGAGATCAACTCTGGTTGGGTCTTAGGTCACTTCATCTCCGCTCTGTTCGAGGAGTTAGTGGAAGAGCACTTACAGCAGCCTACCTTCATTACTGAGTACCCTGCTGAGATCTCCCCACTGGCTCGCCGCAGCGACACCCATCCAGCCTTTACTGACCGCTTTGAGTTCTTCATTGGCGGCCGTGAGATGGGTAACGGCTTCTCTGAGCTCAACGATCCAGATGATCAGGCCGGTCGTTTCCGTCAGCAAGCCGAGCAAAAGAAGCATGGTGATGACGAGGCCATGTACTACGATGAGGACTACATTGTGGCCTTAGAGCATGGTCTGCCACCAACTGCTGGTGAAGGTATTGGTATCGATCGCGTGGTGATGCTGTTCTCCAACAGCCACACCATCCGCGACGTGATCCTGTTCCCAACCTTACGTTTGCAGAACAAATAACTGCATAACCGCAGCTCCTTACTGCAAAGGAAGACCAAGCACAGGCACAGACAATCTGTGCCCTGTGCCTTTGTAAGGGCTAGACAACGAGCTCTGACGGGGCGCATTGCCTATTCTGCTTTTGTGACCTTGTCCTGCCCTAATTTAGAGCTTTAGCGCTAAAATAGTGCATAAATATCAGTCACGCCTCATAGCGGTGCGCTGTTAACGCGCTCTTATAGCGCATGGCGCTTCGTTGGCTTAAAATGCAAAACGGTATCAAGTCATAGCTGATACAGATCCTGTTTTTTAGTTATTTTTTGCCAACCTCTGGTGCTTCCTTTTTCGTCGGAGATTTTCCATGCATTTATTCCACGGTTCCTTAGTTGCGCTGATCACTCCTTTTAAAGACGGTAAAGTCGACGAAAAGGCCTTGGAGCGCTTAGTAGAGTGGCATATCGCTAATGGTACTGATGGCTTAGTACCAACTGGCACTACCGGTGAGAGCCCAACCTTAAGTGCTGAAGAACACATCAAAGTGGTTGAGATCGTCTGCCAGATCGCCAATCACCGTATTCCAGTGATGGCTGGTGCTGGTTCTAACAACCCAGTCGAAGCCGTGTACTATTCGCAGGAAGCCGAAAAGGCTGGTGCCGATGGTCTGCTGCACGTGGCCGGTTACTACAACCGTCCAAACCAAGACGGCCTCTACGCTCACTTCAAGATGGTGCACGACAACAGCAATCTGCCAATCTTTGTGTACAACATTCCAGGCCGTGCCGTGGTTAACGTGCTGCCACAGACCTTACTGAAGCTCTCGCAGCTGCCTCGTATTGCCGGTATTAAGGACGCCACTGGTGATTTAGCTCGTCCTTGGGTTGAGCGCAGCTTAATTAAGCGTGACGACTTCACTTGGTTATCCGGTGAAGACGCTTCCCAAGTGAGCTACAACGTAGCCGGTGGTGTTGGCTGTATCTCCGTCACCGCTAACATCGCTCCTCAATTAGTGCACCAAGTACAGGCCTATACTGCTAACAACCAGTGGGTTGAGGCTCGTGCTTTACAAGATAAGCTCATGAAGATCCACGGTCTCATGTTCAAGGAGCCATCCCCAGCTGGTGCCAAGTATGCTGCCTCGTTATTAGGCTTATGCACCGAAGAGTGCCGCTTACCAGTGATGCCTCTGAGCAACGAGACTAAGGAAGCCATTAAGGCTGCCATGCAAGAGCTCGAGCTGCTGTAAGACATACACCAGCGCGACTTAATCCACGATGGCTTCAAACAAGCCACAGTAGTCGCAAGCTCTAACCAATTTTTTTGAGGTGCCCCAGTGCTGTACTTATGCTCACGTCCTGCGTGGGCAGGAAAGACAGGACTTAGGCACCTCATCGTTTATACAGGATCGCTACAGATTGACTACCACTAACGATATCCCGCCATCTGTCCAAGACCCAAATACCATTCCTGCTCCAGAAGCAGCTGCTTCTGAATCTAACGCCACTGACGCTGAAGCCAGTGCCTCCTCAGCTCATCCACATCAGCGTGTCCGCTCCTTTGTGATCCGTGCCGGTCGCATGACCAATGCTCAAACTAAAGCTTTTACCGATCTCGGTGACAAGTACCTGATCGATGTCAGCGCACTGCAGCCTCTTGATGTAGCCGCTTGCTTTGGTCGTGAAGCCCCGCTGGTCGTTGAGATCGGTTTTGGTATGGGCAAGTCCTTTATTGAAATGGCGCAAAAGGATCCTTTACGCAATTACTTAGGCATTGAAGTGCACCCTCCTGGGGTTGGTGCTGCTATGCTATTGGCCGAAGAGGCTCAAGTGAGTAATGTGCGGATCATTAAGTACGACGCTTTTGAAGTACTGACCAAGTGCTTAGGCCCAGAGAGTATCGATATCCTGCAGATCTTCTTCCCAGATCCATGGCCAAAGGCTCGTCACCACAAGCGTCGCTTAGTCAATGCTGAGTTTTTAGCCTTAGTGACGCCATTACTCAAGCATGGTGGCCAAATCCGTATGGCAACCGATTGGCAAGAGTACGCTGAGCAAATGCTCGAGTGTCTCACTGCCGCCCCAGAACTTTCTAACACCAATCCACAGGGAGGCTATATCCCACGACCAGAATGGCGTCCACTCACCAAGTTTGAGCAACGAGGCGAGCGCTTAGGTCATGGTGTGTGGGATCTAGTATTTGTCCGTGACTGAAAATACTGAGATATCGCGTTATTCGCAATTGCTGGCTTTTTTAAAAGAGCAAAAGATCCAGTGCTCCAGCTGTGATCCTTGCGATTGCGGCAACGAGTGCGCAGGGGCATTAGTGCCCCTCAATGGCGATGCTAGCTTCCGTCGTTACTATCGCTTAAAACAGGATGCCCATAGCGTCGAGGCTCTGTGCTATAAGCACCATACCTATTTGCAGGCACCTGAATACTTTAATGAGACCTTAATCATTGTTGATGCGCCACCAGCTACACAGAAGAATCGTGAGTTTGTCGCCATCAATAACATCCTCAGTCACGCTCGAGTCTTAGTGCCAACCATTATCTGTGCTGACTTAGAGCACGGCTTTATGGTGCAAGAGGACTTGGGTCAGACCTTATTCTGGGACAAGCTGCAAGCTCTGAGCGCTCCTGAGCAAAAGCTAGCCTTCTATCAGCTGGCGCTGAACACTCTGACCAAGATTGCTGCGCTGCCTCTTGGCTACCAGCAGTTAGATCGCGTCAGTGAAGCTCGTAATCGCCTCAGCGATATGCCAGAGGAGCAGCGTGCCGAATGTAAAAAGCGTATCGCCCGCTATGAGCTCGACAGCACTGAGCTTAAGTACTTAAGTGAGCTGCCACCTTTTGATGATGCCTTTATCCGTATGGAGCTGGGTATTTTTACTGAGTGGTGCTTGGATAAAGCCCTGCATCTCACCTTAAGTACCGCTGAGCAAGAGATGCTAGAGCGCAGCTTTACGTTCTTAAGTGAGCAATGCCGCAGCCAAGAGCAAGTTGCTATGCACCGCGACTTCCATAGTCGCAATCTCATGGTCTTGCCTGAAGATAGCACCGATGTCAGCAACATGATGTTGGGTGTCCTCGACTATCAGGATATGGTCTTAGGCCCAATCGGCTATGATGTGGCATCTTTACTCTATGATTGCTACACCCAGCTTAATCCTGAGCATTTAGAGCAGCTCTTAAGCGACTGTTATGACAACTATCGCTTAAATGGCTTACTCCAAGATGTAAGCCGTGAGGACTTTGCGCGTCAGGTTAAGATCTGTGCCATTCAGCGTCACATCAAGGTCTTAGGTATCTTTAATCGCCTGCACTTACGTGATGGCAAAGCAGGTTATCTGCAATACCTTCCTGATGTGCTCAGCTATGTCGAGCGCAACTGTGCTGATATTCCTGAACTGCAAGAGCTCTTAGCTTTCTTGCAACAGCGCGTGCGTCCTGCCCTGTGTCCACAGGCTTAAAGCCTGTTACCACAGTCCTTAGCCTGTGGCCTCAGGCCTATCGGCCTGCCAAGGCCCTCTGGCCTACTAGAGGCCATCGGCCTAACATCACGACAAGGGGAGCGCCCGCCCCTCTTCTCCAAAATCCCATTCGTGTCAGGCGAATGGGACTTTTCCCGCCAAACCAAGCCACTACGCTCCATCTCTGCTAAGATCGTCTTATCTAGGCACCGGCACCACACTGTGCTCTCGTCATGCTGCTCCATAGGCCAGCAGACAAGCAGATAGCAGATCATGCCCGCCCAGCATATTTCTTACTTGTTTCTTTCCTCAGGAGCCCCTATGCGCGCCATGATCTTAGCTGCCGGTCAAGGCAAACGCCTCCGCCCTATCACCAATACTATTCCCAAACCTATGGTTAAGGCCGGTGGACAGACCCTCATTGCTTGGCATCTCAAGAAGCTTACTGCCATCGGTATCAGCGAGATTGTGGTCAATGGTGCTTACCTCAAAGAGGTGCTCTTTGACTATTTGCAACAAGAGCAAGAGAACTTTGGCTTAAAGCTCAGCTTTAGCCCTGAGGATGGCGATGGCTTAGAGACAGCTGGCGGCATTATCAAAGCCCTGCCTTTACTAGGCTCTGAGCCATTTTTAGTGGTCAATGGCGACGTCTTTATTGATGGCAGCTACGATTTTGTCTTGCCTTGTCCGCTACAAGATGAAAACAGCGCTAACACCTTAGCTCACCTTTACCTCACCACCAATCCAAAGCACAATACTCAAGGCGACTATGCCTTAACTAAGGATGGACATTTACAATATGGCCATGATTACACCTTTGCTGGTGTAGCTTGGTACCGACCACAAGCCTTTAGCGGACGACAGGTACAACGCGAGCCTTTACGTCCATATTTTGATCGCTGGGTACAAGACCAGCAGATCAGCGCCTCACTTCTAACTCAGAAATGGTTTGATGTAGGCACCTGTGAGCGCTTAACGGAGCTCAATGATTATCTGACCCCAAACACACAAGCTTAGTCTTAGGCTTAGAGCCTAAGCTGGGCGCAAGCCTAGCCACGCCAAGGTACATGGCATAAGCGCAAGCTTGGCCAAAGATTCACAATCCCCAGAACCAATCACCACCACTACACACAAATACACCCCAGAGGTCTTATCATGTCTTGGAAAGGACGTATTATCGGTGCCATTATCGGCATCTTATTCAGCCCAATCGGCTCTTTAATCGGCTTTTGCTTGGGCTATTTCCTCTACGACAAGCCACGTAATCTGCAATTGCAGCAAAATCGCATTGCTCAAGATACCTTTACCGGTGCCCGAGGCACTACCCGTGAGCACGAACAGATCATTGAGAGTACTTTCCGCTTAATGGGCTATGTCTCTCGTGGAGCCGGTCGCGTCAATGAATCCCATATTCGTCAGGCCGAATACCTGATGGATGCCATGAACCTCGACACCGAGCGCCGTGCTGTCGCCATTGAGGCCTTTAACTTCGGTAAGAGCGAAGAATTTGACCTTCACCACGAAGCTGCACTGTTACGCCAAATCATTGGCTCCAATGCTGCCATGCTCTCTTACCTGCTGGAAATTCAGGTGGGTATTGCTATCGCTGATGAGGTCTTAGACCAAGGCGAGCATGAGCGCTTACTGCAAATTGCAGCGGCCTTAGGCGTATCCATCAACGATATGGAGCGCTTGATCCGTATCCGCTTTGCTGAGCAGCAATTTACCCGCTTCTCTGAGCAATTTGCCCAGCGCCGTCAACGCCAATACGAGCAACAGGGTAATAGTGGCACCTACCATGAGTATGGTAACCACAGCTACGAGAACTACGAAAAGTACGGCTACGATGAGGATGAGCGTCGCTTTGATAACGACAGCGACAATGACGGCGGCACCTACAACGAACAAGGCAGCACCTATAGTGCCCCTCGTAGTGAGCTGGCTCATGCCTATGAGATCTTAGGCGTCACTGCTGATACGCCATGGGATGAAGTACGTCGTGCTCACAAGAAGCTGATGCTGAAATACCACCCAGATCGCTTAGCCGCTCAAGGTATTCCTCCTGAGATGGTCAACCTCTACACCCAAAAGGCTCAGGATATCCAAGCCGCCTTTGCTCTGGTCAAAAAGGCTCGCGGAAAATAGCCCCTACTCTCCCAGCCCTTTGGCAGAGCCACAATCCACACGTGGCATCCACACGTCACCAAGTCCCAAAAGACTTCTATGTGACTGGGCACCTCACAGGCCTAATAGGCCTGTGGCCCTATGGAGCCAACAAAACAACAAAAAAGCTGTCCCCTAATAACTGTCCCAAAATTTTTCGACCTATGCGGTCGGCTGCCATGCTTTGACGCGCATTGTTATAATGCCCCATTACATTAGCATTTTATGCGGCATGTTAGACATGAGCAGACGCAAGACATCCAAGCCAAAGCAGATCGAAGCTTTTGTGAAGAATGGTGACTTAAATAACAGGATCTTGCACCGCAAGTTCCAATTTAGAGC
>DXEV01000155.1 GCA_019114785.1 Candidatus Anaerobiospirillum pullistercoris | reverse complement strand
GCCATAACTTGCAGTGACATCGAACATTTAAGGAGCGACCGCCATATGCAGTTTTTCGCTAATCTAAAGACCAAAGCCAAGATATTTATTGGCTTCTTGGTGGTGATCGTTATCAACATGATCATCGTGATCTCTGCCATTACCGCCCTCAACACTTCACGCCAAGCGGCCGTGCTGATTGATGACACTCTCGATCACGCTTTCCAACGCGTTAACTCTTTACAAGGGGCTATCCAAACCCTCAACCTCAAATTTAGCCAAGGCCTCAATCCTCTAGACACCAGCTATACCGACCGCGATCTTTATAACGATGGTTCTGGGCTCATTCAAGAGGTCGAAACACGGCTCAATGCCATTAATGTTAATTTCTCCTCAGATCCGACCTATAAGGCTCACATCCAAGGAATGCTGGATGCAGGCCACGCTATTATCGACAAAAGCCGTAGCTCGATTATGACCGGTCTTTCCACTGGTACTTTGGATCCGCAACTGATCAATGTCTATGCCTTAGAAATCATCCCTCAGGTAGACACAGCTCTCACCCATGCCGCTGCACTGATCGATATGCAGACAGAGATGTGCCTGCAAGCCTCCGCCCCTGCTGCTGACCCTAAAATCATCTACATCATTTCTGCTTTAGCTGCAGTTGCCGTAATCCTCGCTATTGTGGTAGCCCTGTACATTGCCAACTACATTTCAGCTCAAGTAGCTAGTTCCACTCACCTGATTTCACGCATGGCAGAAGGTGATTTTAACTTTGAGGTGCATGTCAACTCTACAGATGAATTCGGAGAGTATCGCCAAAAACTCAACAAAATGCGCAGCTCTGTAGGACATGTATTGGCCCTATCCAAACACGAGTTTGGCAAGCTCCAAGACTCGCTCAATGCCCTGCACAATAGCGCCTCTAACATCGTGCAATCAGCCAATCACGTGCAGAATCAGGCTATTACAGTGGCTGCTGCCTCTGATGAGATGGTATCGACGACTGCTGATATTGCCCGTAACTGTGAAAGCGCAGCTGCTGGCTCCAATATGTGCAAAGAAATCACCAATGAGGGTGTAGCAAAGGTGAATACGGCTGTGGATAACATCCGTCAACAGGCCGAACACACCAAGGACAATGCCACTAAGATTGAGAGTTTAGCTAAGCAAACTCATGAGATCGGCTCCATTGTCAGCACCATTGATGATATTGCAGCCCAGACCAACCTGCTGGCTTTAAACGCTGCCATTGAGGCTGCTCGAGCCGGTGAAGCAGGCCGTGGCTTTGCTGTGGTGGCAGATGAGGTGCGTGCTCTGGCTAGCCGTACCACTAAGTCCACCCAAGAGATCTCTAAGATGGTGAAAAACATCCAAGACGAGGCAAAATTCGCTACAGAGTCGATCAATGCCTCAGTGACCAACATGGATCAAGTAGCCGAAGACGCTCAAAGCATCATGCAGGTCTTACAGGACATCACTGCACATGTGACTGAAGTTAACAACCAAGTCACGCAGATCGCTACCGCTACAGAAGAGCAAACCACTGCAACTTCTGAGATCTCGTCAAATGCGCAGAATGTAAACACTGCCTCAAGCGATGTCACCCACAACGCAACCCAGCAGCAGAAGTCTATTGAGCAAACCTTGGAGGACTTACAAGGTCTGGCCAAAGCCATAGACTTCTTTAAGCTGCGCGATCAAGACCTCGCAGGTGTTAAATAGTCTTAGGCTAAAAGCCAAAGCTTAGCTGGCCTCAACCGCAAGCTAAGTTCCTCCTAGAGGAATATAGAGGCAGATCTTGTCATGCAACGCGATCTGCCTTTATTCGCTCTATTCGCTCACGCCCTCTAACTTCCTCGCCCCAACAATAATCCCCAAAAACAAGCAAACTCCAATGGCCAAACGAAAAAGGCCACTGAGTCCCTCATCAGAACCCAGCAGCCTTTTGCTGTTCAGCAGTCTTGTGCAGCCTTGCGCAGCTCAGCTGCAACCTCTAAGCACTAAATCCTTTAGAGCTTACGAGGATGAGAAGCCTCATCACGGGCAGCTGTCATCACACCAGTGAGCTCGCGGACAAAACTGTCCTTATCGATATCCTCAATGTTCATCGTCAGCTTACGACGCCAATTTGGATACTCACGGAAAGTGCCAGGCACATTGACTGGCTTTAACACGCCAATCCAGTCCTCGATCTGCGAGGAGAATAGAGCACAGGAACCACGACACATGTGACGCTCTAAAGCAGTCACCAGCTCATGGGTCATCTCAGGGATCTCATCGGCACGATATGGCACCTCAGCACCGCAAGAGTTCAGACCATGCAAGCTGTCTAAAATACGCTGCTTAGCCACATCACGCTCATTCTTGATGCGCTGAGCAATCTCTGGGGTATAGATCTTAAGGGTCTGGCCTAACTCTAAATCGTAGTTTGACCACCAACCCACTAAGGTTGCCATATCATGGGTAGTTAACGCAGACAGAGCTTGTGGCTCATAATCTTGAGGGGCGATATAACCACCGTCAAAAGCACGCTCACCAAAGAAGAGCTTATACGAGTAAGCACCTACTTCCTTTAAGGCTACACGCAGCTCCATTGGAATGGTACCCAGATCCTCTGCAATGATGAGACATTGATGACGCTGTGACTCTAAGGCCAAAATGCCTAACCAATCATGGATATGGTTATAGACATAAGCACCATCGGTAGCAGCATGCTTTGGTGGTACCCACCAGAAACGATATAAGCCAGCGGCGTGGTCGATACGTAAAGCACCGCACGAGCGCATATTGGCACGGTACAGCTCAATGATCTGCTTATAGCGGCTACGACGCAAAGCATGAGGCTCCATTGGTGCTAAACCCCAAGCCTGACCCAGAGGGCCTAAGGTATCAGGAGGAGCACCTACCTCAGCTAAGCCACGGTAGATATTGTCGGTATCAGACCAAACGTCACAGCTACCCTCGCTCACACCTACAGCCAGATCACGATATGGGCCTAAGATCATGCCGTCAGCTTTGGCACTAGCAAAGGCTTCGTCTAACTGCTCTTGAGCTAAGAACTGCAAGTAGCAATAGAAATAGACCTTTTCCTTGTTCTTATCGCGCCATTGCTCGACAAAGAGGCTATTGCAATCTTGGTACTCTTTAGGGAATTTCTTCCAGCCCCAAGCATTAACGCCCTGCTCATATAAATCATGCTGTAAGGCATCGTAGGTGGCCATATTGAGCAGAGATTCACCGCCTTGGTTGATGAAGTCAATGAACTTCTTGCTGCGGTTGGAGCGCTTGTCCATCATGCGCTTCAGATCAAAGACTTGGCTTAAGACCTTAAGCTTGAGATCTAATACGGCTTTGTAATCTACGTACTCACGATCACGCAGAGCCTGCAACTTCTTAGCAAATGCAGGTGTAGCGCATGCGTCACGCACTTTCTTGTTATTAATGAACTCAGGTACATCATTCACGCTGATGTAAATGATGTTGAGCCAACGACGTGAAGATGGTGAATAAGGGCTAACCATATCAGGATCTGGGTTAGCAGGATAGCCAGCATGCAGTGGGTTTAAGCCGACAAACTCGCCACCGCGATCATGCACCACCTTTAAGAGTGCTTTTAAATCACCGAAATCGCCTACACCCCAATTGTTGCGAGAGCGCACTGAGTACAGCTGCACCGAAGCACCCCAGAGCTTCTTACCCTCTGCCATTTGCTCTGGTACATAGCACTTTAATGGGGTCAGGATTAAAAGCTGCTCAATGGACTCATACTCAACCACGCCATCGACGATCTTGACCTTAAAACGGTGATAGCCCAAAGGTAAGGTCGTACCATCACCGAGAGTAACGCCATCTGCGGAGGCAAGCTCAGAACCTGCGGCCTTAGCACTGACTACAGAGTCATGCGCAGCAGTCTTAACCACAGCAAGAGATGGGGCTGTTTTGCTTTCTGCCTTGGCCTTTTCGCTAGGAGTTTTCTTGGCAAACATCAGCTCATTAGGCAGGATAAAGCGGCGAGTATCATAGAGGCGATCTTGTACCACCTCATAATCGGCAATCTCTACCTCTGATAAAGGCTCAGATCC
This sequence comes from Candidatus Anaerobiospirillum pullistercoris, assembly GCA_019114785.1. Taxonomy (GTDB): domain Bacteria; phylum Pseudomonadota; class Gammaproteobacteria; order Enterobacterales; family Succinivibrionaceae; genus Anaerobiospirillum; species Anaerobiospirillum pullistercoris. The sequence continues at coordinate 2,673 of DXEV01000155.1, read as the reverse complement.
TTGGTAAGTAGTACCGTCTTCTAAAGTTAGAGACCAGTACAGCACAGCACTCTCGGAGAGCCGCCCTGAAGTGCGCATCATGATGAAAGGACGCTCACCTTCACGGATCACAGTCACAGGATCAAGAATGTCCTTATATGGCTGGATCTCTTCTGCGAGCATACGCTCTTGCAGTTTAGCCTCATCTGTGAGGTCATAACCCATAGCCTCCAAGGTGGCACGACGTGCCTCAGATGAGATCACAGTATATTTGCCATCAGCATCGATATAGTCGCGAGCAATGCCCACGCTATCGGCAAATTTCTCAAGATCGATCATAAACAACCAAAATTTCTATACTGCGTGATGACACCTTAGCCCACAGTCCAAAACCGCATTCCAACTTCAGCCCACAGGCTTATTTCGTGGCCCAGCGTCATCACAGCCCAGTGCCACATAGCTAATTATACGCGTTGGCGCGCCCGTGCCCAAACAACCCCGTTATCCCAATTAATCCATTCAGTGAAACCAGCACGCCTCGACGCGTCCTAGCGTGTCCTAGCGCGCCCTTGCTTGCTGCTAAGCACATGGCCAACAGCATTACTGCTCCAAATTACCACCTCAAGCCAACAGCATGATTACCCTGCCAACCACAGCCAGCCATCTGGAGCTTTCTGAGCGCCGTATGTAAGGTAAGAATGGTTTGTGGTCAAAAAGCAAGACCACGACACGAAAAAATATTTTTTCACGGTTGCGCCTGCCCCGTTATGGGGAGCGGAGCACCTTACCCTCTATGCCAATCCGATGAATATCGCAAAAAGATCCAACAAGATTTTTTTCATTTAGTGAGGCAACGCATATTTACGATCAAAACCCCCTATCCTTAGCCTCTTGCTGTCTTGACATTCCATGCTTTTAGAGTATTTTGATCGTTATAACGTCATGAGACGACATGTCTAATCGTCTTTTTTTAGGGTGACATAAGTAAATGACTATCAAAGTTGGCATCAATGGTTTTGGTCGTATCGGTCGTTTCGTCTTCCGTGCTTCCATTTATCGTCCAGAGCTCGGTATTCAGGTTGTTGGTATCAACGACTTACTCCCACCTGAGTACATGGCTTACATGCTCAAGTACGACACCATGCACGGCGCTTTCAAGGGCACCGTTGACGTAGTTGACGGCAATCTGGTCGTTAATGGCAACACCGTTCGCGTTACTGCTGAGAAAGACCCAGCTCAGTTAAAGTGGGGTGATATCGGCGCAGAGTACGTTGTTGAGTCCACCGGTTTATTCTTAACCGACGAGAAGGCCCGTAAGCACATCGAGGCAGGTGCCAAGCGTGTTGTGATGTCTGCTCCTTCCAAGGACAGCACCCCAATGTTCGTTGTTGGCGTGAATGACAAGACCTATGCTGGTCAGGACATCGTTTCCAACGCTTCCTGCACCACCAACTGCTTAGCCCCATTAGCTAAGGTTGTTAACGACAACTTCGGCATCGAGTTAGGCTTAATGAGCACCATCCACTCCACCACCGCTACTCAGCGTACTGTTGACGGCCCATCCTTAAAGGATTGGCGTGGTGGCCGTGCTGCTGCTCAGAACATCATCCCTTCCTCCACTGGTGCTGCTAAGGCCGTGGGTAAGGTCATCCCAAGCTTAAACGGCAAGTTAACCGGTATGTCTTTCCGTGTTCCTACTTGCGACGTCTCCGTGGTTGACTTAACCTGCACCCTGACCAAGCCAGCTAAGTACTCCGAGATCTGCGAGTGCATCAAGGCTGCTTCCGAGGGCGAGATGAAGGGCGTTTTAGGCTACACCGCTGATGCTGTTGTGTCTTCCGACTTCTTAGGCAACACCCACACCTCTATCTTCGACGAGACTGCTGGTATTGCCTTAACTGACAACTTCGTCAAGTTAGTTTCTTGGTACGACAACGAGATCGGCTACTCCAACAAGGTTCTGGAGTTAATCCGTTCTATGGCTGACTCTGGCAAGTAATTTAAGCTTTGAATTACAAGCTAAAGTTAGTGGTTGTTAACCACTAAAAAGGAAGGAGGCTTAGGCCTCCTTTCTTTTTGCCTGTTAGCGACGCTCAAGGCGATCCAGCCGCAATTTTCGGCCGCAGCCCCGTCGCTGACGCGCCACCGCCAACGCGCCGCTGACGCGCTGCTGCGCTCCCCGCTGCTTCCCAGCAGCCATAGCTTTCCCCTCCTTTCCTCCTCACTCATCACCAATCCAAAAAGGCCAGACAGGGCCTATTATTTCCCCCTGCTCGAGCAGAGTTAAGACAAGCACCCCTGCCCTACTGCACTGCGCAGCTAATGCTCAGCTCAGCTGCCGCACGGCCTTAATGGCCTTAGCCTTAGCGGCCATTACGGCCTTAGAAGTAACCCCCAACAATGCCACTGATATCGGCTTTCCATCAGGGAATACAGGAGATACGGCTAATTTGTTACTCTATTCTTATTTTTAACAACAGAAGAACAAACTTTACGTATTTGATGAGCAAAAAGTTGTTACCGCTGCACCCCCTGATTTTACCTGAGTTTAAACCGTATAAAGCTGGTGATTTTTAACAACACTTTAATATTGGCAAAAAAAGATTCTACGAAAGTATGCGCCTGTCACGCCTTAGTCGCGTGTGAATGAACAGTTACGAACATGGTGCTCTCATCCAGCCATTAATATAGATC
>DXEV01000154.1 GCA_019114785.1 Candidatus Anaerobiospirillum pullistercoris | reverse complement strand
GATTCTGTATAATTGCCCTCAGTGGCTAAAGGCTTATTTTTATGTATTGTCATAAGATGACTTTACGTCATCTTTTAGCAGCCTTTAGCCTTCTGCTCCATCTTGGTGAGTTAATTAATGGCAGTCCCCTGTAGTACGGCGTCTGGCTTAGTGAGCAGAGCGTCGCTTATTGGTGAAGTGGCGCTGGGCTAGATTTTTAGGCTAAGCTGTTGTGCTTGAGCACTAACTTACGAGCAAACACACGCTCGCAGTAGTGGCAGCGCATCATGACGTGACCATCGTCCATGAAGATCTTGAAACGTGGAGTTGCACCACGCTCTACGTGAGTGATGCAGTTGCTGTTAGGGCACTCAAATGCACCCTTGATCTCGTTTGGCAGGCGCAGGTTGTACTTGTCGACGACCTTGTAGTCCTTGATGGAATTGACGGTGGCATCAGGGGCTAAGATAGCCAGTTGCTCAGTCTCAGATGGAGAGAAAGTCACACCAGAGATCTTGATGATGTCCTTGGTGCCCATATGGCCAGATGGCAGGTTAAAGCCCACAGTGATCTGGTTGTGCTTACCTAAGAAGTTAAATAAGCGCAGGATGTTCATAGCCTGACCAGGAGCAATGTGGTCAATCACAGTACCGTCAGCAATTGCCTCAACTAGCAGCTTATCGTTAGTGGTCTCAGTCATCAATTTACGGCAAGGAGCCCCCTGCTTTCTAAGGCAGAGGAGGAATTGCCGTCCTCCATGGTTCTGATTGGGTGAAAAGGTGCTGCGCTACTCAAAAAAGCCTAAGGCTTTATCCGCCTGAGCATGCGCACGTCCAAATATCTTGAGGCTTGGTGCCTGAAGATAGAGCCAGTCTCTTTTTAGAAAAGACCGATCGAGGAGGCGTGAGCCTCTGACGACTTTAGAGCTCCTTGTTTAAGACTAATGCTAATAATGCCTGACGGGCATAGACACCGTTAGCAGCTTGCTGGAAGAAATAGGCGTGTGGCGTATCGTCAACGTCTAAGGTGATCTCGTCGATACGTGGAAGAGGGTGCAGGATCTTCATGTTGCTCTTGGCCTCAGAGAGCATGTCCTTGCTTAAGATGAACTTGGAGCGCAGGTTCTGGTACTCGGTCTCATCAAAGCGCTCTTTTTGCACACGGGTCATGTAGAGGATGTCGACCTCTGGGATCACTTCCTCGATCGTTGGGTGGATAGAGAAGGTGACGTTGTGCTTCTTGAGGTGCTCTAAGATGTAGTCTGGCATAGCCAAGGACTCAGGAGAGACTAAGTAGATGTGGACGTTACGGTACATGCTTAAGGCCTCAGCCAGCGAGTGCACGGTACGACCATACTTTAAGTCACCTACGAAGGCGATCTTCAGCTCATCAACGTGGCCTTGGGTTTCGTAGATGGTGAAGAGATCTAAGATGGTTTGGGATGGGTGCTGATTGGCACCATCACCTGCATTGAGGACAGGAACTGGGGAGAGGTCTGCAGCCAGACGGGCAGCACCTTCCATGTGGTGACGCATCACTAAAGCGTCGGTGTAGGAGGTAATGATGCGGATGGAGTCGGCTAAAGTCTCACCCTTTTTACCTAAAGAAGTATTAGCGGCGTCGGCAAAACCGATCACCTGACCCCCTAAACGGTGAATGGCCGTTTCAAAAGATAAGCGGGTTCTGGTAGAGCCCTCAAAGAAAGTCACTCCGATCAGCTTACCTTGGAGGAGATCATTACGAGGATGCTCTTTTAAGGAGCGGGCGGTTTGTAAAACCAGCTCTAAGTGATCGCGGGTAAACTCGGAGATGGAGATGATGTCTTTTTGAAAAAGGGGATTGGTCATTGAAGTTCCCTTAACTGTCGGAATGAAACAGCGCGGAAACAGGCGGGAGTTCTCAAGAACATTTGCTCTGTTCCTGAAAACGCCATTATACAGCAAGGAAGCCGATAAATCAGCACTTTCTTCAGGGTTACGGATGCGCGGCCACAGTTTGTGCGGAAAAAATTGACCACAATTTAAGCCAAAAAGGCAAAACGAAAAGGCTAAAGGATAGCCGTGTACCCCGCATAAATATAGAGCAGAACTGCCCAAATATGGGGCGTTCTTTGGCGCGCAAGAAAAGCAAAGTGAGAGCAAAAAAGAGGTAGTTTGGCGGCGTTAATCGAGCTAGATATTTTTAAGCAAAGAGAGCTGACATGCTGTCGTTTTTGTCCGACTTGGCCTTTAAAGAAGCTGAAAAAAATGGGATTTTCGGCAAAGGGAAGCAGAAAGTAAGAGAAAAGTGAGTGGTGAGTAAGCGGAGAGTAAGCTAAGGCTGGTACTGGGGTGCCAAGAATGGCTTAAAAATGGGCTTTGCAGCGACTGCAAAATTTTTTTGCAAAAAAGGGTTTACATAGGAGGCTAGATTTAGCATAATACGCGCCGTTGCAGGAGCGTAGTTCTAATGGTAGAGCAGCGGTCTCCAAAACCGACGGTTGAGGGTTCGAGTCCTTCCGCTCCTGCCAGACACAATGAAGCCCCGTTAGGGGTTTTTTTGTTTCTGGCCCTCCTAAAATTCCTTATGGCCTATTCTGGCCAATCTTCTCCTCTTACGTTCTCCTTATCCTCTTCCTGATTCCCTGACTCCACAACATTGCTTCTCTGATGCTGTGATGCAGACAAGCTGGTGCTGTCTTGTCCTGTATCCTGTGCCTTGCTTGTGTCCTGCTTAGAGTCCGGTATTGGCGCTTAATTTTCCAAAGTTAGGCTTTGTGCGCTAAGATCGGCGAGATCTGATTGCCTCTGAGCTTTTAGCCCTAATGCTGGACGCAGCACTGCTGCGCTGCTGCATAGTGGCGTCTACGGCACGGCATCAGGGTGGAGAAGAACCCCATGCTCAAAATCACTCACCTCTATCACAGCGGATTCTTGCTGGAAAGCACAAGCGCCTATGTCGTCTGTGACTTCTTTTTGGATGGCTTTGCCCCTAATTCACCTGCACAGCAACAAGGTGTTGTACCGCTAGTCGGACAGCTGCGCTCTGACTTTAATGCTGAGGCCTACAGCGATTACAATCTGACTGTGCCTGATCAGCAAGCCCAAGGCGTATTAGCGCAGATCTTTGCTCACTTAGACAAGCCGTGCTACTTCCTTTCAAGCCACTTTCACCGCGATCACTTTAATCCTTTCATTTTTAGGTTCTGGGATTATGCGCATAGCCAGAATCTGCCTCGGGTGCATTTTGTGCTGTCGAGTGATATCCGCACCAGACGAAAGAAGCTGTGTTTGCCTTACATTGAACAAGGGGCGGTAAGCTTGTTAGCTAAAGGTGAGAGCGTGGAGTTTGCAGATGATCATTTCAGCGTTGAGGCTTTTGGCTCCACTGATTGCGGTCGCTCCTTTTTGCTTACCTTAGATGGTTGGCAGATCTTTCATGCTGGCGATCTAAATGAATGGCATTGGCAAGAGGAAAACAGCCCACAAGCCTCAAAGGCGGCGGTAAAATTCTATGAGCGTGAGCTCGAGTTCATTCAGAGCAAGATGCAGCAGCGCCGTGGCTTCGATGTGGTTATGTTCCCTTGTGATCCGCACATGCGCTCAAACATCTTTTCTGGGGTGAGTAAGCTGGTGCACACCATTCCAACTTCAGTGCTGGTGCCAATGCATATGTGGGAAGAGAACCAGAGTATCAATCAGGCTTTAGAGCACGAGCCAAATTTGGCAGGATATAAGCGCAGTTTTGCAGAAGATTGTAAGGTGATACCTATCACCGACACGGTGTTTAAGGTGCAGCCGCCAGAGTTTGTGTCAGCGCAGCCATTGCCTGTGGGCAGTGCTCACGGCTGGGCTTGGATCCCTGCTTTTAGTGGTGATCACTGCTGCTTAGAAAAGGACTAATCAGCGTTGCCGTTACCTGCGCTGGCGCGCAAGTTTAGGAGAAGTTATTTAGAGGACTAGGTTTTCGTTTGAGCTCTGCCCTTGTGGGTTGGAGCTGCATTGTGCGTTCTGCGAACCCATTTTGGTTAGAGACTGTTTCATGCTCAAACATCGTTTGTTGTGGACATTAAATCCTAACGTCACCTTGGCCGTATCACCGGATACGCCATTAGAGCCAGAGGCTACAGCGTCAGCTGCGCCTGTGGTTGTGGCAGCAGCTGCGCAGACCGCGCCTGCTGTAACGCAGGCAGCGCCTGCTACGGCTCCGGTGACACCAGAGACTGCGTCGGCTGTGGCCGTGCCGCCTCAGGAGCAAAGCGCAGCTGGGACTGTTGTGCCCGTTGCACCTGTTGCGTCTGTTGCAGATTCTACTGTGGCAGTGGCTAAAGCTGCTAGTGCGCAAACAGCAAGCACTAAGACTGAAGCCAGTGCTCAGCCTGCTGTGCAGTCTGCTGCACAGACTGTTGCACAGCCTGTGTCTGTGCCTGATACCAAGACTGCTGCTGTAGCCGCAACGGTTACTGTTGCTCAAGAACCGCCAGCAACTCAGTCGCAGAGTACCAGCACACCGTCAAGCACGGCCAGTGCTGCCAGCGCTACCAGTGCTACCAATACTATTAGTTCTCAGACAGTGGTTGCTGCCGAGCCTACGGTAAGTGCGGATACCACGCCTGCTGTTAAACCAGCTACAGCTGCTGTATCAGCAGCGCCGGAAGCTACCGCTTCGCCAGCCCTAGAGGCTGAGCAGGGTTTGGATGATATTTCATTTGCAAACCTACTATCGGTTATGAATCAAGAAATGGTCTCAGTTGATCAGAATATTGCACAACAAGCCCAAAGCGTTGCTCTGGCCCAGCAAGCAGCGGCTTTTGCGGCAGCTGAGCATAAGAGCAAGCAGCTCGAGACCCAAGCTATGACGGCTAGCGCTTCTCCTGTGGTTGCTGGTGCGCAGAACAAAGCGGACAAGAGCACTAACGCTGCTACGGCTACTGTTACAGCTACTACTACCAGTGCCACTAATGCTACGAAGAACACTGCTGGTGTAGCTGTTGCGGCTGTTGCTGCTAAAACAGAAGTAAGTGCTGTTACCCCGTCTAACCCACCGCAGCTTCCGGCTCACCAGTCACCAAATACATTCGGTGGACAATGGATGCCACAGGTACAGGCACAGCCACAAAGTGCAGGGCAGATCAGCCTTACACAGAGTGCAATGCAGATACAGCAGGTGCAGCAGGTACAGCAGAACATGCCAAACACCACTGCTGCACAGCAAGCACAGTGGTCGGCCTCGTCTTCGTCCTCAACACAGAGCTCAGCAGCAAGTGCAGCAAGGGAGCAAGTACAGATGGCTGCGCAACAGATTATTCCTAACCAAAATCAGAGAGTTTCTCAGGGACAAGGACAAGGTCAGGCACAGTATCCTGTGGCCTCAAGGTCTAACGCTAATGGCTACGGTAACGGTAATGCCAATGCCAATACCAATACCAATGCCAATAACTATGGCTTTACAGGGAACAGTGATAATGAGGCTTGGCAACTAGATCCGACCTTTGCTCAAGACTTTGATGAGCACTTTCCACCGCAGCCTGAGCAGGATCTGTCGTGTACAGAGCCACCAGTCCAAAACTGGGGACAAGCATACAAACAGTTCCCTGAGACAGTGCCAGCTCAAAGGCAGGATCAGGCTTTTATGCCTGTTACTCAGCAGCCTCCTGTAAATACGCAGAGCTCCAATCAGAATTGGGGGCAGAATGATGGTTTTTATTCTGAGCAGGAGCAAATGAGCCCAGTGGTATCTAATCAGATGCCTAATTCCTTATCCATGCAGCCAAACGTGTCAGCTATGAGCAATAACTATAATTCTGCACCTCAGAACTACAATCAGGGACAACAAAGCTTTGGACAGCAAGGCTTTGGACAACAGATGCCTTCAGGCCAGCAGATGCCTTCACAGTCTTTTAACAACCAAGGTCAGCAGTGGGGGAATCAAGCTCCACAGGATTACAATCAGGGTCAAGGTCAGCCACAGTTTTATAACAATCAGGGTCAGCAGTGGGGTAATCAAGGCCAAGGCTCACAGGGTGGTTATAACCAAGGGCAAGGCCAGGGTTATAACCAAAACCAAGGCCAAGGTCAGGGTTACAACCAAGGCCAAGGCTATAACTACAATATGCAGCCTTATAACAACAACCAAGGCATGCAGGCAGCTCAAGGCTATGGCCAACAGGCTCAGCAGGGCCAGCAGGGCTATGGTCAGCAAAACCAGCAGGGCTATGTCCAGCAGGCTCAACAGGATTTTGGCAGACAGAGTCAGCGGGGCTACAACCAGCAGGGCCAGATGAGATATAACCAACAGGGATCGCAGAGCCAGCAAGGTTATAACCAGTCTCGTCAGTCCAACAATCGCGGTCGTAATTTCAATCAGGGCTCACAGAACCAGCAAAGCTATGGTGTGGTTCCGGCCTCAAATAACCGCAATCGCTCGTCCTATCAGCAGAGACAGGGTAATAACTACCAAAGCAATTACCAAGGCAATAACCAAGGTAATTACCAAGGCAACTCCAACTTTAATCGCGCACAGCAGCCACAGCAGCAACAGCCTCAGTATCAGCAGCAGTTTGCCAATCAAGGCATGCAGAACTTTAATCAGGGCTACCATGTAAGCAATGGCTATATGGGGCAAAATGGCCAAATGGGCCAAGCTAACCAGATGGGCCAAATGGGCCAAGGTGATCAGCGTCCACTGCGTCCTGATGCTGAGATCTTTATTGAGTTCGACGTTACCGCAGATTTGCCTTCATATTTCCAAAATCTCTTATGTTGTTGCCTGAAAGCAAGACTCCGTGTAGCTAAGTTCTCCTATGAGTGCTCTTATCAGCCAACAGACGTGATTTTGCTTACTCACTGGAACAATCAGCAAGCTCCTAGTAACAGGGTTATGCTCATGGAAGAAAACAATGAAGAGCAAGTCTTAGCGTTCTTAGGCCGCTTCTTTAACTAAAGCGGCATTATGGCCAGTGGCAGTCAGTCTTTTTTGAGAGGACTCGAGAGAGGCTGACGGGCAGGTAGGAAGTCGACTGCACGGGTGAGTGGTTGGAGTGGAGAGGCTTATGGGATTGCGTAGTCGGGCACGTCAGGCCCATGTGCAGTTTTTAGAATTGCATGATGTCAGTGATGAGGTCTTAGAACAGCTGTACGAGGTTGAAGTCCAAGCTCATGTGAGTCCATGGGATAAGGACGATATTATTTCTTTGGTAGCTTTACCTCATAACCACTGCATCGGGCTGTACTGTGAGGAGCGCTTGGTGGGCTTTGCTCTGATTTCCGTGGTAGCAGGTGAAGCCGAGCTCTATACCATAGGGATTTTGCCTAAGTATCAGGGCTTAGGTTTTGGCCATCAGCTGCTCCATAGCACTTTAGCCAGAGCGGTGGAATTAGGGGCAGAGGCCTGTTTTTTGGAAGTGCGCGTCTCCAATGAGGTCGCGATCCACCTCTACGATTTTTACGGCTTCCAGATTGAAGGTGTGCGCAAGAACTACTATGCTGCCACCGAGACTACACCTGCTGAAGACGCCTATCTCATGAAGGCAGATCTAACAGCTTTGCCTGATATGCCACAACGTTAGATCCAAGGCTGTGCTGGGTGACGGTGGCTCTAAGGTCGGTGTTGCGGCCTTTGGTGGAGCTTATGGTTCTAAAAATGGCTTTACTAAGGGGGCTGGCTTGGTCTAAGGCTACAGCTGCACCTGTTACAGCTGCAGGTGCAGCAGCAGCCGAGCTGTCAGTAAAAGCGGTGTGGCGCATGTTGCTTTGAGGCCCTGCACTGCGTATCCATGAGCTGGATCAGTAGCCGCTCAAAGGGAATAGATGGGGACAGAGTAGGCAGAAAAAATGGCGAGTTCTAAAAATAGCGACTTTCGTCAAAAGAAGCTGATATAAATCAGCTTCTTCGCAGAAAATACCGCATTTTTAGCACGCGCCAAATATAGGGGACTCATTAACGATAGTCCCCTGAAGCAGCAAGTTAATTGAGCTAACAGATGCTGGCCATTTCCGCATCAGTCAGTTGCATGACACGTTGCACCTTGAGGCGATCCATGCCCTCTGCTAAAAGAGTACGAGCAGCTGCTAAAAGGGTTTGCCGCTCTTCGGCCTTGGCATTTGCGATAACGCCCTCCCAGTACCCATCACTATTCTCTTCGTAGTACTTCCGTATAAGCTCCTTGTCATTAATGTACATTTTCTCAGCCTCCAGAACCTTACCAAAGATGGCATCTGCTTTAGCAAAAGCCAGCACTTCCTGAGGATCTGAACAAGTCAGATACTGCAGCCAGCGATCAAGACGGCTCATTGCCACCCCTTGCTGCTTCTTTTGCTCCTGCATGCGCTCAAACTTTGGGATCTCAATGAAGTGCAAAATTTGCAGATCAGTAATGACCTTATTTGTTGCAGGATGCCACACTTCACTATAGTGTGAGCATAGATAAGGCCTTGCAGATCGTCAACTCCTGCAATCACATAGCCGAAGATATGGGAGCTTCGCAGTACAGACTGCACCTGATTTTTCGGTGGGGATCATGGTGGGTTTTGAGGCCAACAAGAACGTGGCCTCGCTACCTACACTGCTTATCCATAAGCTGGAGCAGTAGTCGCTCAAAGGGAATAGAGGGGATAGAAGAGACAGGAGGGACAGAAGAGCCAGAAAAATATAGGGGGCTGTCATGATGACCGTGACGATAGCCCCCTTAAGCAGCAAGTTAATGTAACTAGCAGATGCTGGCCATTTCCGCATCAGTCAGTTGCGTAACCTGTTGCACCTTGATGCGATCCATGCCCTCTGCTAAGAGATTACGAGCAGCTGCTAAAAGATTTTTCCGCTCTTCGGCCTTGGCCTCGGCCTTGGCCTTGGCCTCACCGATGGCGATGCCCTCAGCTATGCCCTCAGCCTTGGCCTTAGCCTCACCGATGGCGATGCCCTCGGCCTTGGCGTTTGCGATAACCCCCTCCCAGTAGCCATCGCGATTCTCCTCATAGTACTTGCGCATCAGCTCCTTGTTATTGATGTACATTTTTTCAGCCTCCAAAACCTTACCAAAGATTTCATCTGATTTAGCAAAAGCCAGCACTTCCTTAGGATCTGAACAAGTCAGATACTGCAGCCAGCGATCAAGACGGCTCATTGCCACCTTTTGCTGCTTCTTTTGATCCTGCATGCGCTCAAACTTTGGGATCTCAATGAAGTGCAAAATTTGCAGATCAGTAATGACCTTACTTGTTGCAGAATGTCTCACTTCACTGAAGGTGTGATATGGCGTCTCTTCTTGGAAAAAATTGTAGTCGAGCAAGTTAACGATCTCTACTGCCTTAAGCTCGCCATAACTCTTGCCCTTAACATGCTGCATGCCATACAGTCTTGAAAAGTACAAAAACTCTCGCTGAAGCAAGTTTTGGTCTCTGTACGTTTGCACCTCAATATCAAAGGTGACACCGGTATCAGTGATAACAGCCACATCGAGAAAGCCTGCCTTCTCTTTAGCATTATCTCGATATAACTCTACATTGCTGTAGCTTATGGACGAAAAATCACGAGCCTCACTAGAACGAAAAGCTAGCGGGAGGTGATCAACCACTGCCTTAGTGAAGTCCTGACAGAGATCTGCGTGCTCTTCCTTTGCCAGCAGATACTTGAAGAAATGATCACTTAGACGGTAAAACTCGGGATCTGCAACTTGGGTGATTTTCCTATTGGGATCAATAGGCTTTCGCATGGAACTTCTCCTTGCATTGTAACATGAGTAAGAAGGCCAAAACGTGATTCGTATGCGCTTTTAGGGCGGTAAAACTCTCTTAGCGCAGTGTCACGCTTTGGTCGTAACAGGAGCACCTAACCATGGACATTAATCCAGATAAGGTACGTCGATAGTGATGGGCATGATGACTCTGCTCTGCATCTCAGAAACAAGTTTGATCCGCATGCTCTAACTGTCAGTGCAAGCTTCGCGGCCTAAATCCGAGGTGTTGGCAAGTTGTGCCGTAGTGGCCACAGTGGTGACAGCCTCAGGATCCAAGGCCGCAGGCGATAGTGTGAGCGCTTGCGACGGCGATAGTGCTTGCATCTGTGGCTGAGGCAGCGACAGGACTTGATCTTGTTGGAGCGCCGTTAAGAGACTGCGTCCTTGGTTTAAAGGAGAGAGAGCTTGCTCTTGCTCTTGCTGCCAATAGAAGCAACCCTCTAAGAGGATCAGAGCGCTCATAAGCACAATGGTACATCCTACCCAGAGGCCTAAAGGGATCTGGGTGAGGCAACTTTGCACGCGCCAAAAACGTGGAAAACGCGTGGTGATCAGGTCTTCTTTAGAGAGCATGTCGATCTCACGCATGGAGTAGAAGGTGCGCTTACGCTCAGGTGGCATCGTAAACGAGCTGAGCGAGTTGAGATCAGGGGATTCTGGGGATAAGGCAGTGTGCTCGTGATGCTGGCGCTGACGTAAGGTGGTGTCAGGCAGCTGTGGTTGTTTGTTGCCTAAAAGTTGATGAAGAGTAAGCATGATGTAATCCTCTAGAGGTGGTGTAATCTGGTCTTAAGCTAACTAGCTGGCTTAGGCCCAGAGCTCTTGGTTGAGGTTAGTGAGAATGGTCGAGAAATCTCGATCGCTGTTAAGGGCGTAATAGTGCGGGCTAAAGTACCGCCAGACAGTGGTGCTCTCGCCACAGCCTATGGTGAAAAGCTCAATGTGGAGTGCCTCGATCAGATCAAGCAAGAGGCGAGTTGTAGTGGGTTGAGCGATGCCTTGGGTAGTAAAGAGCAGCATGACTTGTCGTGAGCTTCTTTGGGAAATGAAGCTTTGTACACCTTGCCAGAGCACGTGATGGATGCTGTAAGGCTGATGTGGTTTTTGCCAAAAGTCAGTAATCACGTTTGAGGCTTTGGTTGTAGTGGTGACAATAGGCAGCAGGATGGGGTCATAGGAGCCGGAGCCTTTTGGGGCTGCGACGCTGTAAAAGACTTGGGTGTTGATCCCTGCAATGTTTTCACTGCTCAGAGCTTGGACTAAGGCACAGCGACAAGCTAAGGCGGTGTCTTGGGGCGTGGCGGTATTGGAAAGATCGACCAGCAGGTGTAAAGCGGTATGGCAGGGGGCAACCATCTCCGGTAGGAAAAGAGCTGTTTTGGGGGCTGGTTGAGCAGGTACAGCTGACTGTGCAGGGGCGGGCGCTGTAAATTCCAGTAAAGATGCACCATCAATTGCGGCTGGTAGCGCATTGTGCACCGCTGGGTATTGTATTGTGTTAGCCGTCTCCGCAAGCGGGAAAAGTGGGTAGTTAGCGATTTCCTCGGCAGTTACAGCATAGACGCTGCTGGCAGTATGCTTAGAGCCAGCTGGTACTGTGGCATGGTGCCGCTCGGTGTAGCGTTGGATCATCTGCCTGACTTGTTGCTGGCACTCAGTGGAGTCTTTTGCCCAGTCACGGAGCTGAGCTTGTTGCTGAGCTTTATCCTCGTCTAAGTCACCTTGGTGTGAGGTCTTAGCGGACTTAGAGGTTTTGTGAGGCACAGTAAGGCTTTGCGGTACAAAGAGATCGGTGCCAAGCTCTGGGTAGAGTAAGGCCGTCAGCGCGAGATTGGTGCTATTAAACTGCGCGCGGAGTGAGATGCCTTGTTTGTGGTGAGGGGCATGCTGGGCCAAGCGTGTTGTTTGGACTTGGGCTGGAGCCATTGCCGTGGTCGCGTTTGCGTAAGCGCCATTGCTGGTGCAGGAACCAATACCGCTGACATTGGTGCCAATGGCAGTACTCTCTGCATCAGTTTGCGCCATTGTCTTGGATATTGGACACGGATACAGCGGCGTAAGTGCATTGCAGAGAGCGTCTTGGTAGTCGTTTTCTAAACGCGGATCCATTCGATTGGTATCGAGCTCTTCGCAGAGACAACGCTTCCAGTGATAGGCCTTTTGGTAGTTTTGAGCGATAGTGGGCTCAGGACTGAGGGAAGTGGCTAAATGGCTTAGGCTCTTGGTGCGTTGTTGCTCATCGAACACAAGGTCGCTTAAGGACAAGTTGCTCAGCTCGCGCAGCCATTCTTCTAAGGTTTGCTGTTGCTGAGTAGATAGAAACTGGCGCTCACGGCAGTGCTCGAGGAGCGCCAGCATGTGTTCACTATCTAAAGCAGCAAGCGTGCCCAGTACTGAGGAGTACTTCACAGTGGCTGTAGAGCCATAGGGCTCAATGCTACTGAGGTGAAGAACTTTTGAGTCTTTTGTGCCTTTGGTGTTTGGGCCAGCTGCAAGCTCTTGGTAGTAACGGAGGTGTTGCTTAACTTGGGTAGATAGCCCCTGCAAGAAATTGCTGTAGCTGTACTGCGCACTCAGCGTGAGCAGGGCTTGATCACAAGGCATGATCTGGCCATTAGCGTCGTAGCAATAGGCATGAGGATTCAGAGACGGAAATGGATCTGAAGATAATGGGTTGAGCAGCTGCTGTTCTTGCAAGATGGCACGGCGACGCTGGAGCTCTGCACTCTGGCGCTGTTGCAGGGCTGATTGTGGGTGGCTGTGTACTTGGATGTATTGGTTGATCAGCTCATATTGCTGTAAGGCCAGCTCTATGCCTGTAGTCCGCATGTCATCAGGAAACTGGGCATTGGTAAAATTGCTGAGCTCAGGATAGGAGTGCCACGGGTTAAATTTGGCCTGTAAGAGGAGCAGTTCCCAAAAAGGGATCTGATCTACAGGGGTGTACGAGCGCTGAGAGAGGGTAGTGTGTACTTGAGCTACAGCTTGCTGCAAGACGCTGAAGTCCTGTACTTGTTGATCGCGAGGGCGAGGGGTTAACACTGGTGGCACAAAGTGCTGCCCATATTTCGCAGCCAGCTCAGCACAGTTTTGCAGATCAAAGCTGCTGGTAAGTTGCTGGTGCAAAGCAAAGCGCGAAAAATCCGGTACTAAGGCCTGAGGCTCTTGGAGGATAGCCTTAAGCTCAGTGCCTAAGAATATGACGTCAGCAGTGCTGGTGCACTGTGGTAGGTAGGTGCAGGTTATGTCAGTCAGGTAGTCTAAGCTCTCTTGGTTGAGCAGCGTAGATAGCTCTTGGTAATAAAGATGACGTAAGGCACCACTCCACGGGTAGTGCAGCAGTAGGTCATGACCTAAAAAGAGCAGGTAGCTCCAGACCAGTGGCAGCTTGTGATAGCGATAGCTAAAAGGCAGTTGTTGCAGGTACCAGTAGTAAAAGCTCTGATTGAAAAGCATCAAGTGCTCATAGACCTCGGGATAGTGGTCAATCATGAGCTTTTCAACGCGACTGTCTTCGAGCGTGTTGACGAAGAGCTGTAAGTCTATGTCTGAGATCTGAGCAAAGGCCGCATTGTCGCTGAATTTAAGGTGAGCTGTTTCGTGGGCTATGAAGCCAGCATACAGGCGTATTTGTAAAGGGCTGTAGTTGGTGATTTGGGGCAAAACAATAGTGTTGCCGCTGGCATAGGCTGAGGTGCCCGCAAAAACGATATTTACCGCAAAGAGCTCAGTGTAGCGCGCACAGAGCTGGCGTAAGGCGCGGAGCTCGCTACGCTCACTTGGCTCATAAAAACGACGTAGCTCCCTAGACTTAGCTATAGGGCTAATAGGGCCAACAGGGAGAAAGGTGTAAGTAGCGGGAACAGTTTGAGTGATCATAGAGTGCCTCTACAAGTGAGCAATATTACAGGGGCGGCATCAGTTTCATCCCCTGTACCTTAGGAAGGTAATAACTATTAACTGTCCCAAAATTATCAACAGCCAGTGTGAGGCACCTACAACTCGTAGGGGTTAGTAGTCTGTAGTTTTTGGACAGTTAATAGTTGCCACCTTCCTTAGCTACTACTTTATGGCTAGCTCCACGACGCTCGTGACGGTACTGTTGCAATCACTGGTCACTAAAGCGTTACATGCTTCAGCGATGCTGATAGATAAGCGGAAAAAAATTTTTTTATTTTGCGTAGCAAAACTTATGGCAAGTTTTTAGAGACATGCCACGCCTTACCACGCCACACCAGCCGTGCTGTGCACGGCATCGCCCCGTGTGGGTCGACGCCTCACGGTGTCGCTATGAGACGCTGGTGGCATGTCCCAAGCTCTAGGGGGCAAGTGTGCTAAAATTTGGCCTCAATAGCCTTGGCTTCGGCTTTGCGCGAGAATGAGGTGCGCTGTGTCGCACTGTGGTTGGTTTTGGTGGAGGACGACTCCGCATGAGCGAGAACTTAAACCCCCTGAAGCGGTTATCTTACAGAGTGCAGGTGTCACGCTCGATCTCCTAGGGCTACTACTTTATTTTGTTTGCTCGGTCTTAGCTAGCTACATGACTACCCTTACTACCTAGTCACCCTGTAAGCTCAATCTTTTCTCGATTAAGTCTACATGACGTATTAGTGTTAAAATATTTACCATAGAGTCCATGTGAGACGTCAGGTGGATAGACAAGAGATTGGGGCAATAATGACGCTTATGCGCCTTGACAAAGCTGATAAAATCAAGCTTTGTTCGGGTTATATGGCTGGGAAATGCGTTTACTCCTGTCTACATGACAGGTTAGGTTAGGAAGGCATTTCATATGGTTTTTTTACTTTAATAAAAGAGGAAAAATGCTATGAACAATATGTTATACACTATAGGACATAGTAATTATAGTATCGATTCTTTTATTGATATTATCAGCCAATATAAGAATGATAGAACCTATATTGTCGATGTGCGTAGCGTTCCTTTCAGCAGTCATACGCCACAGTTCAATGCTGATTATTTAAAAAATATTTTGCGAGCTGTTGGTATGCATTATGTTCCTATGGGAAAAGAGTTCGGTGCAAGACGTGAGGAACTAGAGGCTTATAATAACAGTAAGCAAGTTGATTTTATTAAAACAGCGCATTTAGGTTTATTTCAGGCAGGTATTCAGCGTATTAAGAAAGGATTATCTTTGTCTTGTAATCTTATTTTAATGTGCTCTGAAAGATCACCATTAGAATGTCATCGTTTTGCTTTGGTTGCTCGTAACCTTTATAAACAAGGAATACAAGTTAACCATATTATTGGTAATCATGAAGTGATTACACAAGCACAGGCAGAAGAGCTGTTAATAAATAAATATCAGTCGAAGATAGATTTCCTGTTTGCGCCTTCTTATGCGGATTTGTTAGATCAAGCTTATTCTCTTCTAAATAAGGATATTGGTTATAGAAAAAATTAGAGCTAGTTTGTTCATATAAATGAATACCATCTGCTCTTAACTCTTAATAAGTGCCTACTCCCATTTATGTGCTTGATAATTCTTCACCTGAGTGGTGTAATGTTCTTTAGAGTATATTTAGATAAGAGTTAAGACCATTCTCCTGACATCTTGTTAAGAATGAAGCCTGATTTTATTAGGATTGCATAGCGGCCTAAGCACTTGTTCTTCCCTTAATCTCCTGTCTACATGTTTAGAGTAAGACTGTAATGAACTTATATACTATTGGCTATACTCAAAAGAGCGCACAGCAATTTTTTGAGAAAATAAGTAACAACAATATAGAGCTTTTAATTGATGTGCGTCTGCATAACAAAAGTCAATTAGCTGGGTTTACTAAGGGTTCGGATCTCGTTTATTTTCTTGGTAAATTATGTCAGTGTGGCTATAAACACGACGTTGATTTTGCTCCTACTGATGATATTCTCAAGAGCTATCGAGACAAGAAGCTGTCATGGTTACTTTATGAACAGCAATATCTAGCTTTGATTAATAAACGTCATTGTGAGATTGCTTTTCAAAAAGCAATAGATGAAGCAAACTGCTCAAATGTATGTTTATTATGTAGTGAGCCCAAACCTGATTTTTGCCATCGCAGACTATTAGCAGAGTTTTTGTCTAGCAAGTTAGCAAATATTCAGATCATACATCTATAATGTTTGACTGGATTCTGCTGTAGCTATACAATAGACCTTGGTTAAGGCTGTTTTTCATCCATACGACTATAGTGGCCAGAGCATTTTATCGAGTTGCTCTTGCTTCAGGCTAAACGCCATGTAGACGGGAAAATTTAAGTTGAGCTATAGCTATAATTGCCTGCCGATAGTGCTTTACTCGGTGCAGATGCTGGGCGCTAGTTAACACCAAATTTTCCCGTCTACATGGCTAAACGCTCGTTCTGCTCTAACCCCATGCCTACATGTGCTCATGTAGACATGGGGTAAGGTTAGAACTGACGTTTTGGTTTATATTTGCTTTCATTTGTAATGATATAGTTGTTTCATTATGATTATTGGAGGGAGTTGGTCATGAGTAATATTGAATTTGGCTCTAATGAAGGACAACGTTGCAGATTTCTGATTTTAGCTTGTTCTGCTAAAAATCATAAATATTGTCTTGCAGGTCTAAAACTTGACGAGTTAGGTGATGGCTCGAAATATTCTTTAGTTCGTTTGGTCACTGATGATCAGCAAACAGATGGGGCTGTGCCATCTGAGCTTTTATCTATTGAGGATGAACAAACTCAAGCTGTAAGACGTTTAAATGTATTGGATATTGTTGAATATTACGTTAAACAATATCCATCACTAAATCAGCCAGAGAATTATCTGATATGCTCTAATCTGCTTAGCATTAAATCATTAGATTCTCTAAAGGATTCTATGTCTCCAGAGGAATTGGGTAAGCTAATGAGCTTAATTAAAAGAAAGATTAGAGAAATAAGTGATAATGATGAAGACGGTTTTGTTTTTTATAACACTGATAGAGCAATTACGTCTCAATTATTACAATCAATTGGTTCAAATAAACATAGTTTAGAATTAAGAGTTGTTGAAAGAATAAGGTTATATAAAACAATAAATAGTGTTGGTCAATGTAAGGTGAGAGCTGACTTTACTTACAAAGGTAAAGAATATTCATCGATAAGTGTTACTGATCCACAATTATTTAATATCAACCAGATTGCTATAGAATCCAAGTGTTTGGTTCTATTTTCACTTGCTAATCAACCTTTTTTAGGTGAATATTATAAGTTGATAGCTAGTGTTAGTGAAGTTTCACCAGATGCTGACTGGTTGTTAAACTAAACTATATATAGACAGGGTTTAATAGCAAAACAGGAGCTTAGGCTGATTTGCAAGCCTGATAAAATCAAGCTGCATCTTAATTAACAAGATGTCAGAAAGAAGCCTAACCCTGTCTAATATATGGGCATCTCTGCCTCAACGGTAAAGTCTAAGTATCAAAAGTCCTCCACCAAGCGTCTTGGCTCATTAGCCTTGTCTCTTCATTGTTCTGCCATGGCTTCGTGCTGCCATGACCTTATCCTGTCCGTTATCTATAGCAATTCTCTTCACACTCAGCTCAGTCCTGCAAGTGGCACAGGCGCATGGCGTCACTGTGTGTACCAGTGCGGTGGCCTGTATGGCTGTTGGTGGCTTGTCCCAAGCTGTAGGGGCAAGTGTGCTAAAATTTGGCCTCAATAGCCTTGGCTTCGGCCTTGCGCGAGAATGAGGTGCGCTGAGCCGCACTGTGGTTGTGTTTGGTGGAGGACGACTCCGCATGAGCGAGAACTTAAACCCCCTGAAGAGGCTCTCTTATAAAGAGCAGGTATCACGCTCGATCACCTGGGGTCACTACTTCATATTTCTCAATATTTTGCTGGCTTGCTTGCTAGGCTTTAGCTACGTGTATGCAGCCCCTCCTACCAATAATCTGCTCAGCTTCTTTTACCTCATTGTGACGTGGCTTGGCCATCTGAGCTTCTTGACGGTAGTCGTCTATCTCGTGGTCTTTTTCCCGCTCGCGTTTATAGGAAACTTCCGCTACTACCGTGTCTTGTGCGTAGTGATTGCGGTGATCGCGCACACGATCTTGCTCTTTGACATCAAGATTTATTTGCTGGTCAAAGTGCACCTCAGTATCACGGCGATCAATTTGATCGTGCGTGAGCTCGATTTTGATACTGGCTTAAATTACAACTTCCTCTTTATCGCCGTGCCGGTGGTGATCGCTTTAGAGTGCTTCTTTGCCAAGATCACAACCCATTCGCTCTATCGAGCCCATCATCCGTATTTTGTGCGCACCGTACTGATCGTGGTCGGCTCGTGCTTTATTTCGTCGCACGTACTGCATATTTGGGCTGATGCCACCAACTATGAGCGTATTACTTTATTACGCTCCACCTTCCCTGCCCACTATCCAATGACAGCGCGATCGTTCTTAAGCTCGCATGGCTGGATTAACGAAAAGCAGCTCAGTTTAGAAGGCAGTAGTGGGGCCGAGTTCCTTAAATATCCTTTGAGCAAGCTGGAGTTTGACCACGAGGCCTTAAAAGACGAGAGAGTCTCTAATGTGTTGCTGATCAGCTTTAATGGCTTGTCCTATAGCAATGTCACCCCAGAGACTAGCCCTCAGCTGTATGCCTTTGGTCAGCAGGTGGATAACTACACCCAGCATTATTTGCTGTACCCAGAAGAGCTCAATAACGTCTTTGCCACTAACTATGGTCTGCCTTTGCAGTATCGTAATGCCTTATTGTCAGAACAAACTACTCCGGTGGTGATCGATGAGATGCTGCGTCAGGACTATGTTAGCCGTTTGATAGTAAGTGCCTTGCCACATACCCCTCAAGCCGTGACCTTAGCCTTAGATGGTATGGGCTTTACGAATCGTGCTGACTACCATAATTTCCAGCCAAACCTTGTGGCTGATAGTGAGTCGCATGATGCAGTTCAAGACCAAGCCGACTCAGAGGCTTCTGTGGAGCCGGATGGCCAGAATGGCCAGACGGGGGCGGGTGCCGTAGACGGTACGACTGCTCCGGCCGAAGCTGCGACCACAGGGCTCATTAAGGCTAATGCTGATGGTGAGTTTAGTGCAGAGGAGCAGGAAACTCTCAATCGCTATTTCAACTTCTTAATGCAAAACGCTGGTCTGCGCAGTATGCAGTTTAGCCATGCACAAGATGTGAATGGCGTCTTTACCCAAGCTCTGGGCTTGATTGAGGCCTATCACCACAATGAGCACCGTCCTTTTGCTCTGAACTTGGTGATTAACGACTTACGTGACTTTACGCGTAATCCTACAGCCTCAGTTGAGCAAGTGGAGCATGATCCACAATCAAGCGCTATGTGGGTGTATGAGCATACCTTAAAGCAGGTAGATCAGGCTTTCGGTGAGTTTATGCAGCAGCTGCAAGCTCAGGGCTTATTGCACAATACGCTGGTGATTGTGACTGCTAATGAGGGTAATCGCTTGTTGCCATATAGTGCGCAGCACTTTGATCGTGAGCGCCAGCATGTACCTCTAATGGTGATGTGGCCGCAAAACCATCCGGAGCAGCTAGTGTTTAAGACTGGCAGTGAGCATAACCCAGAGCCAGAGAGTGCTGCACCAGTGCAAGCTCAGCAGGGGACAAGCTGTGATCAGTTGACCTCACCATGGGATATCAGTGCTACTATTGCCCGTAACGTTTTGCACATCACGACCCCAAGTGGCAACTTTACCTTAGGTGGAGACATTAGCTCCTGTCCGCTGCGCGATTACTTGATTGCCGATGGCAAGGATGAGCTGGTTTTGATTGAGCGTAAGGACAATATCATTTACTCCTATGACGGATCTTCCTATGTGGAGCGTCAAGGCGAGCGCTTACAGGTCAGACCAAACCTCGAGAACCTCATTGAGTCCATGCGCGACTTAAACCGTTTCTTACGCTAGCGCCACAGCGGCGGCACTGCCGCTGCCATGTCCTAAGTGGCAGCTGAGCTGCAGCAGCGCAGTAGCACTGCTTGAGCCATGTGCCGTATGGCTGTGGCTACAGCGTGGCCTTTAGGCTGCAGGCCTAGGGCCTGCCCAGCGGGCATCGATACCGATTTTGTTTTTGTTGGAAAATTATCATGCAGGTAACGCAAGAGAATTTTGAGCAGGTTTTAACCTCCTCGATGCAGAAGCCTCTGTTTTGCTTCTTTTATGTCGAACAGCCTGAGTGCCAAACGGCTAAGAATGCCTTAACTACTGCCATCAGTGATGACAATGAGTTTGTAACTTTAGCTCTGTGTGACCTTAAAGATCAGGTCGTGCAGTATTTAGCTGCCCAATTAGGTCTGGCTAATGCCCCTGCCTTGGTGGTGATCGATAAAGGCCAGCCTGCTGCTATCTTAGAAGGCGGCAATGAGATCGTCAGCAAGCTGCAAGAGTTGCTCAATCAATTTATGCCTTCTCAAGGCGAGATGATCATGCGTGAGGCTCTGCAAGCTGAGGCTGCAGGTGATCTCAGCACCGCTTGCGCTAAAGCAGCCCAAGCCTACAGCTCCGATGAAAAGAACTTACAGTTTAAGTTCATCTATGCACGTATGCTGATTGCCCAAAAGAACACCGCAAAGGCTCACGAGCTCTTAGATAACCCTGGTCGTGAAGAGCAAGCTTCCTCTGAGTATCAGCAGCTGATCTCGGCTTTAACCTTAGCTGAGCAAGCCCAAAACAGCCCTGCCTTAATAGAGCTGCAAGCTAAGTATGAGCAAGATCCAAGCGACGAGAATGCCGTGGCCTATGCTGCTGCTTTAGCTGAGGCTGGCAAGAAAGAAGAGGCCTTAGCATTGCTGTTTGCTAAGCTGAAGCAGGATCTCAATAAGGAAGAGGTTAAGAAGACCTTCCTCGATATCCTGTCCAC
>DXEV01000153.1 GCA_019114785.1 Candidatus Anaerobiospirillum pullistercoris | reverse complement strand
CAGCAAGCCGCTGAAGGCGAAACAAAAAAGGCGCAACCTCAAGCTCGCACTTGGAGTTACGCCTTTTGTTCTGCCCGCAAAGGGCTAGACCGAAAATAGGATTAAGCCTTGAAAGCTTGCTCTAAGAATGGAACCACTTGCTTCTTACGGCTCATAACGCCTGGCAGCCAAGTCCTGACAGAAAGTTTAGCCACTGGACCACCGTCGTAGTTCATATTGACAGAAAGTTTAGCATTTAAGGCACCGGCAACTTTATCAACGTCATCCGAGCACATTAAGAGTTCAGAGCCTTCTTCCATAATGTCGGTTAACACTAATAAAGCAGAGTGACGACCTTCAGCCTTAACCTTAACGAGCTCATCTAATAATTGAGCCTTGAGCTCTGGGGTCACTAAGTCTAAGGACACTAACTCTAACTGACCAATACCGATCTTGTGGCCGGACATGTCGAAGTCCTTGAAGTCACGGAAGATCAGATCACGTGGGGTGGCACCAGCTAAGTTGCTCTTAGCCTTAAACATTTCCATGCCTAAAGCTTGCAGATCGGTAACACCAGCGATCTTGGCTAAGTCTTCAGCAGCCTTCTTATCCTGCTCGGTGCAGGTTGGGCTCTTGAAGAGCACAGTGTCAGATAAGATAGCGCATAACATAGCACCAGCTAAGTTTGCATCGATCTTGACACCGTAGTAGTCGTGTAAGGTCTTGATAATGGTGTTAGAGCAGCCCACTGGCTGGATGTAGCACTCCACAGGGCTGTCAGAGGTGACATCACCTAACTTGTGGTGGTCGATAATGCCTAAGAGCTTAGCTTCCTTGAAGTCGGCTGGAGCTTGGGCTAAGTCGGAGTAGTCAACTAAGTAGAGCTCTTGACCGGCCACAGAGGTCACTACCTCAGGGGCAGTTAATTGGAAACGCTCGAGCACAAAGGCAGTTTCAGGAGCAGGAGTGCCCTGAGCTGCAGCCTTGACATCAATACCACGACCACGATAGAGATTGGTGGCTGCTAAAGCAGCAACGATGGAGTCGGTATCAGGATTCTTGTGCCCTAAAACTAAAGCGCTCATAAAATTTTCCGCACGAAAATAACTAAGGGGAATTATTTAGCAGGCAGAGATCGTTGATGGGACAGATCCTTAGCGCTGCTCTAATTGTTTCACGATTTTAGCACAGCCACGGGGGTGCGGTGTTATTTGCACGAACCGAATTGCGGCTGTGCGCGTAAAACTGAGCTTAGGCGCGCGGCCTGCATGCTATACTTTCTCTAAGATTTAGGCTGAAGCTGAAGTTTAGCTGGGGCCTCAAGTCAGGTTTTTGAGGAGAATAATATGCAGGGCAAGTCTTTTGGTGCCTTAAGTGGGGCTATGAGTGGTGCCACAGGGCAAGCCGGATTCCTGTCATCTTGTTGGAGCCAGCGTTTGACCGGTGCCATTAGTGCATCTTTGCTGTATGCCATGCTGAGTACAGTGGCCTTGGCTGACGTGACTGCACCGCAAGCTCCTCCTGAGCTTTCTGATACGCTCACTGACTTCCGCACTAAAGAGCAACTGTCGGAGCAAGTGTATATCGAAGGACGTAGTGATCCGCAAAACTCGCTCAATGTGCCTACCATCCCAGGTGACCTTGAAGCTAAGGTCATGCGCATGTCCGCTACCTATCTGCCTCAGTATGAAGTGGCGGTGCCGCGCAATGGTATCTCGATCCTGCGTTTTTACGATTTAAACGGCTATCCTCTGGAGATCGTCTCCACTAAAGTCGAAAATCAGGGCTTTTTAGCCGAGGTAACAGCTTCACCATCGGAGCTGATGATCCGTCAATTCCAAGGTGCAGCTACGACCTTACTGTTAGTGCGCTTAAAAGGTATCGACAAAAACTTTATTTTCACCTTAAAGCCTTTGGTCTTGGCCAATCAGCAAAGCTCTGTCCGTACTTTGCTTACCGCCATGACGGTGAATTACTATGTCGAAGGCACCAATTACGTTGCGCCTGAGCCTTACCAATTTGGGCAACCTAATCCTCAAGCCCAGAGTTTAAATTTTGATAGCGTAAACCAAGGCAAATTAGAGCAAGATCTAGTGTCAGCTGCGGCTATAGTGATGCCGCTGAGCAGCTCTGAGCAACAGCAGGCCGAGCAGGCGCGTGCTGCTTTGCAATAGTGCAGCACTGGCTGCTGAGCGCAGGCTAGCGCAGGCCAGTACAGATTTAGCTCGCAACATTTCGATAGGAGCCCGCAATCTGGGCAAGGAGTTTGTGATGGTTGAGCGTATGGGGCAAAACATACTCGCTATCTCTAGATCGCGAGTGGCTAGCGCTCTCATTACTTATGGTCTATGCGTTGTCTTCTTCTGGTTGACAGTGTTGTGCTTTAGTGGGCAAGCACAAGCGGCTACTATGTCCTGCAAAGTGCAGGGACATTGGCGTGATGTGGCTTACAATGAGATGCCAATGAAGCAATATGCGTCCTTAAAAAATTGCATTGCATGGACTGCCTATCAGTTTAATTTACCTGAAGAGCTCCTCTATTCGATCATCTATGTGGAGCGTGGGCCTCTCAATGGTAAGTGTGGCACTAATCGTAATGGTACCCAAGATTGCGGCCCAGGTCAGATCAATGATGTGCGTTTAAGTGAGCTGAAGCAATTCGGTCTCAGTAAGCGTGATATCCGTCAAAAGCCTTGTCACAATATTTGGGCTATGGGCTATCTTATTCGTCGTGAGATAGAAAAGGCCGGTGGTAATATTTGGATAGGTGTGGGTAATTATCACTACCATTATTCGGTTAACCAAAAAGTCCATGCAAGCTATATCAATCGCATTCGCGACGCATGGCAAAACCTTGTTACCTCTACGTACAATTACTGCATCGAAGATTCAGGACGAAAAAGCGAGTAGGCTATTTGCCGCTGCCCATTAATCCCTATAAGCCTTAAGCTGGCTATAGCTATGGCCGTGACTATGGCCATAGCCATGGCCATGGGCTGTCAGACTTAATTAGAGCAATGTGGCGTGAAACGTTAAGCCATTCGCGGAGAGAAAGGAGCAGACTGTGGCACCAGCGCACGGAGATCCATCAGCACCGGATACGAATTTATTGCCACAGGAGCAAGAGCTGACTGAGGCTGAGGTTCAGATCGCGGCGGAAAAAGCGTGGGAAGAATCGGCTCATAGTGGCAAGTTACCTGTTAAGCCTCGGCCTTTAACTTATGGGCCAAGTAAGGCCCCAGTGCGAGACAAAAAGGCTAGAAGTAAAGCTCGTAAGCGTCCATCAGAGATCTTAAGAGGTAATCCTGCACCCGAGCAGGGCACGTCGCAAGGCACTGGAACCCGTAATGGAGCTAATGCCAGCGCTGGTGCTGGAGCAGGCTACGGCAGCACTCAGTCTCGTGCAGCGCGTCAGGCGGCTCGTGCCTATACGCAGAATGTGCAGCATGCTATGCACCCGATCAGTCGTGCCAGCTCTGATTACAACTCGGTTGAGCATATGGGCGGCACCTATGTCGATCCAACCGCTGCGGTGTTAGCGGGAGCTCCTCCTACCCTCGATTTTGACCCATTCAGCGATGAGGATCTTACCCCGCGTATAGCCGAAGAGGCTTATCCTAGCTCTGATGCTGATAGCTTTACCTCCGTGTCAGTAGAGTTAAAGCGCCAGCCACATCTTAACGCTCGTGAAATTGCAGCTGCTACAGCCCAAGCTGCAGCCGAGGCTATGCAAGCCGAGCAGGGGGAGCATAGTCAGCTCAGCATGGAGCAACGCCGTCAGGTCTTACAGGCAACCATCGATGATGCAGCCTCTGAGGTGGAAGCTGCCAATGCAGCAGCTCAAGAAAAAGCAGAGGTCTTTGCCGAGAGCTCCGCTGCTGAGTTTGCATCGGCTACTGAAGATGCAGTTGCCACTGCTCCTGATAGTGCTGTTAGCTTTGAGCAAGCGGCAGAGCAAGCAGATACTGAAACTACTGATACTGTTGAAGCGGATGCTGACGCAGCTCATGCTGCTTTAGCTGCTGCCGAAAGTGCTGAGCTTGCGGCTATAGCAGCAGCTGAGGCTGGTGTTGGGGTTAATGATTTAGGACTGCCAGCAGACGATCGTATCGGTCTGGTGGGTCAGATGACCTACCCAGATATCCGTCAATATGATCTGGTCTACGTTAATAAGCTTAAGACCATTGCAGACTTACTTAATTTTGGCCAAGTCCTCTTAGTACGTCCTCATGGTTTTGGTGTCACCTTTTTACTGAGCTTGCTGGAGTGTATCCTCGGTGGCTACCGTCAATTTGTAGCGGGCTTAGAGAACGTAGATGAGCTCCGCAATATCATGGTGCACCCTATATCGGTGGTGCGTCTTGATTTAGGTCAGATCGTCATTAAGCTGGCTTACGATGAGCCAGCTCATAAGGCTTACCAAGAGTTTAAAGAAGCAGAGCAAAGCTCTCATAAAGAGCACGTTGCCACCGAAGAAGAGCTGGTCTTGCAAGAGCGCTTTGCACAAAACGAAGAGCGCTTAGATGGAAGCCGTACTTTATTGTGGCGCTTACGCAACGGCTATCAAGAGATCCACAATCGCTTAGATGAGCTCAATCGTATCTGTGCCATGCAGCAGGGAGTGCTGACGCGCTCCTTTGCCTTAAAGGATGCCAGCGAATGGACGATGCGCGATCTGGATTTAGATCCTAATGCGGAGCGCTCTGATGGTAAGTCTGGGGCGGGCGCTGCGCAGCGTACTGGCTCAGCCACCTCTGCCTCATCTGCCACATCTGCCACATCTGCCGCTTCTGCTAGGGTGCAAAATGAAGATGGTTCTGAGGGAGAAGCGGTTGAAGTAACAGCAGAGCTCAATCTTTTACCTCAAGATGAGGCCATTCCGCTGCTCAATCTTGATGATGACGATATTGTGATTCCAATGGCGGCACGTCCACTGGTAGATGCGCTGTCTCTATGCGAGGAATCACTGCGTCTTTTACAGTGGCAGCAGCAATGTTTAGGCTTACAGATCGACTTGTATTTGGCTAAAGAGCACTGGCTGCGCTGTCAGATGCAGTTGGATCTGGCCAATGAAGAGGACGAGCATAAAAAGCAGCAAGTGCGTGACGCGATCGATGAGATGAAAGCAGGGGGTGAAGATCCTGAGTATATCGCCCAGATGCTCGCGCATATGGAAGAGAGTCCTGAAGTCAAAAAAGCGCACCAGCGCACGGCTATGGCTCACATGCGTGTGGTCGCTGTTAGCTCTCACCTCGAGGCGATCCGTGAGGTGATCGACGATAGCGATCTGCATCCTCTCAAGCAATTACAATCGCTGATCAATACCCTGCGTCAGCGTGAGGCGGCGGGCACGGCACATCGTGACCAAGATTCTCTTGCTAAACAAGTACCTGCTTCTGTGCGACCTCTGATGGAAGAAGTGGCTTTAATGTCACGTTTGCTGCGTGAGCTGCAACGTGAATGGAGTAAAAAGCGTGCTGCTTACGGTAGATTACAAAAGCAGCAGAGTGAGCTTTTAACTGAGCTCAAGCGTCTGCAACAAGAGCAGGATCTGCTACAGCAACAGAATGCCCCAAGCGAACAGGAAATGATGGAGTTTGTGGGTCAAAAGCAGTACTTGTGGGAACAAGAGCGCGATCGCCTCGTCAATGAGCTGGCCACTGCTTACTATCAGCAGTTCTATCTCGCTTTAGCGCAACCAACCCTGCCAAATCAATCTGAGGCAGTAGCAGCTGCTTATGCAGCGGAGGCTGATAACTCAGCTGCTAGCGCAGCTAGCAGTGCTAACGCCGCAGGCGCTAGCGAAGCAGTTTCTGATGGCAGTGGTGCTGACGCGGAGGCTGCCGGTGTGCCAGCTGAGCCTCTGACCCCAGAGCAAGAAAGTGAGATCATTGCCAATACCGAAGTAACGCTAATGAACTTTGAAGGCTTGTTGACGGCGTTAATTAAAGAGCATGCAGGCCGCATTCAGCCTTGTGCTCTGTTGCTCGACAGCTACGATGCGGCTTTAACCTCGGTGGGTGATTGTCCTGAGCTGATTCCACCACTGCAAAAGCTGGTGGAAAAGATGGTAAATGCCTTACGCATTAACCAAGAGCTCTTTAAGCACATCTTCTTTATGGGCACCACCGATTTCTCGAGTAATCGTGTGTTCTTTGGTTTTGGCCGCTTGGTGGATATCAGTCAGCTGACCAATGATTTAGGCTCAATTGTTGGCTTTACCGAAGATGAGCTTGTCACTTATTTTGGCCCAGAGTTGGAAGCTGCGGTGGAGCGCATAGAGGCTCAGCGGCGAGTAGTCTTGCACGATCCTGAGTATGAGTATTCTCTAGAAGAGCTCTTAGATGAAATGCAGGAGCACTATGGCAATTACACTTTTGCCTCACATGGTGCTACTCCTTTGTTTAAGACCAAAGAAGTGCTGCAATTCCTGCAAGATCGCACTGAGCAGTATTTATTCAAGGGCTATCTCTAGGCCCAGAGCTGCTTTCTTGGGGCCCTAATATCAGGGAACAGGCGTTAGGGCGGCCTTTTGGCGCGTTGCGCCCTGTCAAGTTTGGAGAACAGAAAATCGCGCTCAACGCACACTATATGGCATTGTTTGCCACAGCTTGCGGCGGAGCGTGCTAAACTTTTGCCATTCAGACATTATTTTTCTGCCCACGTTGGGTGAGGAGCTGACAGTGAGACATTTTAGAAAAATCATGGTGATCATTGAGCCCAAGCAGATGCGTCAGGTCGCGCTTGAGCGCGCTATGGCCTTAGCACATACGGGCAAGGGAACTCATGAGATCATTGCCGTCATGCCTATTAATGAGACTGCTGGCAATATAACCTCAGTGCTCTCCATTCAAAACGAGGATGAGCGCAAAGATGCTGCCATTAAGAAAGGCGAGAAGTGGCTGCAAGCCTATCTTTCGATCCATGCTATGGGTTTTGACATCAAAACTGAGGTGATCTGGTCTAAGTCGGTAGGCAAGGACATTACACGTTTGGCTCACCAAGAGGGTGTAGATCTCCTCATTAAGGCTCACGAAGTCCATGGCATGTTGGATTCGGTGCTCTTTACCCCACTTGATTGGCAGTTATTACGTCACGCCCCAGTTCCTGTGCTCGTTGCTAAAGACCACATCTGGCATCCAACCGGCATCATTGCGGTAGCCCTGAACATGTCAGATCCTGATGACGTGGTAACACGTATGTCTCACATCCGTTTGCTGCGTGAAGCCCAAGAGCTCTCGCGTATGATGCACGCGGAAATCCATCTCTTAACGGCTATTCCACCGTTAGTCCCTCCAGCTTCAATTGACTTACCTGGCTTTACCCCAGATCTCTTAGGTGATGCCGCCTTAAAGGAAGGCTGTAAGGCAGTATTGTCCTTTGCGGCACGTCATAAGATCCCAGCCGAGTATTGCCATATCAGAGAAGGTCAGCCTGACGAGGTGATCCCAACACTGTGTGCTGAGCTCAATCCAACTGTGCTCTTTATTGGTACCTCTGCCCGTAAAGGTGTAGCTGTGGCCTTAGTGGGTAACATCTGCGAGCGTGTCACCGATAACTTAGACTGTGATGTAGCGGTGATCACACCAAAGGCCGTCATTGAGCGTATGCCAGTGTCCTCGGAGTTTATCTCCGACAATATGGCTTAATAGGTCAGTTAAGCTGAGCCTAAGCGCAGCGTAGAGCGCTGTGCTTGCCTCTGAGCCACTGCCACTGCTGTGGGCAGTGGCCTGTCTCTCCTGTCTGCGACTCATGGCTTCCCCATCCTCCGAAGTCATGAGCGTAGGCGCGTTTTCTCTT
This sequence comes from Candidatus Anaerobiospirillum pullistercoris, assembly GCA_019114785.1. Classification (GTDB taxonomy): domain Bacteria; phylum Pseudomonadota; class Gammaproteobacteria; order Enterobacterales; family Succinivibrionaceae; genus Anaerobiospirillum; species Anaerobiospirillum pullistercoris. The sequence goes on along the minus strand of DXEV01000153.1, from coordinate 1,229 downwards.
CCTTCGTTTCCTCACTACTGTAGGACAAAAAGCTTAGTGCCGAAGTTATGCCCAGCAAGGGCCTATAAGGCCAGTTCGCGCTTTCCCTCAAACTTTCTTTGTTATGCTCAGTGCCAATGATAGGTGATGGGCTGAGACATGCTACATGCTCCACCAAGGCTGCAAGGCATAAAGGTGCTTTTGGGAGCTGTTATAAATTAACTTTATATCCAAAATGGTGCAAAGACTCACCCTCCAGAAAGCAGGGAGAGTGGCCACGCTTTCACAACATTTTGGACATACTAACCTCTGCTCTATTTCTAGTACAGAGGCAGGCTGCTCAGACCTAAGAGGACGCACACTTCTAATTACTAAGCACGAGGAAAAGTAAGGTTGCACTAAGCGCTTGTGCTTCTTTACTCCTTCCTCAATGCATATAACTAGGTTTGTACAGCCCTCAAATCAGCCTATGGGTAAAAGCTCAATCTTTAGTTTTAAGCTTTAACTCATTAGGCTGTAAATTTTGTTTGACATTCTCAGAGCAAAGGCCTTTGACCAATAGATGTCTCATGGCAGCTTCGTAGGCCTTTAAAAATGCAGGAAAATCTCTGCGACAGGCCTCAACATCAACATCGTTGAAAATAGGCTTTTCCTTGCCTTTTTGCTTGGTCTCTAACTCTGGGTTATAGGTGAGATGTTGCAAGGTAAACGCGGCTATAAAGTCACGTTGCAGCTCTAGCACATACTCTCTCACAACCTCATCGCCTTTCATCACAGGAACAATGACAGGCTTAAAACGTTGACTAAGACCACCTGGTAGTTTTGTAAACGCACGTGGATCCTTAGCAGGAAGCAAAGGATTGCGTTGAGTTGCGGCTATAACTTGAGTTGGAGCTTTGATCAGCTGTCCACCTAGCTTCTTGAGGATCCAAGCGAGCTTGTCGAGGAAAGCGGCTGGAGCTGCATTCTGGATAGACTTACCCGCACGGGAAAAAGTTTTAGCCTCAGGTTGCTTGGTCTGGGCTTGATCTTGTTTGCTCTGATCAGTCAGATCTTGCTGAGATCCTTGTTGTGGGGTCTCAGCAGCAATTGAAGACGATGGCTTTAACTCAGCCTGAGGCGTATTGGCAGGGAGAGATCCTTGGCCGCTTACTGACTCTGTTGCATCGCTTACTTTACCCACAGTCGAGCTGTTGGCAGCACTTTGTTCTTCAGTGCCACCTTGGGTCTGATTTTGAGTCTGAAGGGCC
>DXEV01000152.1 GCA_019114785.1 Candidatus Anaerobiospirillum pullistercoris | reverse complement strand
GCAACATGCAGCAGTAGCTGCATGTACAGCGTGCTGCATACACAGCGCGCTGCCAATATCGACCACAAGTACCAAGGATCACTTATCGCACAGTGAAAGCGGCTAGCCAATAGCCTCCAACCCACGGCAAGGACAACACTGCAAATGCAGACTGATAAGCAAAGTTACGAAAAGATCGATAGGATCGGCCAAAATCAACGAGCCTCACTCATGACTCGTTGGCATTTGGATATGCCTCTTATTATTGGCTTGCTCTTATGCCTGATCATGTCGCTTTTTGTGCTCTATTCCGCATCCGGCCAGCACATTGAGATGCTGGAGCGTCAAATCATACGTACCGGTGCTGCCTTCTGTGCCATGATCTTCTTTGCCCAAATTCCACCAAAGATCTTGGCTAAATTTGCGCCCCCTGCCTACCTCTTTGCGGTTTTTCTCCTGATCTTAGTGGAGCTCTTTGGAGACATCTCCAAAGGTGCTCAGCGCTGGCTTGATCTGGGCGTGATGCGCATCCAGCCTTCAGAGTTTTTGAAGCTGGTGATGCCACTCACGATTGCCGCCTTCCTCTCCCGTGACAATCTGCCACCACGCAATCTCAATATCATCCTTGCCTTTATCATGCTGGCCATTCCTACGGCCTTGATTATTCTGCAGCCGGATCTAGGCACCGCCATCTTGGTGGCAGTATCAGGCTTTATTGCGATCTTCCTTGCGGGACTGAGCTTTTGGTGGCTGATTGCCGGATGTGCCGCTGGAGCGGTGGCCTTACCGGTCATGTGGAATTACGTGCTCCACGACTATCAAAAGCAGCGTGTTTTAACCTTTATCAACCCTGAGAGTGACCCTCTCGGTGCAGGCTATCACATCATTCAATCCAAGATCGCCATTGGCTCTGGCGGTATTTACGGTAAAGGCTGGCTCCAAGGCTCCCAATCACAGCTCGACTTCTTACCAGAGCCGCACACCGACTTTATTTTTGCAGTATTGGCCGAAGAACTGGGCTTAATTGGCTTCATCACTCTCATGGTTATTTACTGCTTTATTATTTCGCGCTGCATCTACATCACACTGCACGCTAACAACAATTTCAACCGCATTCTGGCAGGTACTTATACCTTTACCATTCCGTTCTATATCTTCATTAACATCGGCATGGTGAGCGGTATCTTACCGGTGGTGGGTGTACCGCTGCCAATGATCAGTTATGGCGGAACGTCCATGGTGATCATAGCCATTACCTTTGGCATCATCATGTCCATCCATACCCACAAGAAACAGAGTTTCTTCTCCGGCCAGACTTAGCCTGCCAGCAGGCTACAGCCAGCTGGCCCAGCCAGCAGCTGCCCCGTGGGCAGCTTTCATGGCCAGCTGGCAGCAGGCCTGCGGGCCAGCGGGCCGTGACACGCGGCCGTCATACGGCCCTGTGCGCAAAAAATGCAGGAAATATGCGGTTTTGCCACGTCATAGTGCTCTCTATCAGCATCGCAAGCTGCTTTGTGCTATGCTAGCAGAGATTTTCCCTAAAAATCCTTATTGGCTTGGTTCCCAAGGCTCTGTGCCCCATGGATAATGCACGGTCTGCACGGAACTTTTGAGTCACTACTTAGGCCCACAAAAGCCATGTGGTTTAAAGCTTTGCTAGTCCGTTAGCTTAGCTTGGTTTCTTTTTTCGTTTGTGGTTTTGGCGCAATCGCTATGCAACAAGAACAACACTTAACATCATCGTTAGTCCGCAAGATGCAACGTTTTGCTGTGGGCTGCACGACCTCCTTAGTTTTGACCTTAGGTGTAGCCACTACCACTTCGGTCGCCACCGCTGCCCCTGCTAGCCCAAATTTAGATGAGCTGGCTCAATATGCAGGCATTGATAAGTCGCTATTAGACTCCGCTATTACTCAAGCTACCTATCAGCAAAAGATCATCGATACCATGAACCGCCCTTACGAGAGCAAGCCATGGTACACCTACCGCAAGCTGTTTATGACTAAGCAGCGTATTGATGCTGGTGTGGAGTTCTATCTGCAACACGAAGCTGAGTTGCAGCGCGCTCACCAAGAGCTCGGTGTTGCCCCAGAGATCGTCTGCGCTATTATCGGCGTGGAAACCTTCTTTGGTAAGAACATGGGTACATGGAAAGTGTTAGACGCCCTCTACACCTTAGGTTTCCACTACCCATCCCGCGCTTCGTACTTCTCCAAGGAATTTGCTAACTACGTGAAGTTAGCTACCCGTGAAGGCTGGGGTTTAACCGAGATCAAGGGCTCCTACGCTGGTGCTATGGGTATGGGCCAGTTCATGCCAAGCTCTTACCTGTCCTACGCTATCGACTTTGATGGTGATCAGCACGTCAACCTGTTCAATGACACCCAAGACGCTATTGGCTCGGTTGCTAACTACTTCCGCGCTCACGGTTGGGTAGATGGTGGCGGGGTTATGTACCCAGCTCATGTCTATGGCAGCAACGGTCATATCGTGCCAAAGGCCACTATCGACGCTCTGATGAAAAAGGAGTGGAACCTCACTCCACAGGATCTAGTTAACGCTGGCATTTCCACCAAGGTCAACTTAACGCAAGATCAGAAGATCCGCCTATACTCGTATGAGCTCGAGGATGGTACCTACGATTATCAGGTGGCTTTAAATAACTTCTATGCCATTACGCGCTACAACAAGAGCCAACTCTACGCCCGTGTAGTGTTTGAGCTGTCCGAGGCTATTGCCGTTGGCTACCAAGAGGCTAAGCTGCTGCAAGGCCAATATGTAGCGCCAGCCGGTAAGCGCCCTTAATTTTTTCTTACAGCAAAGCCGCTGCTAAGCCCCTGCTAAGTTTTAGCACCTTAGGCTAAAGCCTAGAGCGCCATGCCAGCGCCAGCCCCTCCAGCTGCCCACATGCATCTAGCAGTAGCTTGGCTCTGCCAAGCTCAAGCTCTGCGCAGCGGAGCTGGGCTCCGCCAAACTAGTGCGCAGCGTGGCCGTGCACAGCATGGCTGTATGCAGCGTGACTGTGCGCAGCGAAGCTGTGCACGACAGTAAGCGGCGACTTTTTGTATTCTTTGTCTTTGCGGTGCACACTTGCTCTCTTCAAACTTAAGATCACGAGAGTGTAAGCGTGCTTTTTGGTTCTTATGAGATCTGCTAAAACTTACTTTAGTGCCCTCGCCTTAGTACTGCTCTTTGGCAGTACCACGCTCGTCCTGAACGGCTGTCAGAGCACTGCTATTAATGAGCTGGCCAAGAAAACACATGGTTCAAAGGCCGGTGATGGCTACACCTACGGTACAGGCCCAAACAAGACTAAACCTTACCCTCAGTCGGAGCCGGTCAACATCAGTGGTGTCGGTGGTGCTAAGCCACGCTTTGAGCCCCTATCTCGTGGTGGCAACAGCGATTACCGTGTCTTAGGTCAGACCTACATTGTGTGGACTGATTGTCAATCTTACCAAGAGGTCGGTACCGCCTCGTGGTATGGCCCTGGCTTCCATGGCAATAAAACCTCTAATGGCGAATACTACGACCAAAAGGGTTATACCGCTGCCCATAAGAACCTGCCTTTACCATCCTACGTCAAGGTCACTAACCTCGAAAACGGCAAGATGGTGATCGTGCGTGTTAACGATCGTGGCCCATTCCATGGCTCACGCATTATTGACCTCTCCGAAGGTGCCGCTAAAGCCATTGATATGACCAAGAAAGGCACCGCTCGCGTCAAGCTGGAGCTCATTAATACCCGTACTAACAACACCACCACTGAAGGCGGTCACGGTACTGGTGCCATCATTGCGCAAGGCGTGATCAATGAGATCATTACCAACAATACCTCATCGACCACCCGCAATAATCTGGAAAAGCTCGGCAACTACTTCGACGAAAAGAAGGCCAATGGTGAAGTCAGCAACAGCACCAAGGTAGCTGCTATTGGCGCTGGGCTCTACTTTGCAGGTAAGGTTGGCAGTGCTTTAGCTGAAGCCTCAGAGGATTCCGGCAGCAGCAGCAACACCAGTAAATCCTTGGTCAGCTCCAATTCACGTAGCAGCAATAGTGTTACCAGCACTATCACCACTACCACCACCAATTCCTTAGGTGAGACCACCACCAATCAGACGGTGAGCACTAAGAGCTTTGCCCCAAGCAACGCCAATTACGAGATAGACTACGCTCTGCCTCCACCACAAGTGAATACCACCACCGCAAGTAACACTAGCGTAGCAAGTGGTTCCTTAGTGGATGCAGCTACCGGTAAGGCCTTAGCTAGCGGCTCATATGTGCAGCTCTTTAGCTCTTCGACCCTTGATGGTGCTACTAAGGCTAAGACTCGTATCGCCCAGCAAACCTCATATCCAGTGGTCATCATGGCTGAAGACGGACTCTTTAGAGTACGCATTGGCCCTGTACCAGAAATGAGTATAGGCCAAGCCTTAGAGCAAATGCGCCAAGCTGGCTATGCTGATGCTTTTATCAAGCATCTGTAATCCCCCTGCACTATAGTAAGCCTAGGCTTAAGCTGAGGTCTAAACCTCGGCTTAAGCAAATGCAGGGGCTGAAACTTTGAGATCAGGTCTCGTGTCATAGAGAGAGACCGGCTTTATCTTGAGCGATCAGCTCAAACTACTTAAACAAGCGCCAACTCAACAACACCAAGTTTTTAGCTTCACGTTAATGCCTGCGGCTCTAACAGCAGCTGACAGCAGTGGCTAAAAGCTCCGATTTTCAGAGAAGCGCAGAACTTTTCACCGAATCATAATTATGGAGGACGGCAATTCCTCACCTGCCCCAAAAGGCAGGGATCTCGGTCTCCTTGCCGTAAATTGATGAACAATAAGATTAAGACCTTAGTCGGCGCTTTAGGCTTAACTTTATGGGCCTCTTGCTCCAGTTTAAGCTTTGCTCAAGCTCAAAGTGACTCTAACATCCCTGATCCATTTGCTGCGGTACGTGCCCAACAACAAAATGGTGTGACTCCACCAGCCACCACTACCCCTGCACCTAATGTCGTAGCACCAATCATTATTCCTGAGGCTCCTACCTTTAATGCTGAATCGTGGGTGTTAATGGACTATGCCACCGGTCAAGTGCTGTTTGAGCACGAGCAGCATAAGCGCATTTGGCCAGCCTCCCTCACCAAGATGATGACTTCCTATGTGATCGGTATGGAGATCAAAGCCGGTCGTCTGGATCCAGAGGGCTATGTCACCATCCCAGAAAACGCTTGGTCAAAGAATGCCGAGTTCTCTGACTCGAGCAAGATGTTTATCGAGGTGGGCAAAAAGGTCAAAGTCTCTGATTTAAACAAAGGTATCGTGATCCAATCTGGTAACGACGCCTGTGTAGCTTTAGCTGTAGTACTGGCAGGATCTGAAGCTGGCTTTGTCAGTGTGATGAACACCTATGCCAAGCAGCTGGGCCTTACTAACACCCACTTCTCCAATGTGCACGGACTTTTTGACGAGCAGAACTACTCTACCGCTTACGATATGGCTCTCTTAGGCCGCGCCTTGATCCGCGATCTGCCTGACGAGTACAAGCTCTACTCACAAAAAGAATTTACCTTCAACGGCATCAAACAGCTCAACCGCAACAAGCTGCTGTGGGATAAGTCGATGAACGTCGACGGCATTAAGACCGGCCACTTATCAGCTGTGGGCTACAATTTAGTGGCTTCTTCGCAGGAAGGTAACATGCGTCTGATTGCCACCGTGATTGGTGCTAAATCAGAAAACGACCGTGCAGCTTTCTGCAAACAGATGCTGGGCTACGGTTTCCGTTACTTTGAATCCTACACTCCATTCGAGCAAGGCAAGACTCTGCTGACTCGTGAGGTACGTATGGGTGACAGCGATGTGGTCAACTTAGCTGTAAATACTCCTGTCAGCTTAATGATTCCACGCGGCAGCCAACAGAGCATTAAGATCAGCTACGCTCTCAATCAGGGTACTTTTGTCGCCCCAATTAAGAGCGGAGATACCTTAGGCGTCATTGAGTTTAAGCTTAACGATAAGGTACTCGCCAAATACCCATTAGTGGCCACCAATACCATTAATGAAGGCAGCTTCTTCTCCCGTATGTGGGACAAGATCGTGATGAGTATCAGCAACTAACGCGACCCACTCTCATCTCAGCGTAGCACTGCTCTGCGCAGCACAGCACAGCCGTGCTGTGCTCTGCCCATTAAGCTGCGCTCTGTTAAGCTGCCACCGCAGCTTGCAGTTGCAGCTTGCAGCTGCAACTTGCAGCAGCAAGCTTTGCCCAATACAATTTTAGCCTTGGGCCAAAGGTGGCCCTAGCCTAAAAAGAGAAGTCTTTATGCCTCTACAATATAAGTTTGACCAATTACTCGACTTTCCTTGTGATCAGCACTTGCGTATCATTGTGCTCAATGACGATACCGAGCCTCAGCGCTTAATTGATCACATCTTAGAGCTCATGCCAGACAGCACCGATGTCGATAGCATTATGGATTCGCGTCTTTCGAGCAATGGTAAGTACATTTCTTACACCGTGCGTGTGCGTTTTAATAGCGCCGAGCAGATAGAGATGCTCTACCGTGAGCTGCCTAAGTTAGACTTTGTCAAACACTTGCTCTAAGGAGCTTCGCTCAGGCTTTAGTCTCAGCTTGGCCCAGCCAAGCCTGAGCTGGAGCTTGAGCTTGCAAAGCTTGGGCTTACAAGCTTGAGCTCTGCCCCTGTTTTCAGCGCCTCATTAGCGCACAACAAGCTTTCTCTCCCTCTCAAAAGACGTGCTTGGCCCTTTCCGGCACTGGTTGGATGTACCGACTGTGGATCAAAGGCAAAAGAAAAAGTCACGCGACAATAGCACTGGCTTTGAGCGTGAATTTAGCAACTTTATCAGTACCCTCTGGTATCTCTCGACCTTAGGTATCCTGTGCTTTGTCATTTTTATACTCTTGGCGCTGTTCCGCATCGAGAGCTTTGCTTTTCATACCTATAACAACGTCGATGAGATCCCTTACAACGAAGTGGGTTTGATCTTAGGCACGTCATCGCTGACCTCTGACGGGACGCGTAACCCTTTCTTTGTAAACCGCATTCGCGCCGCTACCTTGCTCTACCGCAAAGGCAAGATCGACTATATTCTGGTCTCCGGTGACAATCGCCACGCATCCTACAATGAGCCACGCCAGATGATGAATGCCCTGCTTAAAGAAGGCATTCCTCGCGATCGCATTATTGCTGACTTTGCTGGTTTTTCTACCCTTGACTCTATTGCCCGTGCCTCAAGGGTCTTTATGCTGCGCAATGTCACGGTGATCTCTCAAGAATTTCACAACACCCGAGCTCTCTTTATAGCAGAGCGAGAGAGCATGAATGCTATTGGCTTTAATGCCCGCGATCCCAGCTCTAAATGGGGCCATGCAGGAGTCTATATTCGCGAGATCTTTGCGCGCCTCAAGTGTATTTTGGACGTGTACTTCCTCAATACGCAGCCAACTTTCTTAGGTGAACCGATCCAAATAGGCTCAAGCCCGCTGCCAAAGCAGCCAAGCAATAAGCCTAAGCATGCGACTTCGCAGCCAAAGCAGATCACGGACTCTGCTTTTGCCCAGCACAATCCGCATCTTAATCTACACATTCCACCAAAGGAGCAGACAGATGCCGCAATCATTCTGAAGCAAAAGCACATTGCGCAGCATCACTTAGAGCAAGCCGTGCAGCGTGACCAAAACCGCACGCCACAAAATAACACTACCGCTCCAGCTGCTCCGTCCCAACCTTAACCTCTCAGTCCCTCGGCTAAAAAGCAGAGGGACGCTCGTGCTGCGCCCACGTTGCAGGGGCTCCAAAGGCCCCAGCGCATGGCCTTACAGGCCTATCTCCTTACAGGCCTATCTAATGCTCTTTAGGCTCATCCATTGCGGACACAATAGGCTCATAATCCACCACTGGCTTATAGCTAGCTTCAACCTGACGTGGGGTGCGCAGTGGCTCACGACGGTGCTGGTAGTCGATCTTCTCTACTGCCTTGCCCTTAGAGCCATGGGCATTAGCATAAATATCGACAAAATAGCGGCGATCCGGCACAGTCTTAAAGATGCGCAGGAACCACATATACTGCTCTGGAGCCTTAGAGATCTCCTGCATAAAGATCTCATTGATACGCTGCAAGTCCTCATCTAAGCCCTGCTCATTGTGCGAAGCCGTGCCTTGCTTGATCTGTGGGAAGTTATCCACAGCGGTAAAGTGCAGCTCGTATTTAGCTGTCTTGAGGTTATAGCAGCAATAGAGCACCAACACGACTGCATCCGTAACCTTAGCCATACGAGGCAAAGAGCCCACCATAGCCTTTGGCACACCAAAGAAATTCACAAAATGAGCACTCTCTGGGCCTAAGTCCTCATCACAGAGGAAGTAGCAATGACTTCCTTGCTTTAAGGCCTTGAGGATAGAGCGGAAACCAGCTTGACGCGAATGGATAGTGCCGCCAAACACAATGCGCTGATAGTTTAAGAACCAGTTAAAGACCGGATTGTCCTGATCATTGACCACGGCAAACATTGGTAGTCCCGAAAAAGACAAGTACAAACCGCAGCGGTCAAGAGCAAAGGTATGAGGCACACAGAAAATGATTGGCTTCTTGGTGTTTAAAGCCCAATCTAAAGCCTCTTGATTAAAGACTTGCCAGCGGTGCTTGAGCATAAAACGAGGTAAGAAGACAGACTCACCATAAGAGAAAGCAGCCACCAAAGCCTGCACTAAGATCTTGCGATAGAGCTGACGGCACTCACTATCGCTCTTTTCAGGGAAAGCTGTGTGTAAATTCGCAAAGACAATGCGACGAAAGCGCATATCAAGGTGCTGCAATAGCCACGAAAGCAGCCACGACAGAGCATCACGGATACGATTAGGAATATAGGAGCATACCGCGAGCAGACCCAATGCCAGCCACGAGCCCCAGTGCTTTGGGCCCAGCAATTGTCGCCATGCTTGGGGATCAAAACCGGCGTGGGTGATCTCTGCCTCTGCTTTTTTGGCTTTAGGCTCAAGCTTAGCCTGAGACTCAGTCTCAGTCTTACGCTGTGCTTGCGCATCGGCTGCCGGAGCAGCTTGCGCTGCATGCGCTGCTTGCGCTGCTGCAGCAGACGCTTGGGCAGCTGTGGCTGAAGCGGCAGCTACATCAGGGGATAAGCTCGCACTCTCTGTCTGCGAGGCAACACTAGAGGACTGAGAATGTGGCACGGATGATTGTGCAGCATCATGCGATTGCGGCATAGGATCTCCCCCTACAAAACAAAAACACAGCAGGCTTGCTCAAACTAAGCAATGCTCAAAGCAAGACTAGCATAATTCTATTTTTCCTAAAAGCCAAAACAACAAAGGCCGTGCTGCCTCTAACCTCTTGTCAGGACAACACAGCCTTTGGTGCGGTAAACGCAGTACACCGGCAGCACACTGGGCTGCCTCATGGCAGCAAGCTTGCGGCTTGCTGAGCTAGCGACGCTACAGGATCTTGTTTAAGAACTCCTGAGTACGGCGCTCCTTTGGATGGGAGAAGACCTCATCTGGAGTACCACTCTCTAAGATCTTGCCACCATCCACAAAGATCACACGATTGGCCACCTCGCGGGCAAAGCCCATCTCGTGTGTTACCACCATCATGGTCATACCTGACTCAGCCAAACGCTGCATTACCTCTAATACTTCTTTCACCATCTCTGGATCCAAAGCCGAGGTTGGCTCATCAAACAGCATGATCTTTGGGTGCATGGCCAGAGCACGAGCAATAGCCACACGCTGCTGCTGACCGCCAGACAACTGGGCAGGGAAAGCGTCAGCTTTATTGGCCAGACCCACACGCTCTAAGAGCTCCATGCCGATCTTTTTGGCCTCTTCCTCACTCTTACCTCTCACCTTGATTGGGGCTAAGGTAATGTTTTGCAACACAGTCATGTGAGGGAACAGGTTAAAGTGCTGGAACACCATACCAACTTCAGCACGAATGGTATTGATGTTGACGTCACGGGTAATGTCCTGACCATCAATAGTGATCATGCCATCGCTTGGCACTTCAAGGTAATTCACACAGCGCAGCAGGGTGCTCTTACCGGAGCCCGATGGGCCAATCACCACCACCACTTCGCTCTTTTCCACGTCGAGATCGATACCCTTTAAGATCTCTAAATTGCCATATCTCTTATGCAGATTGCGGATTTTGATCATCGACATGTTACTTGAACCTCTTCTCTAAGTAGGCCACAAAACGAGTGATCGTTAAGGTCATGATGAGGTAAATGATAGCCACAGCCGACCAGATCTCCAGCGAGCCATAGGTCGAAGCAATCACTAATTGGCCCTTACGGGTTAACTCTTCAAAACCAATCACCGAGACTAAGGACGAATCCTTTAACATGGCGATAAACTCGTTACCCAGCTGAGGGATGGTACGTCTAAAGGCCTGAGGGATCACGATATAACGCATAGTCTGTGTCCAGCTCATACCTAAGGAGCGACCTGCCTCCATTTGGCCCTTATCGATCGATTGGATACCAGCACGGAAGATCTCAGCCACATAAGCACCGGAGTTAATCGAGCAGGCAGCGACAGCGGCCACGAATGGCTCAATACGCATACCCAGCACGATAGGCAGTGCAAAGTAAATGATGAAGATCTGTACCAGAAGAGGGGTACCACGGATAAAGTCCACATAGACCTTAGCAGGGATGCGGATCCATGGGTAGCGAGCAAGCTCAGCAATACCGACAAACAGACCGATACAGGTACCGATGAACACCGACACCGCAGTGATTTCGATGGTGACTAAAGCACCAATACCCAGAAGGGGTAAGCTATCGAAAATTAACGAAATGTCAAAAGGAATCGACATATGGCAAAAAGACTCTCAAAACCGTGTCATCATCCCAGTGCCTAAGCACCTTGACCGCGAGATTCAAGCAAAAGCTTAGACTCTTAGATCAGGTTGAGAGGATCACGAAATAGAGCACAGCACCAAACAACGCCGAGCGGCGGCACTTTGGCACCATGATTAGGTTATAGAAGCAAGCACCAGCCCGTGACAGTGCATAGCTGCACATCTGTGCTCGGCAGCACATCAGTGCATAGCTGCACATCTGTGCCCAGCAGCACATCAGTGCATGACAGCACGTCAGTGCCTAACGGCACTTAGGTCTCACCTTAACGAAGCCTCGCGTTAGCAAGCTTGTATATGGCTCACCAACGCGGCTGTTACCAGCACTGCAACGTTATTGGTCTATGCCTCAGGCTCATACCACATATGTGACCTGCACTCTCCCCCTACTCTTACGCGACTTAGCGACTCAGCTCAGTGCTCAAAAGCAGGAGGAGAGTGCAGCTCTTTGCTCGGAACTTATGCCCCGAGACTTTGCTGCGCCCCCTAGGCCACTGCCTGCACTGCTGTACACAGCAGTGCCGAGCAGTGCTCTGCAAAAGCAGAGCTTATGGCCTTGGGGCACTAAAGCCCAGCTACCCTATGCCTTATTTATCAGGAAAGTGCATCGAGTACTGAGCTTTAGTTCAAAACGAAGCGCCTATTTTACTAAATTTGGCACTCTTAAGGCCAAATTTAACAGACGTTTTTTAGTCTTTTGGTGCTAACTTGAACCACTTTTGGTAGATCTGATCGTAAGTGCCGTTATCACGCAGAGTCTTTAAACCGGCATTGAGCTTGTCTAACAGCTCAGTGTTGCCCTTACGCACAGCGATACCATACTTCTCAGCAGTTAAGATCTCGTTGATCTCGGTCACGCCCTCAGAGGCATCGCTCTGGCTTAAGAAGTAGAGGTTAATAGGACGATCGTTAACTACACCCTCGCAGCCCTTAGCCTTTAACTCCATAAAGGCCTCTGGCTCAGTATTGAAAGCCTTAACCTTACCTGGGGAGAGCTTCTCAGCGGTCATAGCACCAGTAGTACCGATCTGAGCGCATAAGGCTTGCCCCTTAAGAGCGTTAACATTTGGATACTTAGCAGCGTTCTCTTCTAAGATCAGCACCGACAGACCAGAGGTGTAATAAGGCTCAGAGAAATCGACACGCTTGGCACGCTCTTCGGTGATGGTCATAGCAGCAATGATGGTATCAATCTGCGAGGTCATAATGGCGGGGATCAGGCCATCAAAAGGCATATTGATGACTTCCACATCGTCATATCCAGCCTCTTTACCGATAGCACGGATCAGCTCCACATCAAAGCCGGTTAAGCTACCATCAGCATTAGCAAACTCAAATGGAGCATAAGTAGCTTCAGTGCCGACGCGTAAAGTCTCAGCCTCAGCTACCGAAGCAGCCGATAAAGACATGCAGCCAAAAGCAGCAGCACAAGCTAAAGTCTTAAATAAGCCATTAAATTTCAGCTTCATAGCAAATACCAGCGCCCGCCCCCTGCTCACACACTCCAAGCCCATATACAGCTTAGTGTCTGATATGACACAAGAAAGAAGGAGGAAGCACTGCCTCCAGATCAAGATCAAAAAGTCCTGCGCCTTTTATGCGGCAGTCCGGCCGTGCTATTGCACCACTTAAGACTGAGGACGTAACCTGCAGACTTACACATGTCACATCCAGACCAACTTAGACTCAAGCTCGCCGACTGATAGCAAAAAATGCATCGCTTAAGGAATTTTAGCGAAAAAGCATCCGATGCACGGTTATGCACCATCTTAGCGCATGCCTAGAGGCGATTTTACCCCACTACCCCGCCTAAATCACCACTTTCATTGCCCAAACGCGCCCTTGCGCGCATTTTTCTGCACTCAATCCACCATCTGTCCGCTATCCGCTACCTGCGTGAGTGCAAGCGTCTACAGGCTAAAGCTCGCAAGCAAGCTTTAGCCCTTAGTCTTAGCTTTTGAGCAAAAGCTCTTGAGCAAGAATTACTTTGCAGCCTGCTTGAACCACTTATCGTAGATCTTCTGATAAGTGCCATTGTCACGGATGGTCTTTAAGGCAGCATTAACCTTTTGCAGCAGCTCAGGATTGTTCTTTGGCACCACCATGGCCATATCCTCAGCATCCATCAGATCATCGATCTCAACTAAACCATCAGAGCCCTTAGAGGCCATAAAGAAGAGGTTCACTGGGCGATCATTGAGCACAGCCTCGCAGCCGCCGGACTTTAGCTCTAAGTAGCTGGCATAGGCATCATTGAAGGTAGCCACATTGCCAGGAGAGAAGGTTTCAGCCTTCATGGCAGAGACCGAGCCTAATTGGGCACAAATACGCTGACCCTTTAAGGACTCTGCGGTGGTGTACTTATCTTTATCGCTCTCACGGATCACAAAGGTCACACCGGAGCGGTAGTAAGGATCAGAGAAGTTGATGCGCTTGGCACGCTCTTCGGTCACGGTAAAGGAAGCAATGGCCATATCCAACTGGGAGGTCAGTAAAGCTGGGATCAGGCCATCAAAGGACATCTGCACCCACTCAACCTCAGCGCCCATAGCCTCGCCCACGGCATTCATCAGATCAATATCAAAGCCAGTTAAGGTGCCGTTATCGGTGAACTCAAAAGGAGCGTAAGCCGATTCCGTACCTACTCGCAATTGCATAGCCTCTTCATCAGCAGCCTGAGCTACACCCAAAGCCGAAAGTGACAACACCGAAGCACAGAAAAGAGTTCTAACATTATGAGCAAACGACATCAGCCGATCTCCGAGATAGAAAAACGCACGCCAGACCCTACCCTTTTTCCCAAAAATATCCGAAAGGATCAGGCCTCAACAGAAAACGCCTTGATCTTAATCACTTTGCCCCAACTTGTATGCAAGTAAGCCAAAGATGCACTAATTTAGGCCAAAGCTATATAGTTTGCACCATCTTGACACAGAGAGCCAAAACAACAAAAAATCATTGGCTCGGCTCACGCTTCTTTTATTTGGTGCAGGCTCCAACATCTAGCTAGATATTGGCTTTGATATTAAAATAGCCTGCATGAGCTAGGGATGTAGTTCTGCCTTATCTAGTCGTGCTAGTGAGGGCAGATCAAAATTCAGTTCAGAGCAGGGTAAGGTTATGTGGTTTAGATTCGGCAAAAAAGCGATAAAACGCAGCGACGAGATACATTGGGGACGCTCCTTGAGCGTCACTTTCCTGATGGTCGGCGTAATTCTCGTAGCATCTATTTGCGTTTTTAACTACATCAACAATATGGAGCGTGATCGCTGCTTTGAGCGTCTCTACGAAGAAGCCCGCAATATCTCATCTTATATCGAGCGCGGTGTCAGCAATGATCGCGAACAGCTGGAACTACTGGCTGCAATAATTGCCAACCACAAAGGACTATCAACCTCTGAGCTGCAGCACCTACTCAGCTCTTTCGACCAAGTAGGTATGATGGCCCATGTAAACCTACTCCTGCCTGACAATACTATGATTACCCACGATGGGAAAAGAATAGATGTCACGGGAAAGCTCTCCTTTGAGCAAGAAGCAACCAAAGGTGCCCACATTTCCGATCGTGAAACAGATATACTCACCGGAGATTACATCATCCGTCACTTTATGCCTGTGATCCGAGATGGCCAAATTGTCGCTATGCTCTACGGCGTGATCACCCTTAACACTCTGCCAAAAACAGTGGTACTTGAGCCCTATGGTGGTCGCGGCGCTTTGTACATAATTGACGGTAATAATGGTGACTTTCTGATCGACACATGGCACCCAGGTCAGGTAGGCAATATCTGGCAGCTGGGCTCCCGCAAAATGGCCCCAGGCTATAACCCAGAAACACTCAAGGAAGGCGTAAGTAGAGGCGACAGCAACTATGTGGTCTTTGTCTCGCGCACTATCGGCGAGCACTTATACATGTACTACACGCCAATGAAGATCAATCAGTGGCGTATCTCTCTATCCGTACCTGAGAGTGTTGTTTTTGCAAGCTCCATCATCATCAAAGACATACTCAATGCTTTCTTGTGGTTTGAGCTGATCTGCTTTGCCATCTACCTGCTGTGGATGCTGCGCGACGTCAAACGCGTCACCACCGAAAAGCAAAAGCGCTTAGATATGATTCAGCATATCCAAGAAATTGAGCACTTCCTCTTCAACGCCCACGAAAAGAAGGAAAATCTCTACGCTGCCATCGAGCAGCTGGGCGGCATCATTGGTGCTGAGCGTATTAGTTTTTGGATCTTGGAAGGCAGCATTAACCAGCAATACAGCTGGCAGAAAGGCCAACCAGCTACAGAGCATATTGACGATATCCAGCTACCATCAGGCAAACTGATGCAGTATTTCTTGGCAGGATACGAGCTCTATGAGGCCTATATGCCTGTTGATATCGAATTTGTTGAAGCTAATACCACCGCTAAGAACATCAGCAATCTCATCGCTATACCAGTCAAGGATGTAGTGGGTGGCCAACTCAGTGGCGTGCTCGCTGTCAGCAACTTCAAGAAAGATGAGAGTGCAATAGCCCTGCTTAAGGCCATGAGCTTCAGCTTTGGTATGTTCTGCAACAACGTTAAGAACCGCGCCGATCTGCAAGAGCAAGGCGATCGTGACACCTTAACGGGCATGTACAACCGTAACCGTTACGAGCGTGATCTGCCAGTACTGTTCTCGCGCTACCAAAGCTCTTTAACCTGCATCTATATTGACGTTAACGGCCTGCGTGAGATGAATAACACTAAGGGCCACGATTTAGGCGATAAGATGCTGCGTACCGTAGCCGAAGGTATTAAAGAGCACTTCCGCACTGACTACAGTTACCGTGTAGGTGGTGATGAATTTGTGCTGTTTGTACCAGGCTTTATGGTTGAAGAGCTCAACAAATGCAGCTTAGAGCTCGCCAGCGATCTCTTGGATTTTAACTATCACATCTCTGTGGGTATTCATGGTGAAACCGACTTCCAGTCGCTCTCACAACTGATCAAGACGGCAGAGCAAAAGATGTATGCCCAGAAACGGGCCTTCTACGCCACCCGCGAGCGCCGCGTCATGCACGTGGCATAGCCTCGTCGCCCGTGCCATAGCCAGCGCTATGCCGTGGCACAGCCAGCGCTATGCTCGTGGCACTGCCAGCTCAGAACTAAACTGAGCTGAGCTGGCAATACGCTACATTATCTCCCTCTATATCCTCCCTTGACTCTAAGCTCCTCCCTCGTACCTATACACACTCACAATTGGTTCCCAGAGAGTGAATATGGGCGGAAACCAGACAGATATGCGCTCTTTTTAGGCACAATGATGGCATGAAACCTATCACGCTGTGTCAAGCTAGCAGCACCTAAAATGTGACCGTGAACGGTGTTCAGTGATCACTCTGAAAAGATCACGCTCTTGCCTATTTTCATGATCCCTAAGGTGCGCTATGCTAACAACAAAAGCGCTCAAGGTCGCATGGCATCTGCATTTGGGCAGATGTTGATCATGCGTCTCTAGACGCGATAATTTTGCATTTTGGGAGCTTGTTGTGGTTCGCAAAAACATTATTTTCGACTTTGGTGGCGTTCTACTAGATTGGGATCCACGCTATCTGTACCGCGATTACTTCAATGACGACGCTAAGATGGAGAAGTTCTTAGCCGAGATCTGCACCGGTGAGTGGAATGCTCAAATGGACGCAGGCAAGCCTTTTGCCGAGGGTGTTAAAGAGCTGAGTGCCCAACATCCTGAATGGAGCAAGGAGATCGAGCTCTATCACACCGGCTGGAACAAGATGCTGAAAGGCGATCTGGCCGATGGTGTGGGTTTATTAAGCAAGCTGCACGACAACCCAAGCTTCAAGCTCTTCGGCTTAACCAATTGGTCAGCCGAAACCTTCCCTTATGCCTTTAACAACTACCGCTTCTTAGATTGGTTTGAGGGCATTGTGGTCTCGGGTGAAGAGAAGATGAAGAAGCCGGACAAGCGTATCTTCTACACCCTGCTTGAGCGTTATCACTTACAAGCCGATACCTGCATCTTTATTGATGACAATCAAGCCAATGTCGATATGGCCAATAAGATCAAGATCCACGGCATTCTCTGGCAGCACAACCCAGATGAAGTGATGGCTCAAATCGAACAATTGCAGCACGAGCCACCAGCTGAGGAATAACCTCTACTT
The DNA here is from genome assembly GCA_019114785.1 of Candidatus Anaerobiospirillum pullistercoris. Lineage (GTDB taxonomy): Bacteria > Pseudomonadota > Gammaproteobacteria > Enterobacterales > Succinivibrionaceae > Anaerobiospirillum > Anaerobiospirillum pullistercoris. Next base: position 13,849 of record DXEV01000152.1, on the reverse strand, counting down.
TCTGCACTGCTGATGCAGTGGCGTGCCGCTGGGCCACGTAAGGCCCATAAACAACAAACCCCAAGCGCCAGACCTCCCTCAGAGGTAAGCAACTTGGGGTTTTTGTTTGGCGCTCAGATGCGCACGTCAGCGCAGGTGCTGAGCACCTCCGAGCGTGCGCTGGGCACGTCAGCGCGCATTCTGCGCGCCTGAGCGCGTGCGCGGGACGCGCGGGGCTCTAGTCTAAGAAGCCCTTTAAGCCTGCACTGCGGCATGGATGACGCAACTTACGTAAGGCCTTAGCCTCAATCTGACGGATACGCTCCCGTGTCACGCCAAATTGACGACCCACCTCTTCTAAGGTGTGATCTGAGGTCATACCAATACCAAAACGCATACGCAGCACCTGAGCCTCACGTGGTGGCATATCGTCTAAAACGGCATTGATAGCGTTCTTTAAGGACTCAGAAGTTGCAGCCTCTGCTGGTACCTCAATCGAACTATCCTCAATGAAGTCGCCTAAATGCGAATCATCATCGTCACCCACTGGAGTCTCAAGAGAAATAGGCTCCTTGGCGATCTTCATCACCTTGCGGATCTTCTCCTCAGGTAAGCCCATCTTAGAGGCCAGTTCCTCAGGAGTTGGCTCACGACCCTTTTCCTGCAGCATCTGACGCGAAATACGATTGAGCTTGTTGATAGTCTCAATCATGTGCACAGGAATACGGATGGTACGAGCCTGATCAGCGATCGAGCGGGTAATAGCCTGACGGATCCACCAAGTGGCGTAAGTGGAGAACTTGTAACCACGACGGTACTCGAACTTATCCACAGCCTTCATCAGACCGATGTTACCCTCTTGGATCAGATCCAAGAACTGCAGACCGCGATTGGTGTACTTCTTGGCAATAGAGATCACCAGACGAAGGTTGGCTTCCACCATCTCCTTCTTGGCTTTCTTAGCCATAGCATCGCCCATCATCACGCGGCGCGAGAGCTCACGCAGACGCGAAATCGAAATACCAGCCTCGTTTTCGATCTCCTGTAAGGCCTCAATGCACTTCTCGATCTGAGGACGGTACTCTTTTAAGCGGGTAGCATAGGCACGACGTGGCTTAATAGCTTTCTCATACCACTCGATGCTCGACTCCATACCAGACTCGGTATAGTAGCTACGCAGATCTTCGATCTTCATACCACAGTGGTTGACGGCGATATCTCGAATACGACGATCTTGAGTCTTCACGCGATCCATCATGTCGCGCATCTGATTTAACAGAGCCTCAAGCTGCTGTGGCACTAAACGGAAAGTAGAGAACATTTCCGTTAAACGCTTCAGCTCTTCTTCGTACTTGCGCTTACCAGCGGCAGTAGTCTTGGTACGCTGGGCTTGCACCTTGTCGTACTGCACACGCAGCTCAGCAAAACGAGCCTTAACCATTTCTGGATCTGGGCCGGAATCGTTATTCGACGAGTTGCTATCATCGCTGCTATCCTCGTCTTCATCATCGATCTCGACGTCAGTGGCCATCTTGGCACTCTTTTGACGACGCTTGGATGGGCTACGACCTTTAGCTGGAGCTGGGGCTGACTCTTCCTCGTCTACAGACTCCAAATCGTCATCTATATCAGCGTCGGTACCATTTTCGATGTCATCTAAAGAGTCCTCATCGATCGGCTCAGCAACGCTATCGACCTCATTGAGCTCTTCTTCCGAGACAGCTGGGAGCGCGTTCTTTTGATCATCTTCGTCTACATATGGCTCGGTAAAGCCCACAATGATGTCGGACAGGCGCAGCTCACTTTCAGCGTTGCATGCCTCATCAAAGCGACGGAAAAGCTCTTCCATAGCCATAGGGTACTCCACGATGCACTTCTGCACATCGTTAGTACCTTTTTCAATACGCTTGGAGATCTCAATCTCATCCTTACGGGTCAGTAAGGAGACGTTACCCATTTCGCGCATATACATGCGCACAGGATCGGTAGTACGACCGATATCTACCGAGCTGTCTAACTGGGAAGCTACTGTCTCAACGTCATCGGACTCCACCGACTGCGAGTTCTCGTTTAATAAGAGCTCATCAGGATCTGGTGGGGTCTCACAGACATTGATGCCCATGTCGATAAAGGTCTGAATGAACACTGAGAGTTGATCGCCAGAGATAATATCTGGTGGGATCAGGTCATTGATCTCTTCGATGGTGAGGTAGCCCTGCTCCTTACCACGGGCAATCAATTGCTTAAACTCAGTACTTGCGGAGTTGTTATCCATCCACGACACCCAAAAAGAATTAGCCGAACAAATGATCAACCTGACATTATAAAAAACATCAGGAGACATATTCAAGAGAAAGCCAGCTTTTCACATCTATTTAGCAGAACCAACAGTAAGCACATTGCCCGAGCTCGGCACTTGGCTAAAGTCTACTCACCTCTAATGAAAGTTAGACAGCCACTATCTTTTAGGCTTAACTTGTTCAGCAAAAAGCTAAGAAAAGAGCCTCCTCCACAGCTAGACATGTCCATCAGCACCAAACGGCAACGAAGCTGACGCTTCCTGCCAGTGCTGCTATACCTGCGCTGACACTGAGCCTCGGCCTAGAAATATAGGCATATGGCCAAGGCACCTGACACCAACAACACCGCTTGAAACTAGGACATGTTATTTTTGAGCAAAGCGAGTAAGGAGCTACACGAACTGCCATTGTGATGCCCAACCATCTAAGGCATATCGAGAAAAAAGTTTTGCAGAGTGTAGAGTTTTCGCCTGCTCTCAACAGAAAAGGGAGATCTGCACAAAGAGCTGTCACTTTGTGCGACCTAAAAAGGAATTGCCACTTTGATCTTGTTGGTGGGTCTACGCCTTCTCCACCTCAACAGATCTTTGGCAGTTATTACTTCGTAGCGCTAAGCTCTAAGCTGCGCCTCTTGCTTTGTGGCATAAACCACTAGGCGTAAGCCATTAGGCGTAATTTATGTCGGTAGAATGCACCGACATCGAACGGAAAGGACAAATGACCTTACGGGGAACCTTAATCAACGCTCCTACCGACAGGACGCGATTGCCTATGTGAAACGAGCGGTTTGCAAACATCAAACGAAAGATCCCATCTTTGGCTTCGTCCTCATTATCAAGCACGATAAAGTCACACACGCTACGATCCTTGGTATAAAGCGAAGCTACCATGCCACGATGGATAGAGATATCTGGGCGGTTATAAGGCAAAAAGGCATGTTCGATCGCTCGTTTTGGGGCATTAACGAAGCGATAGCAGGCAACAGCGTTCAAAGCGAGCTCCATATTGATCGAGACCTCATGCTCAGAGCTATTGTCATAGACTCCAATTGCATCGAGCCCCGTCATAAAGTCATTCAAGAGTTGGCCATCCAGCACACAAAAAGGCTGGCCAGCCTCAGGAAAGACTGCGAGATGCTCTGCTTTGAAATTGGTCCGAAAAAAGTAACGCACCCCATTATCTAGGGTCAGGAACAATCCGAGGTACTCATCACCATCGAAACTTTTATAAGACCAAGTCCAGGAGTCTCCTGGGGTAAATCTCATAAAACAAACCTTAGAACAAGTGCCCAGCTGAAGAAAAGCGCACAAGTTGCTATCTGTTGCTATCTATAGCACTTCTCTTGCCTTGCTCAAACCAGTCTCAGCCAATCTTCGCCACCACTGACGCCCCCTAGGGGAACTCCGTGAACGGAGGCCCTCGTGAACGAAAACATCCGTGATAGCCTGATGCAGACTAAACGCTGACGTGAAATTTGCTGTTACAAACTACGCAATAATAACGCTTCCTGTCAGATCTAAACAAGAAAACCAAAGTCTCAAAGCTTAAGCCTTATGCAAAAACCATGAAGCATCCACTTGAAGCTGCATTGTGCGAGCCTAGATCGGATCGACACCTACATAGCTGCGTTGACATCACCACTCCGCCCCCCCCTAGTGTTAGTCGACAACAAGCCGATCAGATATATTTGAGCTTTGAGCTCAACTTCCGACTACGTGAACAATGCAATAACTAAAAGCGCTCCCCCCTTTACGCTATATTCCTGCAAACAAAAAAATGATCTCAGGCAGAAAACCTAGGACTAGACACCTCTGTCCCATGCTCTACAGCCAGCGCTACCAAGCCGCCAGCGCCAGCCGCAAATTGCAAACCTTTACGGTTCTAATGTATCGAGCCTATTTGGCTCTATGCCACAGAAAAAATTCTTTCTCGCTATGCAAGTTCTATACACAAAAAACCGCAAGTGCTAGCCAAAATGAGCGTTATGCACTGCATTTGAGAGCAAGAAAAGTCAACCAAGCTTACACTCAGCAACGGCCTATGGCACGGGCACCCAGCCGAGATAAGTTTAGGCTTTTCCCCTCTAACAAAACGTGCGGGGGATCTACTTTCCTGATGATCTCGAGCCGCTAGGACGTGAAACCATATAGCCACAGCCAAACAGCCACGCAACAGCGCAGCACATCTACAAGCCTGCAATATAGATGCAATGAGACTCTCTAAATCCCATCGGCACAAAAGCCATATTTCTTAAGTTCCCCCCAAACGTTTACGCCTCAAAAGAATAGAGCAGCCGTGCTGTAACGCCACAAGAAAAGCAGATCACAGGACATGCACCCCTACCTAGCATCTAGATTAGATGCTGCCGATCATCTCCTCTGGGGGATCTTGTACGCAAACGTTTGGGAGTTCCAGTACAGCTAGCACTATATCCACAGCTACAGCCACTGCTACAGCCCCAGAGGCAATGTATTGGCCGCATTAGAGTTGAGGCTTACAGCAGAGGGGGAACCGCTGTACCAGCGGGGTCGGCTGTGCCAGCTGCACCAGCAGCCTAGCGGTGCTGGCCTGCCTTTCAGGGCAGGCAAGGCTACCAGCCTGCAAGCTGGCAGAGGCCAGCAGACTTCGCTGCTTGGTAGGATTGGCAGAATTGGTTGCTAAGGGCTGCGCTCTGCCATGGGGCATGCCTAGAGGTTGTCTACGATATCGGCGATGACTTGTGGGCCCTGATAAACAAAGGCCGAATACAATTGCACTAAAGCAGCGCCTGCTGCCATCTTTTCGCGGGCGGCGATCACGCCATTGACACCACCAATGCCAATCAGAGGGATCTTATCCTTTACGCGCTGATGCACCTTACTCAAGACCAGCGTCGACTTCTGGCGCAGAGGCTCTCCCGAGAGACCACCCCACTCACTGGCATGTGGCAGACCATAGATCTCGTCACGGCTGGTGGTGGTGTTGGTGCAAGAAAGACCGTCGATCTTTAAGCTTAAGCAGGCATCGCAAATAGCGTCTAATTGCAGATCGCTCAGATCAGGAGCGATCTTTACCACCAGTGGCACATACTTGTTATTTTCGCTGGCCAAACGGCTTTGCTCTTCTTTTAAAGAGCCAATCAGTTTGACCAATGGAGCTGCCTCTTGCAGCGCTGTTAAGTCCTTAGTATTAGGACAAGAGATATTGACGGCAATATAGTCGCAGTAGTTGTAGACCTTTTTCATGCAGATCTTGTAATCATCTGCGGCCTTCTCTAAAGGAGTGACTTCGTTTTTGCCGATGCTAACGCCCACCACGCCTTTAAAGTGGCGCTGCTGCAACTTAGTCACTAAGTAATCCACACCGTTGTTATTGAAGCCCATGCGATTGATCAAGCCACGTGCAGCAGGAATACGAAACATACGTGGACGAGGGTTGCCGCGCTGTGGGCGTGGGGTCACGGTGCCGAGCTCTAAATGACCAAAGCCTAAAGCACCTAAATAGTCGATCGCATCGCCGTTTTTATCCATACCAGCGGCCAATCCTAATGGGTTATCAAAGTGCAAACCCATAACCTCAACCGGCTTGCTTGCTACCTTTTGGCCCATTAATTTGACCAGTGGAGGATGTGATAACAGCGCCCCTAATTTAATGGTCATGCTGTGAGCATTTTCCGGATCGAGGCAAAAGACCAGAGGACGGATCAAGCTAGGATAAAGAGCATATAGCGACATACGAGGTTCCTTTGGGAATCGACGCCCCACTAACAAGCAAACAAGAAATTAAGAAACGATTAAGCCATTACAGGCACAGTGTTGGAGTGACAGGTTGTCTTGGCTCAAAAGGGCTGTACAAGCCAATTCTAGAAATTAATGGCTTAGTATACAAGCTCAAAAAACGCATAGCTGCACCACCAACAAATCAGCCTAAACAGCCAGTATTTGCGGGCATTTGGCTACGAGCCTTGGCGCTCTAAGCGGAGAAATTTGTTGTTTTCATTTACTACCAGCACAAAGCTGCCTTGCACTCCTGAGCGCGTAGTAAACCGCCGTAAATGATTGGCGTCTAGATCAATCACCGGCCCTTCAAGAGAGCGCACGCGCAAACGGTGAGCCGCACCACGATATACACGCATCAGCTCATCTGGGTCGATGTTGAGGTAAAAGTGATAATAACGCTCCGCCATGACGCGATACTCCATTGGCTTCCCAGAGCCCCACGGCTCTGGGCAGAGCCATCAGGCTCTGGGCTGGGCCATCCGGCCCTAGGCAGGCCTTGGGCAGCCTTGGCAGGCCCAAGGCTGAGCCTGCAGGCAGGCTTCTGCCTGCTGGCTCCTGCCTGTTGGCTCCTGCCTGTTGGCAGGGGCTGCTGGCAGGGGCTGCTTATTTCTGCTCAGCGGCGCTGAGGGCAGCATTGACCTTTTCGTACACCGAGCGCGACAGATCTGGCAGAGCCTTGATCTTGTTTAAGTACTCGATGGCCTTTTGACAACGCACATTGTCAAAACGCGAGAAGTTGATCATGCCATCCAAAATGCGAGCTGCCACCGATGGATTTAGCGTGTTCAGGCGCTTGACCACATCAAACATCAACAGATAGCCCATACCATCGCGACGGTGCAGCGCCACTGGGTTGCCATAACCAAAGGTACCCATCAGCGCACGCACACGATTTGGATTGGAGAGATCAAAGCGTGGGTGATCAAGGAGCTTGCGCACTACATTGACCGTATCCTCACTTGCCACGGCAGCTTGTACACTAAAGAACTTATCAAAGGTCAGAGGATCATTACCGTAGCTCTCCTCATAGCTGTCTAAGAGCTTGAGCTTGCAAGGCAGATCTTCATTCACCGCAACCGATAAGGCGCATAAGCGCTCGGTCATATTGTCAGTATCCTCATAGAGGCTATCAATGAAGTCATCGGCCTGCATCACATCACCAGAGGCCACATGACCACGGCACAGCATCTCAACGCAGGCATTGTGCACCGCACGTCTAGCAGCATCCTCTGGGGTGTACTTATAGCTACCAGTAGAGCGGGTCTTCTTTTCCAGCTGGCTATACTCACCAATCAGAGTCTTAGCCAGTTCAGTTTCCAGATACTTACGAATAGCCACCAGACCATCTAAGTTGATCTTCTTAAAGGTCTCCATCAGGGCACGGAGGCTTGGTACCTTGATTAAGATGGCCTTTAATTGCAGATCGATACTGTTATCTTGGAGCACATAGCGCACTGCATCTAAGATCTCGGTAGGCTCTGGCAGATCACCTGAATTGACCTTATCAATGTGCTTGTGAATGTAGTCGGAGATCAGAGACATCTGGGCATCAATGCGAATGAATGGATCATCGCAGTGCTCCAGCATATTGATGTAATCAGCCGAGGTATAAATCGACTTGAGCTTAACTGGGGCCGAGAAATCACGGAAGACTACAGGAATGGTGCCCTCAGCCACATCCGTAAACTCAAACTTTTGCTCGGCTTGATTGAAGATCAGCACACCCGACTCTGGCAGCTCCTTTGGCTTAAAGGCAGCACCTGTAGCGTTTAAGAAGGAAGTACGCACAGGGATCACAAAAGGCTCTTTGGTCTTTTGGTTTGGTGTAGGTGGCGTGCTTTGGGTTAAGGTCAGCACCAGCTTACCTCTGCCCACATCAGGGATCTCCACCTCTTCGACCTCAGTCGAGGCCGCAGCAGTCTCATCGGCAGAGGCGGTCTCGGTAGGGGCGGCAGCATTTGCAGAGGCGACAGTATCAGCAGGCGCGGCGCTCTCGCCTTCATCTTGTGCTGAGCCTTGCTCAGCGGCGACCTGCTCAGCGGCGGCGGCAGCCGCTTGCTCAGCAGCAGCTCGGGCGGCGGCAGCTTCGGTTCGGGCGGCCTCTGCTACTTGCTCTTGAGAGAGCCATGTCCACTTGGCATAAACCTCTGGGGTACCAGCCTGGGAGTACCAACGTCTAAACTGCGACAGATCGGTCATCGAGGCGGTTTCCATGGCCAGAACAAAGTCCTCAATCGTAGCAGCTGAGCCATCGAAACGGTCTAAGTAGTAAGCCACACCCTTTTGGAACTTCTCCTCACCTAAAATGGTGTGGATCATACGGATCACTTCGGCACCCTTATCGTAAATGGTAGTGGTGTAGAAGTTGTTCATTTCCATCACTTGCTCAGGACGCACTGGGTGGGCCATTGGGCCTGCATCCTCAGCAAACTGAGCCACACGGATAGTGTTGATGGCATCCAAACGAGTCAGCACGCGCGAGTTCACGTCAGAAGAGAACTCTTGGTCACGGAAGACGGTCAAGCTTTCCTTTAAGGACAGCTGGAACCAATCGCGTAAAGTCACGCGATCACCTGTCCAATTATGGAAATACTCATGACCGATCACGCTTTGTACATGGAAGTAATTGGTATCAGTAGCCGTCTCAGGATCTACCAGCACACATGAGGAGTTGAAGATATTGAGCGACTTGTTTTCCATGGCTCCAAAGTTAAAAAAGTCCACGGCCACAACCTTAAAGTTGTCTAAGTCATACTCTAAGTTGAAGCGCTCTTCATCCCAAGCCATAGACTCCTTAATGGAGCGCATCGCCCAGAGTCCACGCTCATAAGCACCGCGATCGACATATAAGCCTAACTTCACCTCACGACCCGACTTGGTGGTAAAGGTGTCCTCGATAATGTCAAAAGTACCAGCTACTAAGGCAAACAAATAAGATGGCTTAGGGAATGGATCTTCCCAAATGGTGTAGGCACGGCCATTCTTTACGCCCGAGTCAATCAGATTACCGTTAGAGAGTAAGACCCCACAGCCATACTCTGGGCCCACAATGGTGACACGATACTTGGCTAAGACGTCAGGACGATCTAAGAAGTAAGTAATACGGCGGAAGCCCTCAGGCTCGCATTGGGTGCAGAAACAGCCTGATGACTTATACAAGCCCATTAAGGACGTATTGTGGATAGGAGAGATCTCGCACTCAGTAGTGAGCTCAAACTCATCAGGAACCTCAGGGACGATCAGCTCCTTACCCACCACCGAATACTTACAGTTTTGGCCGTTCAGTAAGACATCCTTTAAAACCAGATCCTCACCGTCTAAGCGCAGAGGAGCTTTGGAGTCAGAGGTCAAACGCACATAATGAGCGGTGGAGCGCACAACAGTGCCCTCATCAGCCAATTGAAAGTAAAGCTCAATATCAGTAGCCGTAAAATCGGGCTTCTTATAATCCAAGCGCTTCTTGGCCTTAAAGGAGCTTGCAGCCATCCCTTTATCCTCAGCAATAAAACCAAACAACCAAATTTAGCGCTCCGTGCAGAGCCTAAAAAGGCCCCTATGGAACGCACAAAGGGCACCAAAGTGCCCTCAAGAAAGAAAATCAGATCAGCTCACACGCCACAGCAGCGCTTAGCGCTGCCTGTAGCGAGCAGCGCCCAGCGCTGCCGCTGGTAGCGCTGCCGCTGGCAGCCCTGCGCATTGGCGAAGCCTAGCGTGGAGCTGCGTTTAGCAGAATCAGACCAGCACGGCCATGAGTGTCTACAGCTACGGCACTACGGCTTGGCAAAATACTAGGATACAGACTGTCCTTTAAATGCACAGCCGTCGACTTATCCGAGCTCTCCTGCACTAATTGCTGGAACTTAGCATCACTCTGCCGCAAAAAGGTGTCATCCTCATTGTGGGTACGCCATGGGCCTAAAAGCGTGCCATCCACTGCCATGTTATTAACTTCACCAGTGGCAGTAATAGCCTTATAAGGACGACCATCTGGAGTGGTCAAAGAACCACTTTGACCAGTCTTTAAGATCTCTTCGATCTTTTGCTCCAGCTGTGCCTGCTGTTCTTTTGCAGCCGAACTCAGCTCTTGATCTTCGTCCTTGCTGGCACCATGTAACTTAGCCTGCTTTTGCTTTTCTTGCTCCAAAAGCTCGGCACCCTGTACTTGAGCGGCAACCGTACCTGCACTCAACACACTTGGACGTGCTGGCATGGCAGCAGCACCAGGAGGTGAAACAGTACCCGTGCCTTCTGATAAAGCGTCACGGTTGTACTGATAGCGCATCAGCACTGGCACTGATTGCGCCGAATACAGTTTCTGCTTTTGGGCATCAGCAAAGTCAGAAGCGATAGCCACAGTCTCGTTTAAGATGGCATCATCAAACTCAAAGTCATCTGGTAAGTCCTTGAGCTTCTTAATAGGCTTTTCACCCATCAAGGCTAAGCGCTCATTGGTGGTCTTCAAGGAATAAGCATCATCCTCTTCACGCTGAGCCTTACGCTTTTCCAAATTAACCGAGATCACCTTGCGGTGCTTTAAGTCAAAGTAACGCTGGCTATCCTCTTTTAAGATACGGAAAGCCACATTATCCTTGCTGCGCTCATTGCTTAAACGCTGTAACTCTGGCACATAGGCATCAATGTTAAGGTACGCATCATATGGCACGGCATTGATCTTGTCCCATGGCAAAGCGTTGTCTTCATTGCGCTCACCAAACTCTTCGGTATCAATATTGGTTGGCAAGTAGATATCAGGCGACACACCCTCTAATTGCGTCGAACCACCGTTAATGCGATAGAACTTGGCAATGGTGTAGTGAATGGAACCTAACTCTTCACCATTAAAGTCGTACACACGAGCTAAAGGCTTGCTTTGCTGCACTGTGCCCTTACCAAAGGAGGTATCACCAACCAGTAAAGCACGACCATAGTCACGTAAAGCTGCGGCCATGATCTCAGAGCTGGAAGCAGATAAACGGTTGATCAGCACTACCAATGGGCCGTCGTAAGCTACGCTTGGATCGGTATCGATCTGTGGTACCACATTACCGCGTGCATCGCGCACCAGCACAATTGGGCCACGCTTAATAAAGAGTCCGGAGGAAGCTGTAGCCTCTGGCAGCAGACCACCACCGTTATTGCGCAGATCAACGATCAGAGCGTCAATTGGGCCGTCCTTAGACACACGCTCGATCTCTTTGCGAATGTCCTTGTGCAGATTGGTGTAGAAGCTCTTGATCTTCAGCACGGCAATACGCTTGCCCTCGTGCTCTTCGATCTCGATCTTGGCCTCACTATCTTGCAGACGCACCTTGTCACGGATAATGTCCACACTAAATGAGGTCATCTGCGAGCCTTCACCGCGCTCGATATCTAAGGTCACCTTAGTGCCCTTAGGGCCCTTGATCTTCTTCACAACCTCATTTAAGCGCCAGCCAATAATGTCCTCGTAAGAACCATCGGCCTGACGCACACCAACGATCTTATCCTTGGCCTTGAGCTTCTTAGTGCGTTCAGCAGGCGAGCCTGGCAAGATAGAGTTAATGATGGTGTATTCATCCTCAGAGCTTAAGACGGCACCAATACCCTCTAAGGACAGATTGAGGTTGTCATTAAAGTTCTCTGAAGCCTCAGGGCTTAAGTAACTGGTATGTGGATCAATGGCCAGCGCAAAGCTGTTTTCAAATACTGAGAACACGTCCTCAGAGCTGGTCTGAGCCAGTTTAGAGAGTGCAGCTTTATAACGGCGCTCTAAGCGCTTGGTAGCTTCTTCTTCGGTTTTATCCGAGAGCAGCTGCAAAATGAAATCGTTCTTGAGCTCATTGAGCCACTCGGCATGGATCTCATCCTCAGTCTTTAAGAAGTCAGAGTGCTTGCGATCAAAGCGCAAGTAATCATCAGTGGTCAGATCCAAATTGCCAGCCTTTAAGGTATCCACAAAGAAGGAATATTTCTTAAAGCGCTTACGCAGCGATGTGTTGTACAGCTCATAAGGGTAGCTGAGATCACACAGTAAAATAGCACGCTCAATACGGGCACGATTGGCATAGACCTCATCAACCTCAGCTTGGGTAAATAAGCTCTTACCGTAATCAAGCATATCCAAGTACTGCTTGATCACTTTGTCGGAAAAAGCATCGTCTACTTGGATGGCTTTGTAATGTGCTCGAATATAAGTGTTAGCTGTACGCGTGCAAGCCGTCTGATGGATCCCTTCTGGTTGCAGTTGAGGGAGATCCTCAAATTTAGGCACAGCTAATTTGGCCTCAGCCGTCATGACAGAGCAGGCTAAGAGCACCAAACCCAAAGATAATTTAGTTAGTTTCAGCACAGCTACCGCTACCTCATTTGCCCTAAGCTCTAGCAGCGACGACAGTAACAGCAGCATCGCTAATGATAATCAGCGTCACTACTGACAATCAGCGCCGCCAGCACCGCTAACGCCGCCACCTCATTTTGCTTATAGAGCCACAGGTATCTTACATTTTGAACTCAGACAGTCTCACGACAACAGATCAAACCAACGATCTCTCGCTTGAAAACAAGTCTGAGCCTGATTCCACCTCAAACTTTAGGCAGAATCGTGCACATCCTAACAAAAAAGGACTTAGCACATAATTAGACATGTCATTGTAACCCACTCATGGGATATGGTCATCTTGGGAAGTTGCTCTCAACATCCAAAAGTGGTGCAGTATAGACACGAAAAGCAGAGTGCAAAGGGCTTGCTCTTATCTATGACAAGCCTCCATTGCATCTCTGCTCCTATTTTTCTGACTGCTCTTACTCCCTTATGCCTCTCGGGCTAAGGGAGCTTAATGAGCCTTACAGGAAACGATGATTACTTGGCATCGTCAGCCTTTGGGCCATGGGTGTTGTTAGCACGAGGGCCACGATTATTGCCATTACGTGGGCCACCGTTACCAACGCGAGGGCCACGGTTGCGATCAAATGGACGCTTGCCACCTTCGCCACCGCGTGGAACGACGCTCACAAAGACACGGCTAATAGGCATTGAAGTCGACATACCATTCGACATATCTAACTTCACTGTATCGCCCTGTGGAGCTTCTACCACCGTACCACGCATAAAGGCACGATCGACCTTAACCGACACAAAACGACCAGGCTTTAAGTCACTGATCTTGGCTGGCTCATAACGACGCTGAGCGCCATTGTTTGGACGGCGGTTCTGGCCCTGAGCCTGACCTTGGTTAGGACGACGGTTATTGAAGTTATTGCCGCCAGCATTACGCTGACCTTGGCCTTGGCCTTCACCACCGGCACGAGGACGACGCTGGTTCTTACCCTTGGCGTTACGCTTGGCCTTAGCAGGACGGCGCTTAGCATTGATCTCGGAGAAGCGAGTACGAGCATACTCAGCATGCTCTGCACTTACTGGCTCAATTTCATTGCCATCAAGATCAATACGCATTGCACCCTCACGCATAGCGTAGAAATAACGCAGACGCGAGGTATAAAAACGCACCGCAGCACGAACCTTAGATACCGAAAGACCCTCGATATCGGAGATCCGTGGCTTTAAGTCCTCTAAGATACCAACCTTTAAAGGCTTGCAATCGCCTTCCTTGATAAAGGCCTTAGGGAAATGCTTATACAAAAGCTCTAAGGCTTCTTGGATGTGCTCTTGGTGAGTGCCAGTAATGGCCTGTTGAGCCGCAATGGCAGCAGCCATGGCTGCATCCTTGTCCTTAGCGTTATTGGACTTCTTGACCTCCGCCCCCTCAGCAGCCGCAGTAGCGACCTTGGCAGCGCTCGCAGTTGCTGTATTATCAGCTCCAGCTTCGTGCGCAT
>DXEV01000151.1 GCA_019114785.1 Candidatus Anaerobiospirillum pullistercoris | reverse complement strand
GGGATCCTGTCCTCCTGAAGTCGTGCTGAGTGGACTTTGGTAGGTGTTAGGTAAATTGGTGCTCAGATTGATACTGGTGCCGTGGGTGAGATAGCTGACTTGGCGGCTGAGTCCTTTGAGGTTAACGGAGTTTTGTAGTACTGCCTCTAAGTAGGTTCGTGCCAGCGTTGCCAAAGGAGCACTAGAACCGTTGATGACTATCATTACTTGGATATCTTGGTGGTAAATAGACTGCTCAAGGTTGCTGGGGAGCAGGATGTAGGCATCAATCTCGTGACGCTTCATGAGCTCGCGCGCTTCAATGGCATTGTTGACCTGGGTAAACTCAAAGTACTCTGAGCCCGCTAAGGTAAAGGCGATCTCCTTGCTGATCACGTTTTCCATTTGAGGACTTACCAGTGCGACACTGACTGGTTTGACGTCGAGGCGTAGACCTGAGCCGTAGAGCAACACCAGTAAGATCGGCAGGATAAAGACGACGATCAGCACTGACTTGTCTGCACGGATCTGCTGGACTTCCTTTGCGATGAGGGCCATAACATGGGTTTTGTTAATTGCCATGGTGATCCTCCTCTGAGTTAGCTTGTGATGGGGTTGAGTAGAGCGTGCTCTTATCGCTAGCTTTGGTACTGGCTAAGTCTTGGACGGAGTCTTGGTCAGTACCACAGTCAGTGTCTCGGGCTGTGCCATGGGTGGTATTAGCCGCACGTTGGCTTTCGACGCAAGCGATAAAGGCCTCTTCGATGGAGATACGCTCTTTTTGGTTGCTTGAGAGAGCGGTATTGTGCGGTGAGCAGATCTCATCTGGGGTACCTAAGATCAGGATCTTGCCTTGGTCTTGAATTAAGAAGCGGTCACAGTACTCGGCCTCTTCCATGAAGTGAGTAGTGACAATAATGGTGGTACCTTGAGCAGAGAGCTTAGATATCATCTGCCAAAACACACGACGTGAGGTTGGATCAGCACCCGAGGTAGCTTCGTCAAGAAAGAGAATGCTGGGGCGGTGGATCAGGGCACAGGCCATAGACAGAGAGCGCTGCACACCAAATGGCAGGCTAGCGGCACTTTCATCCAAAAATGGCGTGAGACCAAAGATCTGGCACATCTGATCCATACGCTCTTGTAGCAGCTGCCCGCTTAAACCATAGCTTTTGCCAAAATAGCTGAGATTCTGACGGAGAGTCAGCTTGCGATAGAGACAAAACTTTTGTGCTACGTAGCCAATGGTGGCACGTACTGAGCTTTTAGCATTGGCTAAGGTGAGGCCTTGGATCAAGATCTTGCCAGCACTAGGGTTCAGCAAAGCACAGATCATTCTAAAGGTAGTGGTCTTACCGGCACCGTTAGGCCCAAGCAAACCAAAGATCTCGCCTTGATAGACCTTAAAGTTTGAGTCGTGGACAGCGGTAAAGTCTCCGAATTGCTTGCGTATGCCTTGCACGTCGATCACCACATGTTTGCCATTTTCAGAGGTGGGTGTGTCACTGGCATCAGGAGGCAGAACATGATCAGGGCTAAAGTCATTATTGCTATCTACGGACAAGCCCGAGTAGGAGGCCGCGCTGGAGTCAGCGCTAGCACCAGAACCACCACCAGTGGATGCAGTTGCGCCGGTGAGATTGATATAGGCATCCTCGAGGATAGGCTCACGAGCTTGCACTTGGTAGTCACTGGCACTGAGCTCATAGCCACAAAGAGTAAAGAGCTCTTGTAGCTCAGCATTTAAAGCAGACAGCGAGACCTCAGGGGTAGTGAGTAGGTCAATGCGTCCCATACGAGGACAGATATCGCGGATCAGTTTGCTGTGTGGCAAATTGATCATGAGAGCACGTGCCAGCTTTTGGTAAGACAGGTGAGCGGCTGGATGTAGAGCAAAGCACTGGGATTTTACTTGTTGCTTTAATGTGGCGGCATCGCCTTGGTAGATAATGCGGCCTTCTTTGATAAAGATCGTAAGACTACTGCGCTCGGCCTCTTCTAAATAGAGCGAGGAAAAGATGCAGTATCCGTGATAGTTATCAAGATAGTCGTAGATGATAGACCAGAGCTCACGACGGGAAATAGGATCCACACCAACCGTAGGTTCATCTAACAGCAGTAGCTTAGGCTTGGCGCTGAGGGCACAGGTCAAGGCGAGCTTTTGTTTCATACCGCCAGAGAGGGAGCCTGCTTTGTAGTCTTTAAATTTGATCAGACCGACTTTGGTAAGCAGCTCTGTCAGGTAGGTGTCGAGGGCGTCATCGGCCGAGAGCGTAGCAGGGTGGTTGGTAGTACGCTTGGTAGTAAAAGGCCACAGCTTAGACCACCATGACTGCTGCGATGCCTCATGGGGTATCTGGGCTCCTCTTGGTACATTTGGCTGCGAAGCAGCAGAGGGGGCTTGGTTAGGATCTATCAGAGAGCTCGTGTCGAGGTCGCGTAATTGGGAAAAGAGTTTGAGATTTTCCCAAACGGAGATGTCTTCGTAGAGGCCGAGCGTTTGCGACATATAGCCGATGTCGCTTGAGGATATGCGCAGCTCTTGGCTTGGCTCATTTTGGCTTGGCTCATTTTGGCCTGACCCATTTGGGCCAAGGTCTGGCCCTTGTGCTGAGGCTAAATTAAGCTCATAGGTGCCGCCATCAGGGAGTAGTAGTCCTGCCAGAATTTGCAACAGCGTCGATTTGCCTGAGCCGTCAGGGCCAATGAGCGAGATGAGATGGTGGTTACGCTCGATACAGAGGTCGAGATCATCTAATGCCACCAGCTGTTCCCCATTTTCTTTGGCAAAGCATTTACGCAATTGGCGTAATTGCAGCAAAGTTTCAGGGGCGGGCGCTGTTAGCTCAGGCTTGGCCTTAGGCTTGGCCTTAGACTTGTCCTCAGGTATAGCGTCAATGTGCGCTTGGTTAGAGTGTGGCTCAGGTGTGATCATGAGAGACTACCTCCACAAGGCAAACTCAACTACGCAGCATTTTCTGCTGGGACAGTGGTGTTGCTGTGATCAGGGGCTGTGCCTTGTAGGTAGACAGTAATAGCTTGGCCAAAACGCAGCACATGCTCGCTGTCTGTCACCTCGACCCTTACTTCGTAGATCAGATCGGTGCGCAAGTCTTCTGTTTGCACGCTCTTAGGCGTGAACATGGCGGTAGGACTGATAAAGGAAATAGTACCGGCAAGAGGAGCGTTGTAAGGGACTTCGACACTGACTTTCTGACCAACTTTAACCAGACGCAATTGCTCTGCACTGAGATAAATACGGATGCGCTTATGGTCTTCGTCGGTGAGCGCAAAGATAGTTTCTCCGGCTCCGACATAGTCAGACAGCTCGTGGGTACGACTGCGCACCGTGCCATTGAATGGAGCCACGATCACGCCTTGGTTTTGGACTTGATAGTTGAGGTAGGCTAATTGAGCATGGCAGGCACTGACACGGGCATCCTGTGAGGCAATGATTTCTTGGCGATAACCACGCTCCATCAGCTCTAACTGGGCTTGCGCCTCAGCGAGGCTAGCTTGTGCCTGTTGGTATTGAGCGCGGGCGCTGTCGTATTCTTGCTTAGATATGGATTTTGAGCGCAGTAAAGAGGCATTACGCTCATAGGTAATGGAGGCCAGATCCACATTGGATTGACTCTTACTAACTGCTGCTTTAGCCGTGGCGATCTCTTCTGGCAGGTATCCGTTTTGGTACTGAGTGAGCAGAGCTTGCTCAGCTTGGCACTGTGCGTATTGGATCTTTAATTGGTGATTGAGAGACTGTGAGTCAAGACGGGCTAAGATGTCACCTTTGCGCACGGTTGAGCCTTCGTCGACATTGAGGGTGACAATTTTTCCGGCGCGCTCAAAGGAGAGGAGGCTGTCTTGGATATCGACACTGCCATGCGCTTTGCGAGGATCTAGATCCTGATGGATGATTAAGGCATAAACAGCCGCCATAATCAGGATGGCGATCACGACCAATACTAAGAACACTTTCTTCATAACGACATCCTCAGGCTCGGCCCCAGACAACAGCTAAATCGACAGGTGCAGATCGTAGCTGTTAGCAGCAAATGAAGAGATGAAGCCACCAAGATTATTGTGGAGACTTCTCATTTTAGGCATGAGCAGGCCATGCAAACAAGCTTTGTGCTTTAGATTGAGGGTTAGATCGCATTGTGCGTGCATGTTGGCAGTAAGGGTCGTGAATTTGGCTTGCTGCCAAGGGCAGGTGAGCTATTGGGGTTGCCGCTAGGCCAAGGTCGAGGTGATGGAGTTCATGATGGTCACGAACACCAGCGAAGACACAATGGCGATAGTGTTGAGATCGGCTGATTCTTCGGCTTGCTCAGGGATAGCTCTCATGGTCATGATCGGGGCAATGGAGGTCATAGGAGCCATGAGAATGATCATGATGATAATGCGCACCTCGGCATCATATGGTACAAAGAACCAGATCAGCACGGCCATGAGACCACAAGCTAAGTAGCGGATAAACCACGCCTGCATCACGTGCTTGAGCTGCTCCCATGTAATGTTGAAGCTGAGGCAGATGCCGATGATCATGAAGCACAGTAAGGTGTTGGCTCCTCCGATCATCTCAAAAGGATAGAGGGCTTTTTCTGGAATAGTGAGGCCAAAAGCTGAGAGCACCAGCACCAGAGCGTACACGTAGAAGGCCATAGATTTGGACATTTCCTTGAGGATTGTCCCTAAGTTAACCTTTTGGTCTGGGTAGTATTTGCGGTTAAAGAACAGGGCAACCGAGTAAGAACCACCAAAACAGAACAGTGCATTCACCACATCGAACATACACAGGGCGAGGAAGGCGCGAGGGCTCATGGTGTGCTGCATGAAAGGAATGATGAAGTTACCGATGTTAAAGCAGGTGGTGTTGAGCATGTTAAAAATGCGCTGCTTTGGATTGGAGCTGCAGAAAAAGGCGATCAGCAGAAGCAGAAAGTTAACCACGGCCGAAATAATGATGACGCCCAGCAAAGAGACGTCAAAGGTCATGCCGTTGGCTGAAGTTAAGATAGCACATGGCAGAGTCAGGTACATCACAACAGACGCGAGGCGCTTGGCGGTCTCAACATTGAGCATGCGCATGCGCTTAAAGAAGTAGGCAACGACAATGATCAGCATGACGCTGAAGGCATTAATAAGGGCGTCGGACATAGGATCTCAGGGATTTTGAGCAGCAAAAAGTAAAGGCAGAGAGGAACGGAAAAGTGATCGCCTGTCCCAGAGTCCTAAAAAGAGGTCATAGCCGTGCGTAAGCGTTTACGGTTGAGGGGCAAGGAGGTCTCGTTAACGCGTATTATATGCGGCTAGAGATTGATGCGTGGATGTGTGCCCAATTTTGGCGCAGGGCTTAACTGACGTCGTGCAATTGCGGGGAATTTGAGGCTTAAATGTTGTATCCATTAGCACCAGAATCCTGAGCATAATGAGGCATGGCAGACGGTTTGTGTTAGCCAGATAGCAAAAGCCCTAGAGCTGGGCTGATCTTGAGCTTTGCTCTAGGGCTTATGGTGTTTGGAGGTCAATGTGACCTCCTAGAGGTAAAGTTTAGCTGTGAGGCTATTCTGGAGTATGTGGCGTGTTAGCATCGTGATCCACAGTCTTACGGTTTAAGACAAAGAGATCAGCGTTGATAAAGTCCACGATCTCCTCACAGGTATTGCCCACTAAGGCAGCGCCTACACCCGAGCGGCCTAACGAACCAATAAACACGGTGTTAGCGTGCAGCTTCTGGCAGAGCTTTGGCAACACATCATCCGGCATGCCTTCAGCAATATGGCAGTGATTCTCAGGAATGTTGTGGATCTTGGCAAACTCAATGATTCTGCGCTTGTGCTCGGCTAAGATGCTCTCAGCATAGAGCTCTGGGGCATAGTTTGGCACTTCAAGCATGACTGTAGGCATGATCACCGGAGCCGAATTGACCAAGTGAATGTGGCTCTTGGTGATAGTGGCCAGCAGCTGAGCCTCACGCAACAGCAAGATGTTCATCATCTGCTTCTCAGAAGAGGTAAAGTCCACAGCGACCACAATGGAGTTACTCTCATCCCAAGGGTGCTCTTTGGCGATCACTACAGGGATGATAGCGTGGCGCAGCAGGAACCAATCATGAGGAGTAAAGATGATGGAATCTAAGATGCCATGGTGATTTGCGCCCTTAATGAGCAAGTCATAAAGGCCAGAGTTTGTCTCCTCTAACATGCCATCGGCGATATCGGACACCCATTTGAGTTTAGGCACGATCTTGATGTTGAGATCCTTAACCTCAGGGTGCAGAGCTAGGGTATCAGCAATCTGACGGTCAACTTCAGCCTTGGTGGCCTCTTCGGCGTCTTGGTGGGTATCGCGCTCAGTTTTCTTGCCTAAGAAGCGGATCTCATTGGTGAAGTTGTAGATCAATCTTAAGGCAGTGATGGTGACCTTAGGATTGAAGCGCGCGATCTGAATAGCGCGCTCGAGTGCCAGCTGTTGATCACGTTTTGGCTCGATAATCACGAGGATGTTGTTGTATTGACGCATGAGTCAACTCCTTAGCTTTTAGGCACCAGATGACAAGGCTTCTCTGCAAGGACAGTGTGACTTAAGCAGACATAGATCTCACGTTATAGCTGGTTTCTAGCGCATAAATCTAGTTGCTTTGGAGATGCACACGCCCCCAACAAGGCCAAGCGATGTTGTTGGCTGCCGACATTAACCCATATATTGGGCACCTGTTCAAAAGGCAGAGCGTCAAGAAGCGAGAAGCTTAATTACTTCCATTGTAGGCGGTCTAAGGAAAAAATTCGCGACTTTAGAGCCCACAAAGGGGCAAAGCGTGACATACAACACGTTTTTAGCGTAAGGGTGGAAAAATCTTAAGAGGAGGGGAGCAAGAAGCAGGGCAGCGCATCTTAGGGACAGGCCCTAAGATGCGGATAGATAGGAAGATAACAAACGCTATAAGTTCTAGGCTTAATGATTACTGCGCGGGGGCTATTTCTGCGCAGCGCAGCGCTGCGCCGCGCGCGGGATGGAATTACATCTTAATATCGCGTGGGCGAATGCCTAAGAGTAAGCAGCAGACAAAGAAAACAATAGCTCCACCTAAGATTAAGGCAGCGAGATAAACGATAGAAACTAAGGTCGTCATCGTTGCCCATTGGCTAAACTCTGGTGAGAAGTAGCGCACACTGACAGCCATAACTACACCGGAAATCAAAGCCTTAAGGATAAAGAGCAGGCTGCTCTTGGAGATCCGATAAATGTTGCGCTTGTAGAGTAGGTACAACAGTTGTCCAGCATTCACAAAGGCAGCTAAAGCTGTGGACAGAGCTAAGCCTACATAGTCTAAAGGCCACACTAAGATCAGATTGAATACGATGTTGGCAACAATAGCGATCACTGAGCAACGTACTGGGGTTTTGGTGTCTTGAATTGCGGCAAATCCTTGGACAAGCACGCGCACCAGCATAATGGCACACAGACCTGAGACTGAGGCTAAAAGCGAGTGCGAGCTTAAAATCACGTTTTCTTCAGTAAAAGCACCACGCATAAAGATCACACGCAGGATCGGCTCACGTAAAGCAATGATGCCTAAAGCTGAAGGAATGCCCAGCAAGAGGACTAAGCGCACGCCCCAGTCTAAGGTCTTCTCGTAAGCCTCGTGTTGGGTTTTGATGTCCACGCGCGATAGTGCCGGTAAAATCACTGTCGAGATGGCTACAGCAAAGATGCCAATAGGGAACTCCAGCAAACGATCAGAGTAGTACAGGTAGGAGATTGAGCCTGTAGCTAAGAAGGATGCCAGCACCGTGTTGACCAGTAAGTTGAGCTGGCTTGCAGAGACACCGAATAGAGCAGGGATCATTAAGGTACGAATACGCTTAACGCCAGGATGTGACCAGCCCCAGCGTGGACGTACTAAAAGCCCTAAACGGTAGACAAAAGGTAGCTGAAAGATCAGCTGGATAATACCGCCTGCCACCATACCAAAGGCAAGGATCTCATTGGGGTCGGAAAAGTGAGGTGCAATGAAGTAGGCGGTGACGATCATGACCACATTGAGTAAACAAGGGGTGATCGCAGGGATAGCAAAGCTGCCATGAACGTTAAGCACTGAGCTGCACAGGGCAGTCAAAGTGATAAAGAAGAGGTATGGGAAGGTGATCTCTAAGAGATAGCTAGCTTGCGTGAACTTAGCAGCATCAGGCTCATTGTTGAGATAGGCTTCAAACCAGCCCCAGCCAAAGATGGCAGTGACCACAGGGGATGCGAGCATGCCTATAAGAGAGATCACAAAGACGATCAGTCCCAAGGTGCCAGCACTTTTGGCAATTAGCTCTCGTAAAGCAGAGGAGCTTTCTTCTTTAGAGCACTTAGTCAGTACAGGGACAAAAGACTGGGCAAAAGCACCTTCAGCAAAGAGGCGACGGAAGAAGTTAGGGATCCGGTTAGCAAAGAAGAAGACGTCAGCCATTAAACCAGCGCCTAGGAGTTGCGCAATGGCAATATCGCGGATCATGCCGAGGATACGGGAGAGGAAAGTGGCTCCAGCGGTGACAATGCCGGAACGTAGCAAGCGGGGTTTTTTGGCAACTTCAGTGGACATGTTAGTTTGCAGCGTTGAGAAAAACAGGAAAATGCCACTGGCTGATGGAGACTTGGCTGACAAGAAAATCTCTAGAGTCGCGGCGGGCTGATCATAGCGCGGGCAAAGGACTTTGCTCAAGCCATCGATAGAGGTGGTGCAGGTACCAAGCAGGCCAATGGGCCTTGGGGGCCAAGGCTTGGTAGGCCTTGCAGGCCTTGCAGGCCTCAGAGTCGAGGCCTTGCAAGCCGTTGAGGTAAGGCCTTGCAGGCCTTAGAGTTAAGGCCTTGCAAGCTGAGATGCCTTGCGGATGTCTGACGACGCGTAGTCTATAGCTTGAGCCCTGTTTGGGGTTAGGTGGAGGGGAGTTAATTAACCTAAAGAAGTATCAAGGATCATCATCATGACAAAGCCACAAAGAACGGAAATAGTGCCAACGTCTGAGTGCTCTCCTAAGCTGGCCTCTGGGATTAACTCTTCGACCACCACGTAGATCATGGCACCAGCAGCAAAAGCTAGCATCCATGGCATGAGTGGAATAAAGAAAGAAGCCAAATAGACCACGATCACGGCTGCAATAGGCTCAACAATACCCGAGAATGCGCCCAAGGCAAAAGCCTTAAGACGTGATACGCCTGACGAGTACATTGGCAGAGCTACAGCTGTTCCTTCAGGGACGTTTTGAATGCCCATACCAATGGCAAGAGCTACAGCCGCTGAGAAGGCCTCAGGGGATCCGGAGCTAATGGCTGCTGCCATGGTTAAGCCTACAGCCATGCCTTCAGGAATGTTGTGAATGGTGACAGCAAGGAAAAGCAGAGAGTGGCGGCTTAAATGGCTTTTAGGGCCTTCGGCTTCCTTACTATTGAGGTGCAAGTGCGGCATGATCTTGTCCAATAAGATCAAGAAAGCAGCACCCAAGACAAAACCACCGCCCACAGAAATGGCAGGATGGTAGCCATAGGATTCAGCTTGCTCGATAGCTGGAGTCAGCAGTGACCATACAGCAGCAGCCGTCATGATACCGGCGGCAAAACCTAAAGAGAGCTTAGTGAAAAGCGGGGACGGCTTGTGCTTGGAAATTAAGACCGCCGCTGAACCTAGAGCAGTCATTGCAAAGGTATAGCCGGTGGCATAGAGGGTAAAGAGTAGGGGCTCCACAGCGATCTTCCTCCTTATGGAAAAAATGAACTGGTAGGGCAAAGCAAGGCAAAGAAAATACCTTAAATTGATTATCGGCGTCAGCCTGATTTTTAGAGCAGAGAACAAAGGCAGCGGCTAAAAAAGTTTTTTCAATTATTTTTGCAGCTTCGATTTGCGGCTCAGATTACTCTAAATTTGGCTTATATATGAGATTTAGTTGCTATTGCGACTTAGTTTTATTATCGCCTATAGGGCTGAGAATTACAGGGTTTTTGCACTCTAGTTGATCCAAAATCTCAACTAAGATCAATTAGCAAAAAACTTCCCTATACTTAAACCCAATGAAGCGCAGCAAGCGATGCAGCTCTAGCAAGTGATACTGCTTTAGCAAGTGATACTGCTCTAGCAAGCGATACAGCACTGTGGTTCAGTTGGTAGTGATAGAGCTTTTTAGCTTAGCGGGTTCTGTACCCTGACCGCTAAGCCACTCCTCAAATTGTTCTCCTCGGGGGAGCACAGCAAAAAGCTCTATCACTGCAAACTGGACTACGGCCAGAGCTAAAAAGCATGGCATAGCGCACAGTTTTGACAAAAGGTCATTGCTTCTTAACCATCAGGCTAAGAAAGCGCCTATAATTCAAATATGTCTTAAGATCTTTGGTGACCTCCTCGAGGAGCTTCAGATCAAACAGACACAGTGATTCGTTTATAAGGAGTAATTGATGTCTTTAATCAATAAAGAAGTTGCAGACTTCAGCGTGCAAGCCTACCAGAACGACGACTTCCACACTGTCACCAAGGCCGACATCTTAGGCAAGTGGTCTGTGTTCTTCTTTTATCCAGCCGACTTCACCTTCGTTTGCCCAACTGAGTTAAAGGACTTAGCTGAGAACTATGACAAGTTCAAGGCTATCGGCTGCGAGATCTTCTCCGTTTCTTGCGATACTCACTTCGTCCATAAGGCATGGCATGACGCCTCCGACACCATCAAGGCCATTCAATACCCAATGCTGGCTGACCCAAATCACGCCTTAGCTAAGGATTTTGAGGTCTTAATCGAGTCTGATGGTATCTCTGAGCGTGGTACTTTCGTAGTGAACCCAGAGGGCAAGATCGTTGCCTATGAGGTTGTAGCAGGCAATATCGGCCGTAATGCTGACGAGTTATTACGTCGCGTCGAAGCTTTACAGTTCGTCGCCAAGCACGGCGATCAAGTCTGCCCAGCTAAGTGGCAACCAGGTGCAAAGACCTTAGACTTATCGCACAAGGGTCTTGACCTCATCGGTCAGCTCTAATTTAGCCTCATTAAGCTAAATCTGAGGGCTAATCGAGCCTGAGCAGAAGATTAGAATCTCTGCAGAAAGCCCCCTTCATTGGGGGCTTTTCGCTTTTAGGGGACAGTAAAAGCAATCCGTTCATCCCACGGGTTTGCTTGCTTCCCTTTATCGTCTTGTCTTGTTGTTACGACCTTTTAGGCAAAGGTTTTCCCTAATTGCTTTCCTGAAAAGCATGCAGGAGAGTGCTTAGGGAATGCCTGTGCATCTCTAATTTGCTCAGCACTGAGGACACTCTCTGTTGCAGCAAAATCTTTTCCTTTTCTCAGTCAGTTGCCGCTGCGCGGTTTTCTCTTACAATCTCGTCACCTTCGACCCTGTGCTTGCCTTAAAGTAGCCTCTTTGGGAGTGAGAGCGTGGGCGCGTAGAGTGATGCGGGATGAAAGAAGATAGGGCTATTAAGTCTTACTGACACAAGGAGTTGCTTGATTTCATGAGTGCAAACGACAATTTATATGATGCCATCATCGTTGGTGGTGGCCCTGCTGGTTTAACTGCTGCCCTGTATCTTGCTCGTGCTCGTTACAGAGTCTTAGTGGTAGAAAAGGATCGTTTTGGCGGTCAGATCACCATTACCCATGAGGTCGTGAACTATCCTGGTGTAGAGTCGACTTCTGGCGAGGCCTTAACTGAGACCATGCGCCGTCAGGCTGTTAACTTTGGTGCTGAGACTTTACTCACTGAAGTGATCGATTTACGCCTCGATGGTGACATCAAAGAAGTGGTGACTACTCGTGGTGTGTTACGTGCCTTTGCGGTTTTAATCTGCACCGGTGCTAATCCACGTCGTGTGGGCTTCAAGGGTGAAGATGAGTTCCGTGGTCGCGGTGTAGCCTACTGTGCTACTTGTGATGGTGAGTTCTTTACTGGTAAAGAGCTGCTGGTCATCGGTGGTGGTTACGCCTCGGCTGAAGAAGCTATGTTCTTAACCCGCTATGCTTCTAAGGTCACGATTTTAGTGCGTAAGGATAGCTTCTCTTGCGCTCGTAGTATCGCCGAAGAGGTGATGCAGCACCCTAAGATCTCGGTGCTCTTTAACCACGAGTTAAAGTCTGTTGAGGGCACTGATATGGGTATTACCAGTGCTGAGATCTACAACAACAAGACTCAAGAGACCTTTAAGTACCAAGCCAAGGACAATGACACCTTTGGTGTGTTCGTCTTTGCCGGTTACGTACCTAATACCTCTTTAGTTGAGGGTAAGGTGGCCTTAAACGAGCAAAACTACATCATTACCGATGAGAACCACGAGACTAATGTCCCAGGTGTCTTTGCCGGTGGTGATGTGTGCATCAAGACCTTACGTCAGGTGGTAACAGCTACTGCCGATGGTGCTTTAGCCGCTGCTGCTATGGAAAAGGTAGCCGCTAAGATGCACGATAAGACCGGTTTAGTGCCTGAAGTGCCAAATGCTACCCGTAAGGCCCCAGAGGAGCCTCGTGCTTCGGTCTTACCAGCAGATCAAGGTAATGGCAAATACATCACTGATGACTTAATGCCTCAGTTAAATGCTGTGTTTGAGCGCATGGAGCACGCTGTTACCTTACGTGTACACGCAGGTGATGACGATAGGAGCCGCGAGCTGTTAGCTGACATGAAGGAGCTCTCGGACTTAAGCGACAAGCTGAAGTTAGAGCAAGTCAGCGATGGTGAGTACTTACCTTATGTCGAGTTAGTGCGTGAAGATGGCACCTCAACTGGTATGGCTTTCCACGGTGTGCCAGAGGGGCATGAGTTCTCGGGCTTTATTCTGTCCTTCTATAATGCCTCCGGTCATGGCCAGCCAATTGATGAGAAGCTCTTAGAGCAGATCAAAGCCATCGATAAGGACGTTAATATTAAGGTCTTAGTGTCCTTATCCTGCACCATGTGCCCAGACTTGGTGATCGCAGCTCAGCGTATTGCTTCTCTCAATGATCACGTTACGACTCATATTTACGATGCCGGTCTCTATCCAGATCTGCGTACTAAGTATCGTGTGATGTCGGTGCCTTGCTTAGTGATCAATGACACTGAAGTTTCTTTCGGTAAGAAGAAGTTATCAGAGCTCTTAGAGTACCTGCGCAGCATCAATGCTATTTAATGCCTCTAAAGGGCATCTAAGGGCATGGCCAATGTCTGCACTAAGACAGCGGCCGCATTAAGTACATTCCCCAATCTCATTTGGGGAGAAACACAAAAGCTGAGGAGAGCGATCTTCTCAGCTTTTTACGTTTGAGGGCTAGCCTCACCACCAAAGGGTGCTAGCCATGCCCCATTTTTAGGCGTTGCTGCCTTGGGTAAAGTAGTTTGTTGACATGGTGGCTAACTTGAGTTAGCATGGGCTAACCAAAAGGCAAGAATATGATAGCGACGGCTTTTTGCCCTTCCTATGTTTCATGCAAGGCGGTTCTTTCCATTTTCCAAAAAAATTGTGTGTTCTTATGATCAAAATGCGACTCTTACGTCGCATTTTTTATCAATTATTGCCGCAGAATACCACCACCTCTAAGCGCGAAGCGCGTAGGTGGTGGATGAATGCGGGAGCCCTGAATGTAGATCGCAACGTCTCTTTTTGTGCTAGTATTTGTAGTAAAGAGGGC
>DXEV01000150.1 GCA_019114785.1 Candidatus Anaerobiospirillum pullistercoris | reverse complement strand
TGCTGCCTCAGCCAGTGCCGGTGCCGTAGGCACTAACGCAGGTTATGAAGAGGTGACAGTGCCACTGGAGGCCCTTGAGGTGGGCGACGAGGTGGTGCTGCGCTCTGGCGATCGCGTGGGTGTTGATGGCGTCGTGATTGAAGGCTCGGGCTATTTTGATGAGAGTGCCATCACTGGTGAGGCGATGCAGGTTAAAAAGGGCGAGGGAGATCCTGTGACCAGCGCTACTTTCCTGCGTCATGGCTATGTAGTCTTTAAGGTGCAAAAAGTCGGTGAGGACACCACCTTAGCCAAGATCATTGCCTTAGTAGACGATGCTAATCGCCAAAAAGCCCCAATTGCCCGTCTGGCGGATAAGGTTGCCTATTACTTTGTACCTGCAGTGATCGTTATTGCTCTCGTGACCTTTTTCCTCTGGTTGCTGGAGGGAGTGCCTCTTGGTCAAGCCGTAAATTTTGCTGTATCAGTGCTAGTTGTTTCTTGTCCTTGTGCTTTGGGACTGGCAACTCCAACTGCCATTATGGTGGCCACAGGCCGTGCTGCGTCTTTAGGTGTGCTGTTTAAGAGCCCTGAGGCCTTAGAGAACCTGCAAAAGATCGACATTATGGTCTTTGATAAGACCGGCACCATTACCGAAGGCAAGATGCAGGTACTAGCTTGTCGCCGTATGGAAGCAGCTCCAGATGAGCTGATTAAGTGTATTGAAGTAACACTGGCTATGGAGCAGCGCAGTGAGCACCCAATTGCTCAGGCCTTAGTGACCTATTGCCAGCAAGAGCTCAGTAATTTAAAGGCTGTAGGTTCACGCCAAGAGGCAGGAGCAGCTGATGCGGCAGCGGTAGCAGCTCATACTACTCAAGTTTCGGAATTTGTTAATCACGAAGGTAAAGGCATTGATGCCGTGATTGATGGTGAGCGCTATTACATGGGTAGTACCACCTTTATGAATCAGGTGCTCTACAGTGGTCAATCTCAGATCCACAACCTCAATAAATATCGTGAAGAAAGTGAGAATGTCACCGTACACCTTTTCACAGCGCAACGCCATTTGGCCTCTTTTGCCTTAGGCGATGATATCAAGCGTGGAGCTTCCGATGTAGTGGAGCTGCTGGACAACTTCAATGTGCGCTCTATCTTGGTTTCGGGAGATAGCGTGCGTGTAGTCGCCAGTGTGGCTGCTAAGGTGGGTATTAGTACTTATAAGGCTGCATGCTTGCCTCAAGATAAGAGCGATTTTATTGAGCGCTTGCACGATAAAGAGCACGTGGTGGCCATGATGGGTGATGGTATCAATGATGCCCCATCGCTCGCAGTCTCCGACGTGGGTATTTCTATTGCCGGTAGCACTGATATTGCTAAGTCTTGTGCTGATGTGATCTTGATGAAAGATAACCTCTACAGCTTAGTCTCAGCAGTGATGCTGTCGCGCCTCACTATCACCAATATTAAAGAAAACCTCTTCTGGGCATTTATCTACAACATCGTGTGCATTCCTCTGGCTGCAGGCGTGTTATTTAGTGATTTTGGCCTCAAATTAGACCCAATGATTGCCGCTTGCTTAATGTCTTTAAGCTCGGTGTGTGTGGTGACTAATGCCCTGCGTTTAAAGCGCTGCTCGCTTGATTTCCATTTACCAAATGGTCAGGTCATGCGCGCCGAAGTCGCAACCCCAGACGGTACCACTTCGCTGACGCTGGATGGTAGCGATGATAAGACGGATGCGATCTATAACTCAGCCGAAGCTACAGCCGTACACTCGAACAACAGAACTAAGAGTAAGTCAGCACGTAGAGAGCGTGATCGAGAGCTGGATGCAGAGCTCTCGGCAGCAGGTGCTCATGCGGTAGACGAAGAGCTACAAGCCCCAGAGCTCTCAGCGGCAGCTGCGACCTTGGGCGCTACCGTCAAAGCCGAGACAGCAGCTGAAGCTGCTGCACCAGATGTCAGCTCTGATACCAGAGCTGATGCCAGTGCCGCTGAATCTACAGGTTCACAAACATCGGAGTTCAAAATGAGCAAGTTAATTCATATCGAAGGTATGCACTGCGAGCACTGCGTGCGCAGTGTCACTAAGGCTTTAAGCGCCGTGCCTGGTGTAGAAAAGGTTGATGTTAACCTGACCTTTAAGGCAGCAAGTGTGCAGTGTGCTCCAAGCGTCACTGACGAGCAGCTCAAGCAAGCTGTGGTTGATGATGGCTTTGAGGTGACATCCATCGAGACCGCTTAAGCCTCGACTGTTAGGTCGCAAGCCAGCTTAAGCCAGCTCAAGCCAGCTGGCTTGAGCCTGACAGCACAGCTTGTTTTGCCCCATTACCCCGCTGAAGGCTACAGCAGTAGCTGGCGGGGTTTTGTTTGCCCTTTCAGAGCAAGATTGGTCTCAGTCTAAGGTCTTCATCCAGTGGCCCCACTTGAGGCGAGCGAGGAAGATCAAGCCACGGAAGCACAGCTCAAAGCACATGGCCATCCAGACGCCGCTTAAGCCATACATGCCTGCTAAGACATAGGCTAAACCTAAACGTACCAGCCACATCGAACCTAAGTTCATCAGGCTTGGGATCAAGGTATCGCCTGCACCAACGCAAATACCGTAGCCCACAATGGAGACGGCAAACAAAGGCTCGGCAAAGGCTTCAATACGTAATGCTGCCACGGCTAAGGCCTGTACTTCTAAGTCAGGGGTCATGAGTGACATGATCCATGGGGAGAAGACATACATCAGAAGACCCATAAAGCCCATGACTAAGGCACCAAATACTAAGGTGATTTTGGCAAAGCGGTAGGTTAAGTCGAATCTACGAGCGCCAATAGATTGGCCCACTAAGGTAGTGGCCGCATCCGAAATACCAAAACCTGGCATATAGCACAGTGCTTCAATGGTGATGGCAAAAGAGTGAGCGGCAATTGATGCTGTACCCAGTGGTGCCACAATCATGGTGGACACGATCTGCGCTGAGCTGATCATGAATTGCTGCGCGGAAATAGGTAGTGAGATCCGTAGAGCTCTGCGTACCACTGGCCATGTTGGGAAGAAGCTGTGTAGCCATAAGCCCCAAGTTGGGAAGTGGTCTAAGCTGAGCTTTAGTGATGGCGATCTAAAGAGTAAGAAGAAGGCCATAAGCACGCCAGTAATGGCAGCGGCACAGACTGTACCTAAAGCAGCACCAATGACTCCGTAGCCAAAACCAAAGACCTCGACCTCGCCAATGATTGGATAGGTGGCAGTGCGACTTGGGAAAATAAAGATGAAGTTAAAGACCACATCCAAAAGGCACATGAGGATGTTGAGCAGGCTAGGCAGCAGCATGTTACCTGAGCAGCGGAGCATGGCCGAGGATAGGTAGTTGAGCATGAAAAATGGCAGCGCGCTCATGAAGATAAAGAAATAGCTGCCAGCATTGTCAATGATCTCAGGAGTGCCACCAAGGAACACTGGGAGAAAATCGCTTAAAGAGCAAGCAATAATGGCGATCACTGCAGCAAAAAGCAGTTGTACCACATAGGCCTGACGCACCACGATACGGGCATTGACTGCTTCGCGAGCGCCTAAAAGGTGTGCTACCTGTACCGAGAAACCGGAGCAAGCACTGATACAAATACCAGAGAAAAGCCAAACAGGAGCGGCCATTAAACCAATGGAGGCAGAGGCGGTAGCACCAAGACTACCGACCATAGCTGCGTCGATGTATTGCATACAGATCGACGAGAATTGAGCCATGATCGACGGCATACTCAGAGACAGAGTAAGCGTCATTTGCTCTTTTAAGCTCATGTCGCGATTGACTTTATCGCTGAGCGATTCTTTGTGTTTGCCTTGTGCGGCATTTGCTGCCTGCGCCATAAAAATCACCACAACCAATAGACCGTGAGGCCTAAAAGCCATCCAGTCCAAAAGCCTGAAACGATGCTGCTATCCTTGCTCTCATGTCTTACTAAGGGCAGAGGCAGTAGC
The DNA here is from genome assembly GCA_019114785.1 of Candidatus Anaerobiospirillum pullistercoris. Taxonomy (GTDB): domain Bacteria; phylum Pseudomonadota; class Gammaproteobacteria; order Enterobacterales; family Succinivibrionaceae; genus Anaerobiospirillum; species Anaerobiospirillum pullistercoris. The sequence goes on along the minus strand of DXEV01000150.1, from coordinate 10,690 downwards.
CGAAAAGAAGACAAGCTCGATAGCGCCGCCCGCATTATAAGAGGAATTGGGCTTTTTGGGCAGATTACTCTGCTTTTCTGATTGTTTGGCATGGTACAAAGAGCAGATACGGCTCAGCGCCGTAGGCAGACACGGTTCAGAGCTGTAAGAACTGTAAGGTAGTCCTTGCAGCAAGATGGTAGTGGTGCAAAGAAGGAGGCAGCTGCAAATAAGCCGCGTCTGCGAAAACTTTGCAGTTGTGTGTGCATCGCACATGGGCTTTTTTAGGTACAATGGAAAGCCGATTAAGGCCCCATAGACCTTGAGTGCAAACGCTCACGGTACATAATGGGTTGCACTATAACCTCATGAGCTTATCGCTACTGGTTGCAGCAGATGGTAGGCACAACATAGAACTGTTAGAACTGTCTTTCTGCTTGCTCTATCCTTGTATTTTCGACTCTGTGTCGCCATGTAGAGTTTGAGAAAGACGCTCTGTAACGAGCTCTGTCTCCAAAGATAGCTAAAAGTTGCGTTTTTTGAGGTTAATGTGCCCTCGTGGCCCATGCGTTTTTAGATAGCAGGCCGCGATTCCTGCAAATAAGTTGAGGCAAGTTAAAAATGTGGGATTACTCAGACAAGGTAAAAGATCACTTCCTGCATCCACGCAATGCTCGCGTGATTGAGGATGCTAACGCAGTGGGCGACGTGGGTTCGATTATTTGCGGTGATGCCTTACGTTTGATGCTCAAGATCAATCCTGACACCAATATCATCGAAGATGCCGCTTTCCAAACTTATGGTTGTGGTAGCGCCATTGCCTCTTCTTCGGCCTTAACCGAAATGATCAAGGGCAAGAGCCTTGCTGAAGCCGAAAAGATCACCAACCAAGAGATTGCCGATTATTTAGGCGGTTTACCACCAGAGAAGATGCACTGCTCGGTGATGGGCCGTGAGGCTTTAGATGCTGCTATTGCTAACTATCATGGTCAAAGCTATGAGAATAGCCATGATGATGGCGAGATCGTGTGCCACTGCTTTGGTGTAGGCATCAACAAGATCAAGAAAGTAGTGTGGGAAAACCACTTAACAACAGTGGAAGAGGTCACCAATTACACCAAGGCCGGTGGTGGTTGCCAATCCTGCCACATGCGCATTGAAGAGATCATCGACGAGGTGTGGGTAGACTTAGAGCGCTGTGGTGTGCCACGTCCAGGCTTTGTCCCAACTCCAGTGCAAGGTATTAAGATTGCCACCACTGTGGCTCCAGCTCCAGCAGCTGCTTCTGCTAATAGCGCCACGACTGGTTATGACAGCAAGACCGAGAGCTCTCCTTACTTTGCCGCTGTGCAAAATGTGTTAAAGGAGCTCAATCAAGGCTTTAATGACGGCTCTGCTTTAGAGCTGCAAGGCATTGATGGTGATGAGGTCAAGGTGCAGTTTAAGGGCAATATCAGCTCTGGCATGATGCACGATATGACCCAGACTTTCTTAGTGACCAAGCTGCAAGCTGCAGTCGGCGCAGATGGCTCTAAGTTAAAGGTCATTGCCGCCTAAGCCGGTCGGCCTAAGCCAGTCGGCTTAAGCCTTAGAGGCTTGAGAGGCGCGCGTTGCACGCATAGTTATTTGGCAGCAGAGCGTGCAAACGTGCAAGCGTACAAGCGTGCCAAAGCAATTTTGTCCAGAAAAGCGGGGCTTGCCCCGCTGACCCTATTTTAGTTGGGGGATATTTTTATGAGCGAGCAGCAGAAGCTGGACGTCAACAACTTAGGTGCCGGTATGGGCATCTATTTAGACAATAACGCCACTACCATGATTGATCCTCAGGTGGTAGAGGCCATGATGCCATACTTAACCACTTACTACGGTAACGCCTCGTCGCAACATGGCTTTGGTGTGCCAGTGGAAAAGGCTATCAAGAAAGCCCGTGAGCAAGTGGCTGATCTCTTGGGTGCAGAATACCCAGATGAAATCATTTTTACCTCCTGTGCCTCTGAGTCTGATAACACTGCACTGTGGACTTCACTGTGGACACAGAAGAACAAAGATGAGATTGTTACCTCTCACTTAGAGCATCCTGCTATTCTGGATACCTGCTCTTTCTTAGAGGCTCGTGGCGTCAAGATCAAGTATTTACATGCTGACAGCCATGGTGATCTCAATGCTGATGAGTTTGAGAAGCTCCTCAGCGACCGCACGGCTTTAGCTTCCATTATGTGGGCTAATAATGAGACCGGTAATGTCTATGATGTGCCTCGTTTAGCTGAGATCGCCGCTGAGCATGGCGTGCTTTTCCACTCTGATGCTGTGCAAGCAGTGGGTAAGATCCCTCTGGATGTAAAGAATACTCAAGTGCGTATGCTCTCGATGTCTGGCCACAAGATCCATGCTCCTAAGGGCATCGGTGTGCTCTATGTGCGTCGTGGTACCCGCTTCCTGCCATATTTACATGGCGGCCACCAAGAGCGCGGTCGTCGTGCCGGTACCGAGAATGTGCCATACATCGTAGGTTTAGGTAAGGCTTGTGAGCTGGCTAAGGCTCACTTAGATGAGCTCAATACCCGTGTGCGCGCTTTACGCGATAAGTTAGAGCGTGGCATTGTCGCTTCTATTCCAGAAGTGCTGGTGATGGGTGATGAGGGCCACCGTACTCCAAATACCTTAAACATTGGCTTTAAGTTTGTTGAGGGTGAGGCCATTCTGCTCATGCTCAATGAGTATGGTATTGCTGCTTCCTCGGGCTCGGCTTGCTCGTCAGAGAGCTTAGAGCCATCTCATGTGATGCAGGCTATGAATATTCCATTCTCAGCTGCTCACGGTACGATCCGCTTCTCGCTGTCACGCTTCACCACTGAGGCAGAGATTGATCGTACTTTAGAGGTGCTGCCAGGTGTAATTGAGCGTCTGCGTCAGCTCTCTCCATACTGGAACCAGAACAAGCCACAGCTCAAGAACGTGGATCACGTGTTTGATCCTGATTCCCAAGAGCGTCGCGCCTAATCGCGTCCGCTGACGCTTACCAGCACCCGCTGGGCGCTGAATCGCGCCAGCCATGGTGCCCACGGCACCCGTGGCACACGTGCCACCATGGTGGCCACTGGGCCCAAGGGGGCCCATGGTTCAGTGTCAGGGCCAGTCTAAGGTAAACCAAATACGGCGTAGACAGTAATATGTCTGCGCCTTTGTTTTTTATGAGGCAGGGAGCTCTTAGAGCAGTAGGCCGCTAAGGGCTTTTGAGGGGAGTTGTCCTGATTGTGTCGTGCATGTGCACGGATAAATTAAGGAGATGTTTTGGGGCAAAAGGTTAATCTAGCGTACTTTTAGGTTAAATTTTTCCTCAAAAGCTAGTCCTGTAGGCCTGACAATAATGACCAAAAGCATGTGGATGGCTGAGAGCAGTAAGTATTGCTATGGCTTATTTCCTTTGGTTCTCAGCCGTAATTGAGACGGACTCCTTTTTCTCCTTGGGGAGTCGAGTACTAGTCGCCCTGCATGGCAACATAGTGTATGTTCTCACCGCCTGCTGTTCCTCAAATATTGAGAAAACTTACGTTTTCTCCTCCTCCTAAAGACACCAAAAACTAGGTCGCATGCAGTCTTTCTAAGCTGCCATGTGGCCCACAAAAAGCCCGCTCTGACCTCAACAGTGCGGGTTTTTTATTTTGGGCAGGGTCTGAGCTAACTCTTTTCCCATGGTGGCCTTTTCTCTAAAATGGACGCTCAGATTCAAGAAAATTTAGGTCAGACAGGATAAAAATAAGTTTGCTCATTGCAGCTCGTGTTGGAGTGCTTTGGTGCGTTCATAGGGGCCTGCCAACAACAGGGCCGTCAAAGTCTTGGATCTAGGTGTTGAGGTTTTGCGGCTGAGGTTTTGGAAAAATGGATTTTAGCTCACTGACTAATGGTCACATTGCACAGTTTTTACCCTATAACCTCGTCAAACCTCTAGAGGTAGTGCAAGAAGAGCTTGGCGTAAAAAATCTGCTCCGTCTTAATGCCGCCGAAAATCCTTTTGGTGTCAGCCCTAGAGTCTCTGCTGTTTTACACGACTACGAAAAAAAGATCTGTTTTTACCCAGATCCAGGCGCATATTTCCTCAAAAAGAAGCTGCAAAAGCGCTTTGGCTATGACTTAAATCGTATTGCGGTGGGAGCTGATACCCAAGAACTCGTAAGTCTCTTGGTGCGCGCTTTTCTTAATCCTGATGTTAAGGTCATTATTCCGCAGCTGTCTTCTTTAAGCTTAGAGCGCAGTGTTCAGCTCTCTGGAGCGCGCATTGTTACCACGCCAATCATGGATGATTGGACACCTGATCTGCAGGCTATTCTCGACAATATTGATAACCGTACTCGTATGGTCTTAATGGCCAATCCCACCAATCCTATTGGTGCTTTTAGCGTCTTTTCTGACCTCAAAGCCTTTATGGAGCAAGTACCTGAGGATGTGTTGGTAGTGGTAGACGAAGAGCTGGTTGACTATATTGGTCAGGGCTATCGTGACATCTACGAGCTGATCCTGACGTCTCCTAACCTGATAGTACTGCGCTCTTTTTCCCATGCTTATGGATTAGCTTCGCTGCGCATTGGTTACATGCTCTCTTGTGAAGAGATCAGCGGCATTATCAATGTATTGCGGGATCCGTTTAACGTATCGCAATTAGCCTTAGACTGTGCGACGGCAGCATTGGACGATGTGTCCTTTTTCAATAAGGTGATCCATGCCAATGACGTGGAGCGCAATCGCTTCCGTGAGTTTTGTGCCTACTATGGTTTGACCATGATCAATACCAAGAGCTGTAGCGTCACTATTGATTTTGGTGAGCAGGCAGAGCGCTATTACAATGCTTTCTTGCAGTTGGGTATCTTTACGCGCCCGCTCAGCTACTTAGGTTTGCGCTCACTGATCAATATTTCCATTGGTCATCCAAAGGCTACAGACTTCTTGCTGGCAAAGCTGGAGAAGCTCATCTTAAGTGATGCGCAGCAATCACGTCTCGATTAGCGCGTCCAGCGCGTTGCTGTGCAGCGCAGTTGCACTGCAACCAGCTACGCTGTAATGCTGTAGCGCAGTAGCCAGCCTAAAGCCAGTAAGCTCAGCCTACCTCAATCGGCCTGTATTGGTGTGGCGGTACGGCTAGCCAGTTCGAGCTTAAGCTTAAGCCCAGCTCTCTTTTTTCTTTTTGCCTCCTAAAAGGTGGAAATGTTTTTATGGCCTCTGTTCTAACTCTTGAAAAGATCTCTGCCTTACGGGGCTCAGTAAATTTGATCGGCTCTAAGAGCCTGACTAATCGCGCTTTGCTCTTAAGTGCCTTGAGCTCAGGTACTACGGTTTTGCGCAATATCCTGCGCTCTGATGACAGCAAAGTAATGCTGGCAGCCTTACGCTCTTTAGGTGTAAAGGTGGAAGAAAATCCTGCTGATCCAACCGAGGTGACAGTCACCGGTGTTGGTGGGGTCTTTCAGGTCAATTCCACCAAAGAGCAACCTTTAGAGCTCTTCTTAGGTAATGCCGGTACAGCAATGCGCCCTCTATGCGCAGCTTTAGCCTTAAGCTCGGGGTGCTTCAAGCTCACTGGTGAGCCACGTATGTACGAGCGTCCAATCGGCATTTTAGTGGAGGCACTGCGCAGCTTAGGTGCCCAGATTGAGTACTTAGGTCATGAGGGCTATCCACCATTACTGATCACAGGTTGCGGTAAGGCTTTAGGCTCCGAAACAAGCGCAAGCACCAGCGCTGAGCCACGAGTAGTCGAAGTGGCTGGTAATACCTCTTCGCAGTTTATTACAGCCTTACTGATGGTGGGCTCATTGTTGCCTTATCCATTAGAGCTTAGGGTTAAAGGCGAGCTCATTTCTAAGCCTTATGTGCACCTCACCTGTGAGCTCTTAAAGCGTTTTGGTATTACGGTAGAAAATCGTGATTTTCGCTCGTTTATGCTGCATCCTGCCACTCTGTGCTCTCCTCAGCGCTACTTAGTAGAAGGCGATGCCAGTGGTGCTACTTACTTTCTTGCAGGTGCAGCAGTAGCTGGTGAGGTAAATGTCTATGGTGTGGGTAAAGACTCACTGCAAGGTGATAGCAAGTTTATTGAGGTCTTAGCTCAAATGGGTGCCCATACCGAAGTGGGGCCAGACTATCTTAAAGTCAGTGCTGCTGCGCAATTACATGGTCTTACTATTGACCTCAATGACATGCCAGATGCAGCTATGACCTTAGTGCCTTTAGCCTTATTCACCGACAGCCCAATTAAGATCACCAACATTGCCAGCTGGCGTGTTAAAGAAACGGATCGTATTAACGCTATGGCCACAGAGATGGCAAAGCTTGGTTGTACGGTAGAGACAGGTCATGACTACATCAAGGTCAATGGCCGTACCCCAGAGTGCTTAGCTCGTAAGCAACAGGGACAGGTGCCGGTTTTTGCCACATACAATGACCACCGTATGGCTATGTGTATGGCTTTAACCGCTTTGGATCGCACTATTGCTATCGAGGATCCAGACTGCTGCAAAAAGACCTTCCCTGACTTCTTTGAGCGCTTAGCTGCTGTGACTGTACGCTAAATCAGCTCAGCTCCCGTTAGCGCTGGCCAGCGCCAGCAAGCGCAAGCGTAAGCGAGCAAACGCTCGCTTTGAGCCTGCTGAGGCCAAGGGTGCTTGTATCGGTCTTGCAGGTGGGGCCACCTGTGGCCAATTTTGTGGTTTTTCTCTGCGCTAAAATGGTGCATATTGAGCCATAGTGAACGCTGGTAACGTTTGCTATGGCTTTTTTGTCCCCTTTTAGCGCAAGTCGGGGGCGTAAGACAAGCACTGATCAGGGTTTTTTGTTAAGATATGCGCACTTTTACGGGCTTTAGCCCTGTTTTGGATCGTAGTGCAGCGAAACTGATAACACAGTGGGACTGAATGTAAAACCAATCAGGGAATAAGGCTTGGAGTTTTCTGACTTTAGCTGCTTTGCCTCTTGGGCACAGGCAGTCTGACAAAGGAAAAGAGAGCTCCGCGCAAATTGCGCTGCGAGGATGTTTTCCTCTAGCTGATTTTTACCATGTTGGTGACGAGTGACAGCACTGCCAACATTAGCTCACAGTATAAAAGCCATAAATATAAGGCTGTACTGGTTTTAGGGGGCGCTTCTTAAGCAAGACCTAAGACCAATCTCTGAGGATCTAAGCCTTAGATCTAACCTTAAAAGCTGGCTCATTAAAGCCCAGCTAAACCAAGCTGTTTGCTATATGCAGTGTACAACCAGTGAAGATAAGCTTAACCACTAATGCGGTGCACTGTTGTGCATGGCGTTGTCTGTGGCTAGCTGGTGTTTGCTTTATTCTCGGCACGGTAGAGAGCAATTTGCGGGGTGCTTCACATCACTCATGTTCAGTACGACCACAACTTTTATTGTTTATATTCTCTGCATGCTGATTATCGGCATTGTCGCCGCCCGTATGACGACTTCGCTGAATGATTACGTGCTCGGTGGCAGAAGCTTAGGCCGCTTTGTGACTGCATTGTCGGCTGGTGCTTCAGATATGTCTGGTTGGCTTTTAATGGGCCTGCCTGGTGCGCTTTTCTTATCGGGTCTTTCCGAGGCTTGGATTGCTATTGGCCTGACCGTTGGTTCATGGTGCAATTGGAAATTCGTGGCTGCTCGTCTGCGCTCGTTTACGGCAAATGCCTCTGATGCCTTAACTTTGCCGGATTACCTCTCGGCTCGTTTCTGCGACCGCCTGCGCATTTGCTCTATCATTGCCGCATTCATCATTCTGATCTTCTTTGTGGTCTACTGCGCTTCCGGCATGGTGTCGGGTGCTCGTCTGTTTGAGCAGACCTTTGGTCTTGATTACCACAATGCCTTGTTAATTGGCGCTGTATCCACAATTTTCTATGTGTTCATTGGCGGCTTCTTAGCCGTGAGCTGGACTGATACTGTGCAAGCCAGCCTTATGATCTTTGCCTTGCTCTTAACCCCAATGGTCATGATCATGGATTGCGGTGGCTTTGAGGTGGCTAATCAGCTGATTGCTCAAAAAGACGCCTCTATGGATGACTTCTTAAGTGGTATGACCGTGATCGGCTTCCTCTCTTTAGTAGGTTGGGGCTTAGGTTATGTTGGTCAGCCACACATCTTAGTGCGCTTCATGGCCGCAGGCTCTGTGCGTGGTATGGGCGATGCCCGCCGTATCTCCATTACATGGATGGCTTTATGCCTGATCGGTGCAGTGCTGATCGGCTACTACGGTGTAGCTTTCTCCATGAAGCACCCAGAGGTCAGTGTTAAGAATCCAGAGCAGATCTTCATTATTGTGACCCAGACTCTGTTTAACCCATGGATCGCTGGTATTCTGCTGTCGGCAATCTTAGCCGCCATTATGTCTACACTCTCTTGCCAGCTGTTGGTGGCAAGTACCACTTTAACGGCAGATTTCTACCGTCGTTGGTTGCGTCCAAATGCTTCGCAGCGTGAGCTGGTATGGTGTGGTCGTGTCATGCTCTTAATTGTGGCCGTGATCGCCTATGTCATTGCCTTAGACCCTAACAGCGGTATCTTAAAGCTGGTAGCTTACGCTTGGGCTGGCTTTGGTGCCTCTTTTGGCCCAAGTATTCTGATCTCTGTCTTCTGGTCACGTATGACTCTGCCAGGTGCTATTGCTGGTATGGCTGTTGGTGCCCTGACGGTGATCATTTGGGAGATCGGTGGTTTCTTAGGCTTGTACTCGATTGTGCCAGGCTTCCTCTTCTCGGCCATTGCTATCTTTGTGGTCTCCAAGATGACCTATAAGCAGGGCAATGAGTGCGAAACCCTCTTCAACGAGCTGGAAAAGAAGTTCTGGGTCGAGGTTAAAGAAAAGTAATTGCCGCTCATTTGCTGTGACCGATGCGGCCGTGTGACCGCATAACTATGGCCACTTTGGGCCATAGTTGGCCACTGACACTGCAAAGAAAAGCCCTTGTTTAAGCCTAAAAAGCTCAAGCAGGGGCTTTTTGCTTTTGTGGGCAGAGTACTGAAGTACTTAGATCTCACCTAGTAGCAGGCCTAGCCTTGGCCTCAAAAGAAACCACTGATCTGGCCATGCAGACTGCTAAATCTCGCTCGCCAATCATTATTGTTGGCTACATGACTCGCTTGTCTATGTACTTGCTAATTCCTTGGTAATAGGTACGCAATATTCGATAAAGCGTCCTAGAACATAAAGGTATTGACTGCACCTACTATAGGTGTTTGTGCGCGTGCACGGCATATGATTTGGGGGAATAGGTGTAGATATAAGGTTTTGGGCTTTAGGGGCTTAAAGCAGTGGGTAGGGGTGGAAGATCTGAATGCGTTTTTAGGTGGCTTAAAAACAAAGACAGCCTGTGCCCCACCGAGCACAAGCTGCTATGTAGCGCAGGTTGAGCTGCGCTAGGAATAGAGAGAGATGAGGCCTTACCCCGATTACTGACCTAACAGGTTAAGGGCGATGGTTGGGCGCTGGTTAGCTTGAGCCAACACAGTCTGCGAAGCCTGCTGAATGATGTTGTTCTGAGTCAGAGCAGCGGTCTCAGAGGCGAAGTCGGTGTCGCGGATACGGGAGCGAGCATCGGACTCATTCTCAGCGATAGAGGACTGGTTGCGGATGGTCGACTCCATACGATTTTGGATAGCACCTAAAGCTGCACGGTTGCTGTCCACGTATTGGATGAAAGCATCGATGTTATTAAGGGTATTTTGTGCCATGTCAGCGGTCGACACAGACCAGCGTACACCATTAGTACCAATTTGACCACCAGAGAGACTGAGTAAGCCAGCATTACTCCATTCAGTGGCACCTAAAGCGGCAGTACCAGCTTTTAATGCTTCTGTGGATTGGCTCATGATCTGAGACATAGCAAAGCCAGCTAAATCTAAAGTCAGCATGTCATAAGCATTGGCACCGACTTGGAAGAACAGTTGGCCGCTGGAGTTTAAGAGCTTGTTATTACTCTTGGTGCCGTTGAGAATATCTTGACCAGCAAAAGTGGTTTTCTCAGCAATACGAGTAATTTCTTCGCACAGCTCGGTAACTTCTTCTTGCAGAGCAATACGATCTTGAGTGGTATTAGTACCAGTTGCAGCCTGCACAGCTAAGGTACGAATACGCTGCAGCATGTTGGTGGTTTCATCGATAGCTCCTTCAATGGTCTGAGCTAATGCGATACCATCGTTAGCGTTACGGTTGCCTTGGTTTAAGCCGTTAATTTGGGAGGTTAAGCGGTCAGAGATCTGGAGGCCAGCAGCGTCGTCCTTAGCGGAATTGATGCGCAGACCAGAAGATAAGCGCTGATAGCTTACATTCAGGGAATTGGTGGCGTTCGTGAGCTTGCGTTGAGCGTTCAGCGACGAAACGTTAGTATTGACGTATAAGGCCATGGTACAAAATCTCTTCTTGTGCTCGAAGACTTTGACTGCTGATAGCTTGCATTGCCTAGCGATAAGGCGCAAGACTAGAGAAGGATTGCTCGTGCCCTTGCCGTGAAAGCGGGGCAGCTTAGTCAAAGTAGCTTACGGAGCAAACTATAAAGACCTCTCAGTAGCTGCTGGAGGTGAGGTGTTTAATCTAACACTCTTTGTTTTGCTTAAAAGCACCTACCGTGCCATTTTGGTAAAAATCTTTGCGCTAATATAACTAAATGGCTTATATAAGCCGTTTTTGTGAAAGGTGGTTGTTACTAGTGCATAGACTTAGATGGCAAGG
>DXEV01000149.1 GCA_019114785.1 Candidatus Anaerobiospirillum pullistercoris | reverse complement strand
CAAGTGGCAGTAGGACTTTTTAGCCATAAAGGACCTCTCGCTTAACGAAGATGGGCTCATTATGGCTAAAGCTGATTTTGATAATAACCTAGGGTTTGACGCTCACACCCTAAATCACAAAAAGCACTCTCTAAAAAAGGGCAAAGAAACCACAGAAAAAACACCGTGCACGCACACGGACAACACAAACAAAAAAGCCCACCGACATCGAAATGCCAGCAGGCCTTTGTGTGGTACCTTTCCCCAGAATGGTCAAGGCACAAGTGAGGCTAAAAAATCTTAAGAAAGACCAAAGCCTCACATAGATAACTAGCTACTCAGGTAGCTCACTGAGCTAACTCAGTGCTCACACTGAGAGTACTACTGATCGTCACGAGCCACATCAAAGCTCTTTAAGCTCCAGATGTTGTGCACGTAGTCCTCGATAGCACGATCGGAGGAGAACTTGCCCATGGAAGCAGAGTTGATGATGGCGGCACGAGCCCAACGCTCTTGATCCTTGTACATCTCTTCCACGCGCTTGTGAGCATCGCGGTAAGAAGCAAAGTCAGCTAAGACTAAGAATGGATCACCCTTATCCAGTAAGGACTGCTTGATAGAGGACAGAGCACCAGGTTGACCTGGGGTGAAGTAGTCGGAATCTAACCAATCCACCACAGCCTTTAAGTCCTCATCAGCATTGTAGTAATCCCATGGGTTGTAACCACGAGCCTTAAGCTGCTGCACCTCTTCCACCGACAGACCGAAGATGAAGTTGTTCTCTTCACCAGCCTCGGCCACGATCTCGATGTTGGCACCGTCCATAGTACCTAAGGTTAAGGCACCGTTCATGGAGAACTTCATGTTGGAGGTACCGGAGGCCTCGTAACCGGCAGTAGAGATCTGCTCGGACACATCAGCAGCTGGGATGATCTTCTCAGCTAAGCTGACGCGGTAGTTAGGGATAAAGACCACCTTGAGCTGATTACGGATACGGTGATCGTTGTTGATGCGATCGCCGACCTTGTTAATAGCGAAGATGATGTCCTTAGCTAAGGTGTAGGCAGGGGCTGCCTTAGCACCAAAGATGAAGACTTGTGGCACGATGGTCTTGTTAGGGTCGGCCAGTAACTCACGATACAGGTGGAGGATGTACAGTAAGTTGAGGTGCTGACGCTTGTACTCGTGCAGACGCTTAACTTGGACGTCGAAGATAGCGTGAGGGTCAACATCGACACCGCACAGCTTCTTGATCTCAAGAGCCAGAGCTTGCTTGTTCTTGAACTTCACGTCCATGAAACGCTTCTGGAAGTCAGGCTTATCAGCGTAAGGACGCATTAAAGCGCAGGACTCTAAGTGTAAAGGCCAATCCTTACCGGAAACCTCATCGTACAGGGCAGCAAGACCAGGGTTGCAAGCGAGCAGCCAGCGACGTGGGGTAACACCATTGGTCACATTGCAGAAGCGATCTGGCCAAATAGCAGCAAACTCAGGGAAGAGCTGCTCACGCACTAACTTGGAGTGGATCTCGGCCACGCCATTGACGCGACGAGAAGCGATCACACTTAAGTAAGCCATACGCACCATACGGCATGGGCCTTCCTCGATAATGGAGAGCTTAGCACGCATGTTGTTGTCGTTTGGCCACATACGAGCCACTTCACCGTCTAAGAAGCGCTCATTGATCTCGTAAATGATCTCTAAGTGACGTGGCAGTAAACGCTCAAACAGATACACTGGCCACTTCTCTAAAGCCTCAGGCAGTAAGGTGTGGTTGGTGTAAGCGAAGACTTCGGTAACAATCTTCCAAGCGCTGTTCCAGCTTAAGCCTTCCTCATCTAAGAAGAGACGCATTAACTCAGCCACAGCAATAGCTGGGTGGGTATCGTTCAGCTGAATAGCAATCTTAGAGGCAAATTGCGAGTAATCGTGGTGGTGAGCACGATTGTAACGACGCAGGATGTCACGCAGCGAGCAAGCGCAGAAGAAGTACTGCTGAGTTAAACGCAGCATCTTACCGGCTTCAGTGGAGTCGTTTGGATAGAGCACCTTGGAAATGGCTTCAGCCTTGGCCTTTTCCTCTTGGGCATCAACGTAACCACCGGCGTTGAACACGTCCCAGTTGAACTGCTCAGTAGCGCGGGACTCCCACAGACGTAAGATGGTCACGGAAGAGCCACGGAAACCGACCACTGGGATATCCCAAGGCACACCTTTGATCAGGTGAGCAGGGTGCCAAACTTTGTGGATAGAGCCATCAGGGGCAGTCTGCACTTCAACATAACCACCGATAGGCACGTTTTGCACGGACTCTGGGCGGCAGACTTCCCAAGGGCAGCCGTACTCACGCCAAGAATCAGGACGCTCAACTTGGCGACCACCACGGATCTCTTGACGGAAGAGGCCGTTCTCGTAGTGGATGCCATAGCCAACGGAAGGGTACTTTAAGGTAGCCAGAGAGTCTAAGTAGCAAGCAGCTAAACGACCTAAACCGCCGTTACCTAAAGCCATATCAGGCTCTTCGTCGCACAGCTCGTTGATATCAATACCTAAAGAAGCTAAAGCTTGCTTGCAGGTATTGTAGATCTCTAAGTTGCAGAGGTTATTGACGGTGAGACGGCCCATCAAGAACTCAGCGGACAGATAGTTCACTGCGCGGGTGTCATTGGTAGCATGAGTCAGTTGGGTTTGAGTCAGGCGCTCGAAGACTAACTCATTGACAGCATACACCACAGCCTGCCACCAAGCTAAGTTAGAAGCTTTCTTCTCAGAGGTACCGATGGTACGTCTTAAGTGGTTGATGATGCAGTGCTTGAATTGCTCCACAGTAGGCTTAAATAAGGAGCCTTCGGTCTCGACAGGGCAGCTAGTTGGGGCCAAGGAAGAGACCTCTTTGGCGGCTGCGACAGTGGAAGAGGCGGCTGCTGGCATCGACTTTTCTTGCGATGCTACATTCTTAGCAGAAGCGGAGGCATTCTTTTGGGTATGCTTACTGCCTTTGGACATGTAAATCTCCCGAAAAATAGAGCTTAAGATCGCGCTCGCTTAACCCACCACCAACGCCTCCCAAGCTCGAGCAAAAGCTCAAACCAGAGCGAGAGCTAAAGCTCAGCTAAGCTCCAGCCATAAAAAGAAGGAGCTACAGAGGTCACAGCTGGTGGAAATAAAGAACCAAGAGACCACTTTCCAGAGAAGCTCACCAAAAGGAGCTCAAAAACAAGGAAAGCAAAACAACTTGGCCTAACACAAAATAGCCTCACATGACCACCAAGAGCACTCTACACAAAGCAGAAAGGCACAAGAGGTCACGAGGTAGCAGGCAAGGACTATCACCAAAAGCAAGAACCTCACAAGAGGATCCAATAGCCTTACACTGCTCTTGCGGCTGGGGGTCATGGATGGGTCACACCATTGCACTGCATTGCACTGCTAAATCAAAACAGTAAAAACGCAGGCACATGGCCAACCACACAAACAGCATGGCACGACGGTCACAAGAAAGATAAAGACAACTCCGAACTACGTCCCAAAGGCTGCTATTACCGCTGGGGCAATAGAACCTTGCTGACTCCCTCAACTACTACCACCATAAAAGGGATTAGCAACGAGGTCAAAGGCGGAGCATCTCTAGCGATGCGCTCTCCACGCGCGTTCTAAAGATCTGTAAAGGTAACTTAGTCGAACGCCAAACTAAGTCCTCAAATCGTGCGTCCTGCGTCTCAAGAGCTATCTCCAATCATGTCCTAAGCCCAAATCCAGAACAGACAAAGGCACAGACAAGGTTAGCGACTTTTCTCGGGCTGGCATAAGGCACAAAACAAGGCAAAGCCCTACACCCTACGCACCGCACGACTCAAGACGTAATAACGACTCTTTACTCAAGCTGTCTGCTCCCTACTCTCTACCAACGAAACAACCTAACAATTAGGCAGTAGATAGACGGCAAAAAAGCAGGTCACAAACCCTAGCCAACACTAGCATATAAAACCTACGCATAGACTTAATATACACGATTGACTATCGGCAGACATACTTACGGGCGATCATACCACAATGACCAAACAAAAACCCGATTTCACCGCACAGAGCGTGCATTTTCCAAAACACATGCGGTTTTAGCAGCCATAAAGAGCACCCTTGTATAGTCTCCAAACCACTACATAGAGACCTAGCAGAGGGTGTTACCACACGCCCTCAAGCAAGTTAGCTATAGCTAACTTTTAGCCATTATTTGCCCCACTCTGCTAACGCGTTAACCAGCAAATCACCCTCCATCAATAAAAGATATAGAGCAGCAAGCAGTTCCATTAATACAGCCTCTGGCGATCTCTCATTTGGCGAAAATTAGGGTTCTTTAGAGAGTCTAAGGGAGTACGAATGAAGCTATAGCTTCTAACTCATTCTTGAGTAGTGTTGCTATCAACTCTTCACCAAAGAGAATGATAGCTGGATGCGGACTGACTCCCACAGACTATCTCAAAAACCAAAATTAGCTGGCCTTCTTAGGGGCATTGTGCTGAGGCTCATCCCTAGCGCTACATTTAGCTCAAGCTAATTACCTTCATTGGCCTGCACTGGCTGTTATCAGCATGCTTTTTGGTGAAGTTCTCATGACTCCAAAAACTCAAAGCTGGATTTTGCATATCTAGGAAAAAATGCGCAAAGCCTTATTGTAAGCGGCTGTTTTGGTAATCAGGTTATAACTATATTCAAAAATCCTTTCGAGGCCCGCTAACAAAAGTGAAAGAAATATGTGCATCAGTAATCTTTATCTCGCATCCTGATTACTAGACTGGTGACAGTCTTAGCGATTGAGGAACGGGGTAGAAAGGATTATCACCATGGCTATCTACGTAAATACTAACGTCTCCTCGTTAACCGGTCGCAACTCACTCAACAATGTTCAGAACCAGCTGACCACTACCTACCAGCGCCTGTCCACTGGTATGCGCATCAACTCCGCTAAGGATGATGCTGCTGGTCTTCAAATCGCCGACCGTCTCACCACTCAAATCAATGGCCTTAACCAAGGCAACCGCAATGCTTCCGATGGTATCGCTTTAGCCCAGACCGCTGAAGGTGCTATGGACGAGATCTCCAGCATGCTGCAAAAGATCCGTACCTTAGCTGTACAGTCTGCAACCGGCACTAACACCTCTGATGATCGTGTAGCTATCGACAAAGAAGCCACCTCGCTGATGAACGAGATTTCTCGTATTGCTCAGCAAACCACTTATGGTGGTAAAAAGATCCTCGATGGTGGTGAAACCGATCCAAGTGTCACCATGTTTAAGGGTACAGCTTGCCAAGGTCAGATGGTTTTACAAGTTGGCGCTAACAGCGGTGATACCATCAACTTTGACGTTGCCAACTTTAACTTCAGTAGACTTGCCTCAGCAGCAGGCGTAGGCACCGCTGCATACAAAGGTGGCGATTTATTCCTCTCTACAGCACAAGGTGCCAGCGCAGTTATTAGCGCTATGGATGCCATGATCAAGAAAGTTGATTCTCAACGTGCTGACTTAGGTGCTATCCAGAACCGCTTAGAGAGCTCCATCCGCAACCAGAGCAACATCGCTACCAACGAGTCTGACGCTCGCTCCCGTATCCGTGACGCAGACTTCGCTGAGGAGTCCGCTAACCTGTCACAACAGAGCATCATCCAACAGGCTGCTGCTTCTATGCTCATGCAGGCTAACACCCGTCCACAGCTGGCTCTGTCCTTATTAGGCTAATACCTAATACAAAAAATTAATAACTTAGAGCCTTATGCTCTATTCCCCCGTAATGAACTTAGGCTAAATCCATATAGTCTCAAATTACGGGGGGATCCTGTTAATTAAAAGGGATGTGCATCAATTATGGCTATTTACGTAAACACCAACGTCTCCTCGTTAACCGGCCGCAACTCACTCAACAATGTTCAGAATCAGCTGACCACCACTTATCAGCGTCTGTCCACTGGCATGCGCATCAACTCCGCCAAGGATGATGCTGCTGGCCTCCAAATCGCCGACCGTCTCACCACTCAAATCAATGGCCTTAACCAAGGCAACCGCAACGCTTCTGACGGTATCGCTTTAGCCCAGACCGCTGAAGGTGCAATGGACGAGATCTCCTCCATGCTGCAGAAGATCCGTACCTTAGCTGTGCAGTCTGCCACCGGTACCAACACCTCTGATGACCGTGCAGCTATCGACAAAGAAGCCACCTCGCTGATGAACGAAATCACTCGTATCGCTCAGCAGAGCACTTATGGTGGCAAGAAGATCCTCGATGGTGGTGAACAGACTCCAGACGTCACCATGTTTAAGGGTACTGCTTGCCAAGGTCAGATGGTTTTACAAGTTGGTGCAAACAGCGGTGATACCATCAACTTTGACGTTGCTAACTTTAAGTTTAGCAAGTTAGCTTCTGCTGCTGGTGTAACTGCCGGTGCTTTCAATGCAGGCAATCTTATCCTCTCTACAGCTTCCGGTGCTAGCAAGGTTATTGCTGCAATGGACTCCATGATCAAGAAAGTTGACGCCCAACGTGCTGACTTAGGTGCTATCCAGAACCGCTTAGAGAGCTCCATCCGCAACCAGAGCAACATTGCTACCAACGAGTCTGACGCTCGCTCCCGTATCCGTTACGCTGACTTCGCCGAGGAGTCCGCTAACCTGTCGCAACAGAGCATCATCCAGCAGGCTGCTGCCTCTATGCTCATGCAGGCTAACACTCGTCCACAGCTGGCTCTGTCCTTATTAGGCTAATAGCAATCTGACTTAAATACTTGAGCTCCTGCTCCTTTGAGCCTACCACCTAAGGTGGCGGGCTCTTTGTGGTTAGATGCTGGCAACCAAATTAGCTAAAGCTAATAGGCTTGGCCAACCTTAATAGGCCTGACTATGTAATGTAGTCATGATGCATATTCAGGCAGTTCACAAGGGACTGCCTTTTTTGTTGCTAATGCTGTGCATCACTATCGTTAGTCCTTCTGTCCTATTTGCTCTATACCTATAGTCGCATGGGAGTCCATCTATCCTTAATATGCGGCTGCTGGTAGATTGCCCCTTATCAGCACTCCTCTCATGTCAGAACTATCTTCATCTCTTGCTTCATCAACATCTCCTGTAGTGCTAATTTTAGGAGTGGGTCTTGGCAGCGAACCTTTCATCCGAGAGCTACTACAGCATCAAATAACAGTAATTGTTGTCGATCAAAAGCCTATACTGTCCACAGAACTGACTCAACACGGACAAGAAAGAGGCTTACTTACCGTAATACCACATGACTTCTCAGACATAAATATGGTTGAGGAGGTGATTGCCCAGTACCACGTCACTCATACTTTAGCTCTGCCAGTAGGTCGTTCTTTAACAATACTAGGACAAATCAACGATCGTCATCACTTCTTTGGCCCAAGCTTTACTGCTGTTGACACTTGTACCGACAAGATCAAATTTCACCGTTTCCTAGAGCAGCATAGTCTCAACGCTCCTCGCTATATGGTCTTGCCTCCTCGTAACGAGGTGAAGGACAAACGCAAGAATGTGTATGCCCTAAGTAACAATGAGCTACAACAAGTCCAAGATAATTTAGGCTTCCCTTTGATCATCAAGCCATCATGTGGTTCTGGTTCTCAAGGCGTGCGCTATTGCAACGATATATCTGCCCTCAAGAGCTATCTGCTTCCTGAGCGCTTTGCCTCACAAAGCATACTGCTGGAAGAAGTTATTGTTGGCACTGAATATTCCACCAACTTCTTTGTGGACAAACATGGCGCGATCCACATGATTGGACTATACGCTAAAGAGATCAGCTCTCTGCCTTTCCGCCAAGAAGTAGCCTACTTTGTTGACGACTACAGTGAGCCTTTTGTTCATATTTACCCATACTTGCAAAGTATGGTTAAAGCTTTAGGCTCTGGATGTCACTCTTCTTTTTTTCAATGTGACCTGATTCTTACCACAAACAATCAACCTTATGCCATAGACATTTCCCCTCGAATGGCAGGAAATATCGTTATATTGCTAGAACAGTTCTGCGGCATGAGCCCTATTAAGCTCTTCGTAGAGCACGTGCTTCACGGCCAAACTTTGGAGTACACAGGTAAGCTCCCGATTCCGCCCAAAAAGGCTGTATTGCGCTTCTTTAGCTACGCTCACGCAGGTACAGTGCAAGCAATTGTGCCTCAACTATCCACAGAAGAACAACGTCACATCGTCAGCCTTAAAAACAACCTGCATATTGGCTCTTCTGTAGGCCCTATGGCCGACGGCCGAGGCCTTGCTCAAGGGCATATCATGATTGCCCACGATGATATTGCAGAGGCCAATAACCTTACCCACCGCTATCTGGATTCTTTTATCGTGACCACAAAAGAAAAATCACCAATAACCTACGAAGATTTCGACTGTTGTCCTCTTTGTGGCAGTAAACACTTCACGGCTCTCCCTGAGCGTCATGAAATCACCAACGCAACACCAATGCCTGCCAGTGAATTAGGCCAAAATGCCATTATTCACTTCACTCCAGCCTTATGTGAGAACTGCGGTGCTTCCTTTAACCTGCGAGGCTTAAGTGGCCACAGCCGCGATCTGTTATACCCAAACTATAAGTTCATCCGTCCAAGTACTGGTATAGGCGCTGAAAATTATCAGACCTACATTAATACCGTAAGAGACATGGCTCAGCAGTTACAGTTGTCTAAAGATGCGCCTATTCTCGAAGTTGGAGGATATGATGGCTACCTGCTACAAGAGCTAGCTCGTGATGGATGGCAAGATCTAACTTTGATTGACCCTTCTGCCCAGCTCGACTGCATTCCTCCTGAGCTGAATATCAAAGTCATTAAAGATTTCTTTGGTAGCACCACAGCCAAAGAATATCCGGAGCACTTTAACCTTATTGCCTGTAAAGACACGGTGTACATGGTGCCACGCATTCCTGATTTTATTTCAGGTTTGGTTAACTGTCTCAAGCCTAATGGTAGGTTACTGCTCACCGCCGTGGAGCCGTTCAACATGCATGCCCTGCAATATGCTCGTCTGGGAAAGAACGCCTTCGCATACATTGCTCATGCTTATGGCTTAGAACTAGTCGACTACTTTAAGAAGCCAGAAAACACCTATGCTTGCGCTATCTTCCGTAAACCTGCCACAGCTCAACAAAACATCCTCAACCCTGAGGAAGTAATCGCCAGTAATAGCACTGAGCACCATACACCTGAGTTTATAGCCGAGCAGGAGCGCATTCGTCTGCAACTGCAAAACACCAAACCTTTTGCCCCTGAAACAATTACAGACTTGGAGCAAAAAGTTCAGGCTGCATTACAAAGATCCGGCCCTATCGTAGTCTACGGTACAGGATTTGCGGCCTTTAATTTTCTAGACTGTCTAAGCGATGCCACCAAGCAGCAGCTGTTTGCCCCAGTAGAAGGACAAGATCCTTCGCTTTCTCCTTCTCGTCTAGTACTGGTGAACTCGGATCCACAGCAAGAAGGCTACTTCTTTTTACTACCAAACGGCGAAAATCACATAGTGCACTATGCGAGGAACGCCCTTAAAAATCAGCATGCTGCACTAGTGATCGTCGGTGCACTAAATATCTTCTTTATGCAGGAAATCATATCACTGCTGAAGCAACTAAATTGCTCTTACGATGATATATTTTCTGCCACTCCTGTCTAAACCTTAGGCTTAGGAAATCTATAACCTAATAACTGTCCAAAAACTACAGACTATTAGCCCATTCGAGCTGTAAGAGCTTCACACTAGCTGTTAATAATTTTGGGACAGTTATTAGGTGACAGCTTCCTAATTTAACTGCTGTAAGCTATGTGGGGATGGGCTCTTAATGAAGACAGAATACGCTACAAGCAAGCTGCCGCTAGCCGTCATCATATCAGCTATCTGCCACCCTCTCCCCCGTCTATCGAACCCCACATAGCTCTCAAACCCCACAAGCTAAGGAAGCTGTAACCTAACACCTTGCTAGAAGCGCAATTCATCAGGAATAGGCAAATTAGGATCAAGATCACGAGGACGATTTGGACTACGGCCCTCACGATATGCCTTAGTGCCTAACACCCATGCCAGCACTTGAGCCACTGCTTGGAATAAACCACGAGGGATCTCATGATCTAAGTCCGTTGTGTAGTAAAGAGAACGGGCCAGCGGTGGTAACTGCAAGATAGGGATCTCGTACTCGCGAGCAATCTCTTTGATCTTTTCGGCAACTTCGTCCACACCTTTAGCCACCACGATTGGTGCTAACGTACCATCTGGGTCATAAGACAGAGCCACAGCATAGTGCGTAGGGTTAGTCACGACCACATCAGCAGTAGGCACTTTAGACATCATACGACGCGCTGCCATTTCATACTGCAAGCGACGCATACGGCTCTTGATCTGTGGATTACCTTCCGTCTCCTTCATTTCGTCTTTGAGCTCTTGCTTAGTCATACGCAATTGCTGACGATACTGCCAGATCTGGAAAGGCACATCGATCATGATGATCGGGATCATGGCGCATACGATGATGAGCATGAACCAAAACAAGATGGAAAAGGCATCACGCACCGCCGAGAAGATGTCGATGTAAGATAGTCGCAGGATCTGATTAATACGTCCACTCAAGAGGAAGTAACAGATCAAGCCAATACACAAAACCTTGGCGATACTCTTAATGAGCTCCACCACTGAGTTCAGGCTAAAGATACGCTTAATGCCGTTGAGCGGATTGAGCTTATCAAACTTTGGCATCATGGCCTCGGTGGAGAAGTTCATACCACCAATCATGATATTGCCAAAGAAAGCGGCTATCAGCATGATGCCGCAGATCACCAGCAGAGGAATAGCGATCGCAAAGAGGTTTTGGTAGAAAACACGGCCCATCTCGTAAAGGTCAAAGACCTGCTCACGAGAGAGCGAAAACGAGTGCTCCATCACAGCTATCATGCTATGACCAAGATAAGGGGCAACTAGCCACAGTGAGCACACACCCGAGATCAGCACAAAGAAAGTGCCCGCTTCACGCGAGCGTGGGAGTTGACCTTTTTTACGCGCGTCTGATATTCGTTTACCAGTCGGCTCTTCGGTCTTCTCCTGTCCATCGGACGACTCGGCCATAACGATCCTCTGTCAGTGCAGCTCTTTAAGCTCAAAAACAGCGCTCAGACTGTTCCAGCGCCCGCCCCTACTCTCTACTTCTACTCGAGAGAACAACAGCGTTACTGGCTCTGCCCTGTAGGCTCTTGGGTGAGCACCAAGCTTAGACTATGGCCATACAAGACAAAGATTGAGACTAAAAGGAAACTGCTAGGAAGACTATATCCGCAGATATAGTCCGGCACTAAAGGTTAATCCGCATTACTGCCTCTGCCAAAATAGGACAACGAAGACGAGTAATGACCACTCACAAAAACGATAAACAAGCCAAACACAGCAAAAAGCATGCGCAGACTTAATTGCTATTGGCGGCTGTAATTATCAGGCTGCTGCCATGCAGACTGCTGCTATTACGATGTTGCCATGAGTTAGCAAGACATCCTATAGCTGATTGAAGCCACAATAGACGGTCATGAGCCAAAGATAGCGCTGTCGATGGCGCTGACAGCTGATAGCTTATGGCGCTAACGGCTAATATCACTGACACCCGATGCAGCTAAACCCTAGTAACAAAATTACTGTCGCTAACCGCTCGTTTCTTAATGTCAGCTATTGCAGCCACCTTAGAGGTTAATCCAGCATCTCAGCACGATCGCCATTCTCTTCCAACCACACACGACGATCTCCGGCTCGCTTCTTTGACAGCAAGAGATCCAAGAGAGCAAAGGTCTCATCATTGACGGCATCATCTAGCGTCAACTGCATCAAACGGCGCGACTTTGGTGACAAGGTGGTCTCACGTAACTGCTCTGGGTTCATCTCACCTAAGCCCTTGAAGCGTTGGATCTTGATATTCTCTGGCTTTGCACCACGCTTGATAAACTGCTTTTGCTTCTGTGCTAATTCGGCATCATCTAAGGCATAAGCCTTATCTTTACCGCTATCAATTCTGTACAGAGGTGGACAAGCTACATAGACATGGCCTTGACGTACCAGCTCAGTAAAGTGACGGACAAACAGAGCACAAAGAAGAGTGCCAATATGCAGACCGTCGGAATCAGCATCAGCCAGAATACAGACCTTGTTATAGCGCAGGCCATCAAGATTATTGCTATCTGGCTCTAAGCCTATGGCCACAGAAATAGCACGGATCTCTTCTGAAGCTAAAGCAGTCTGGGCAGAGACCTCCCATGTATTCAGGATCTTACCGCGCAAAGGCAGAATAGCTTGGAAGCTGGAATCACGTGCCTGACGAGCAGAACCACCTGCCGAATCACCCTCCACGATAAAGAGTTCACCGCGCTTAGGGTCAGTTGAGGTACAGTCCACCAACTTGCCTGGCAGCTGTGGGCCACGAACTGCTTTTTTACGCTCTACTACCTTAGCTGCTGACTCGCGCTCTTTGGCGGCCGCAATAATCAGGTTGGCGATCTCTTTGCCCACTTCTGCATTAGCGTTGAGGTAAAGGGAGAAGCGATCCTTTACCGCGCTTTCGACTAAAGCCACACACTCACGCGAGGAAAGCTTTTCCTTGGTCTGACCAGCAAACTGTGGATCACGGATCTTAATAGACAATACAAAGGCACAATGTGCCCAGATATCATCAGCTACCAGCTTCAAATTACGTGGTAGCAGGTTGTGCAGATCGCAGAACTCACGCAAAGCAGCTAATAAACCGGAGCGTAAACCGTTAACGTGGGTACCACCCTCTGCTGTAGGGATCAGGTTCACAAAGGACTCACGCACCAGCTCAGTACGAGCTCCGTTTTCATCTGCCACCCAAGTCACAGCAAAGGCCACTTCTGAGTCGTCAGCCTTTACTACTTCAGAGTAAGGAGGGTCTGGCAATAAGGTGCTACCCGAGCATTGGTTTCTGAGGTAATTACCAAGAGAGCCCTCATGTGTCCACGTGTACTCTTCGTTGGTCTTCTCATTAACAAAGTGCACCGTCAGGTTAGGACACAGCACAGCCTTGGCCTTAAGCAGGTGCATCAGTGATTTGAAGTTAAAGACACCTGAATCAAAGTAGGAGCTATCTGGCCAGAAGCGCACCGAGGTGCCAGTCTCTTTCTTTGGGCATGAGCCGATCTCATGCAGATCTTCGACCTTATTACCATGCTCATAGGCAATCGAGTAGATCTTACCGTAGCGCTGGATCTTGGCCTCAAGACGATTGGAGAGGGCATTAACCACACTCACACCTACACCATGCAAGCCACCAGAGAAGCCATAGGTATCTGAGTTGAACTTACCACCAGCGTGTAAGCGTCCAAAGATCAGCTCAACGGCAGGGACTTTTTCTGTTGGGTGCATGTCCACAGGCATACCACGACCATTGTCCACAACCTCTAAAGACTCATCTTGATGCAGGATCACCTCGATATAGTTGGCAAAACCGGCTAAGGCCTCGTCAACGGAGTTATCGATCACCTCCATACCTAAGTGATTAGGGCTGGTGGTATCTGTGTACATACCTGGACGACGACGTACTGGTTCTAAGCCCTCAAGCACCTCAATCGCAGATCCATCATACGTTTCAGCTTTAGTCGTCATCACTGCTCCTCACAACATACCCAAACAAACACCAAGGCTCTAAAGAACCAAAGTCAACAGGCTCAACCAATGAACATGCAGCAAAGGCCTTAAAGCGTCTGCGGCCCTTTGGTCTTTACCTCCGGCTACCAGCAATAGTCTTGCTTTAGCCTCCTAAAATCAGCTCATCAGTCCAAAGAAAGTCTACAAAGAGCCACATACAAGCTCACAGATGGCTCATCTCTGGCCCATAACCCTGTAAC
>DXEV01000148.1 GCA_019114785.1 Candidatus Anaerobiospirillum pullistercoris | reverse complement strand
ACCTTTGATACTCAGCTCTTACAAAATCCGAGCATTTCGGGCAAACAGTATCAACAAGGGCCTCAGCTTAACTTCTATAACGTTCGTGAGTATGTGTTTTGCCGTGATCATTACACCTGCCAGCACTGCCATGGCAAGAGTAAAGATCCCAAGTTGCATGTGCATCATCTGGAAAGTCGCTTAACAGGTGGTAATGCCCCTAACAACTTGGTGACTCTCTGCTCCACTTGTCACCAAGCTTTGCACGCTGGCCAGATAAAACTGGTCATCAAACGTGGTAGTTCGTTCAAGGATGCTGCATACATGAACATCACGCGTAAGACATTAGTCAAGCGACTGCAAGCAGCTTATCCGAACCTAAAGATTCGTATCACCTATGGGTACATAACAAAGTTCTTGCGTGATAAGTATCACATTGGCAAGACCCACCATGATGATGCCTTTTGCATCGCGGGCAATATGGATGCCAATCGGCTTGGATGTTACTTCTACCAAAAGCAAGTACGTCGCCATAATCGCCAGATTCATAAGATCAATACTCTTAAGGGAGGACGACGCAAGAAAAATCAAGCTGACTACGAGGTCAAAGGCTTCCGGCTCTTTGATAAAGTAAGATACGAAGGCCAAGTTGGATTTATCTTCGGTCGTAGGTCTACAGGTTACTTCGATGTACGTCGGCTTGATGGGACGCGTATTTCTGCAAGCGCTAAATATAATAAACTGCGCTTGCTGCAAAAACGCAAAAGCTATTTGACCGAACTGAGAACTTGAGGTGGCGCTTCCTCCCTCGAGTTACCCCAGTGGTATCCGCGCCGATTGTAGATGATGTCGGCATTTGTGCTGATCACAACACTGATCTCAGCCTTCGCTCTCTCCAAAAAGACCATAGCCGGTACTTCTGAGGCAAACATCTAACCAGCCTTACTGGCAGGAGCATAACAATACCCCTGTCAGTCAATAAGTGGCACTTCACGACAAATAAGCCGCTCTAAGGCCTCCACAAAACTAAAAAGCCCGTAACACAAAGTTATGGGCTTTCTTTTTTATGGTCTGAGTGAGCAGCATCACTGGCTAGCTGCAAGCTGTGGCTGTGTAGGCCTGCCTACATCGCAACAACTAGCCATCTATCGCTGCCTAGAAAATACTGGTACACCACAGTACCGTGCCTTGCTAGACAATGCCGACATTGCCTAATCTCCAGAGGCATGTGGCTTCTTATCCAGAGCGCCAATCACATAGTCTAAGGTGTAGTATTGCTGCTCCTTTAAGGTGATGAGACCAATGTGGTTGTTAAAGGCATTAGCAGGGCAGCTCATTGGCTCCACTGCTAAGCATTTACGCCCTAACTTTGCTGGAGTAAAGAGCTGCACAAAAGGAGCGTTGGTCTTGCAATACACCTGTAGCTCATCGTTTTCCAGCATAATGGTGCTCATACGCTTTTCGTCAGAGCTTAAGAAGCAGTGATCAATTTCAATGTCACCCAGCTTACGGCCTTGAGTGAAGTCAAAGTTCATCGAGCTAGCGTCCACCTCCTGATCTGGGACTTTGCGCTCGGTTAAGGTAAAACATTTAGTAAAAGGCATGGTCAACTTGCAATCATCGATCAAAGCTTGATTGCAGGTGATATAAGGGTGCATACCTACACCATATGGAGCATCAGCCTTACCCTCATTAAGCGCGGTAATGCTTACCTTTAAGCCCATACCATTAATGAGCTCATAGTGAGCTGTAAGCTTGATCAGGAAAGGATAGCCATAAACAGGATTGACGTGAGTGACTAACACAGCCGAGGAGTTAGTCATATCCTCAATCTGCCAATCCTGCCATGCCACTAAGCCATGGCTTGCACTCATGGTGCTAAGCTCTGTAATTGGCAGCTGGAACTCACGCTTATCGAAACTATATCGACCATCGCTGATCCGATTTGGCCATGGGGCTAAAATCTTACCTTGATGGGAAATTGGAATACTCTGCGGATTGAAAGGCATGGTGATATCACGATCACGATACTTTAAGCCCGCAATAGCTCCGCCCATGGTCACGATGGTAGCAGTGTAATCTTGCGAAACTAAATTAATAGTCTTGCCACTTAAGTGCATAATTAACTCGCTTTTTCCAATTACCGTGCTAGAGCCACAAGAGGTAGCACAGCTCTCTACTAACTCAGAGGAAAGTCTGCAACTTCCTCAGAGATGAAGGATCCGCCAGATTTTGCTCTACTTCTACCCCAATTGACCTCTAGACTCTATCTCTCTTTGCCCACCCCAACACATCTAATCGGAGCGCACACCGTCTCATGACCAAAAATTGCGCCTAAGCCCGATAGCAGCGCTCTGGGCAAGTGAGCCTCATCGAGCACTCTAAAACCCAAGTCTTAGGAAGAATGCCTGTAACACGCTCAAACTGTTGGCTAAGACGTACACTTTCAGCCTAGAACTTAGAGAGAAAGCAAACCTAGTCTCGGTGTCTCATTAACTCAACATAGCACAAGAATCAGCAAGATGTAACTAGTAAAACCATCACCCCGAGCCAAAATGCGCTATAGCACACGTTTTTACACACAAAAACGAGCCTGTTGCGAGGATCTGCACCTTGGCAGAGCAGTGACAAGAAACAGCAAGAGCCCTATCTTCCTCACAAGACCACCCCAGTAGGGCGCATCAACGAGCAATAGTCTGCGCCTATTTCTCAAAATACTAAGCCCCCAACCGAGCTATGCACTCGATTGAGGGCCTAGAAAAGCGAATGGCTAAGCAAAAGCTTATTTAGCTTTACGCTGCTTTAGTTACCACCTTGCATACGACGATATACCTCAGGAGCGTTATCAAGCACCACCTGACGACGCTCTGGTGGAAGAACCTCATCATCTTTGGTCAGGCGCAGCCAGTTTAAGGTATAGAACACTAAAGCACGACGGCAGGTGTAGACCACTGTACCATCCTCATCCATGCCATAATCAAGCTCAATGGCTCGACGAGCGCGCTCTGGCAAGGCTGGGTTGGCACGCAGCACCAGATCAATGAGCTCGTTCCAATCGGCATCATCATCTCCAGTGGTGCCTACCTCACGGAAACCATTACCGATAGGATCAGGGAAGCGATCGCTTGGTGCAGAGATCTCAGGAACAGCACAACGCAGAATACGAGAGAGCACAAAATCACGGAAAGCATGACGATCATAGCAGTAAGCACGAACGTGCCAGCGTAAGCCGTCAAATGCTAAACCATGAGGGGCAATCAAGTGATCCGTATTGTTATTACTGGACACACTGACATAGGAAATGTGTACAGCCATCTTGCAGCGAATGGCCTCTAACAGGTTAAAAAGCACCTCTGTAGAGATATTACGGCGAGGAGGCACAAAGGTAGCGATACCTACATT
>DXEV01000147.1 GCA_019114785.1 Candidatus Anaerobiospirillum pullistercoris | reverse complement strand
ACCGTAAACTTCGTGGTAGCTGCCAGTGTGGTCACGGTAGTAAAGGCCTCTTGTAAAGCCTGCTCATAATGCAGGCTGGTATTACCTACTAAGTACAAGGCACCATCGGCTGTGAGGTGGTCTTTAGCCTTAGCTATCATGTCTAGCGTTGGGCTGGTCGTGCGCTCTATGCCTTGGTGGAATGGTGGATTGGTCACAATGTACTTAAACTTACCACTGCCAAACACATTAGCCTTATCCCCAGACATAGCTTGTAGCTCTTTACTGCTTGGCAGCATGTTGCAAGCAAAAGGAGTAACAGCTGCTGTTAGGCCTAAGGCTTGAGCATTCTCTTGAGTTGCATAGAGAGCAGTGGCACTAACATCCGTACTCAGGATATTGGTGCAGCCACGAGCTGCTAGTGTGAGTCCAATGATGCCGGATCCACAGCCTAAGTCTAAGATTGGATCGCCTAAGCTTAGAGGTAGATCTTTGAGCACAGCATGCTCATAGTCCTGATCTTTAGGCTCTGGGGCATGATAGGTAGTGCTGAGATCGTGGTGCAGAGCTTGTAACAGCATCTTAGTACCGCCATCGAGCTCACCTTGGCTAAAGAGGCCGTGTAGCTGTTTAAACTCTTGGCCACCGTAGACCACGCTCTTCAGAGTTTTTGGTGTCTTGAGCTCGTCTTGGAGAGTGATATAGCCTAAGAACACTGTGCTCTTGCGGGCAGAGTCTACTTTGTACACTTCACCAGCGTCACGGATCAGACCATCAGCGCTTTTACCACCGATAGCGTTGCTACCAATGATGAGAACCTTAGTTTCAGGAGCAAGACGATCACGTAATTGCCAGAGCAAGTCTTGGCTTAAGCTCTTAGTCTTGCTTAAAAAGAGCACTAAGGTATCAAAAGGCTCAATGGCTGCTAAGACTTGTGGGTCATGGCAGTTACCAAAGAGCACCGTCACATGCTTCTTTTGGGCACGGGCAAAAGCTCCGCGCTCTAAGGTCACACCCATCATGGCGCTGAGGCCTTGGGCCGTCTCAAAGTTGTCGCTGAGAATAGTAGCCTGTTCGGTGCGTACCAGTTGAGACAGCAATTGTAAGGAGTTGATCTCACCTACAATGAGGACTTTCTGTCCGGCCCAATACTTCTCATTGCGCACCAAGATCTCAACCAGTGGATCGTCAGCTCTTAAGCTCATATAAGTCTCCTCTGGATAGCTTTAGAGATCAGCGTAGATGTCGTTGACATCAAAGTCGCCTGATTTAATGCTGCCTTTCTTTTTCTTGGCAGCAGCCTTGCGCAGCTTGTTGCGCTCGATGGAGCTGAGCTTTACTGGCTCAGCAGCAGGAGCTGGTGTAGCTTCAGCAGGTGCAGCCTCGGCGGTTGTGGTTGTAGCAGAGGTGGCGTCGTCAGTGGCAGCGGATGCTGCGGCTGCTGCCTCGGCAGCAGCTTCAGCTGCGGCGGCACGAGCGGCGGCTTGAGCCTCTGGCGAAGTGGCCTGCAGTTTAGCAAGACGCTTTTCGTGCTTTTCTTGCTGTTGCTGGCTCTCTTGGGCGTTGAGCTCTTCGATGCTGGTCTTATTCTTTAAGGCCTGAGCTAAGTTTACGTAGACCTCGAGTGGCAGATCCTCAGCACGGTCTTGCTGATTGATCTGTAAGGCTTCGAGCTCTTCTGGGCTAAAGTACAGCGCTAAAGAGTTGCGGACAGTCTTGCGTCGTGCCGCGAAAGCAGTGGTCGTGATCTTGTTTAAGAATGGGGCCAGAGCACGCTCTTCTGGAGTGAGAGCCTTTGGCTTTAAGCGCACAACCGCTGACATGACCTTTGGTGGTGGCACAAAGGCCGATGGTGGCACAGTGAGGATTGGCAGCACCGCAGCATGGAATTGAGCCATGACGGTGAGACGGCCATAGTCTTTGGAACCAGGGGCAGCAGCTAAGCGCTCCACCACTTCCTTTTGCAGCATGAAGTGCAGATCTTGAATGCCCTCAAAATGCAGCAGGTGGAAAAGTAGTGGGCTGGTGATGTTGTATGGCAGATTACCAAAAATGCGCAGTTTACCTTCAGCAGCACCTGGCAGCTTAGAGTAGTCTACCTTTAAGGCATCGGCTTCGATCAGCTCTAAACCCTTTAAAAATGGGTCATGACGTAATCTCTCGGCCAGATCGCGATCCAGCTCAATGGCGGTGAGCTTCTTGGCGCGCTCCAATACCGGACGGGTGAGAGCCGCATGGCCTGGGCCGATCTCCACAAGGAACTCGTTCTCATGAGGATTGATCGCATCCACGATGGACGTGATGATGTGATTGTTGACGAGGAAGTTTTGGCCAAAACGCTTGCGCGCTTTCATGTATGGAGGTGGTAAAGCCATGGATCGAAATGATGCTCCTAGAGATTTCCAAGATTAAGCTTTTGCTCTTAGCAGAGAGCAAAGGTCGTTAGCAGCTAGCGTGGGGCCTTGGCCCTTTAGCGTTGGGCATGAGCCATGTACAGGGCTAAACTGACAGCGCTCTTCAGCGAACCGGCATCTGCACAAGCCTTTCCTGCGAGGTCTAAAGCCGTGCCATGATCTACTGAAGTGCGAATAAATGGTAAGCCTAAGGTTGTGTTATAGCCTGAATCAAAACCCACGTATTTTAATACAGGAAGACCCTGATCGTGATACATGGTAAGTATCGCAGCCGCATCTTTAAGGTATTTTCTTTGGAAAATGGTGTCTGCTGGTAGCGGCCCCACTAAGTCCATACCTTGAGCGCGCAGCTCATTGAGCACAGGGATCACTGTATCCAGCTCTTCTGTACCTAAGGTGCCGTCTTCACCTGCATGTGGATTGATACCGCACACATAGATCTTTGGCTGAGCAAAGCCCATTTTGCTCTTGAGATCATGATGCAGAATGCTGATCACATGCCGTAACTTGTCCTTGGTGATAGCAGCACTGACGTCTTTTAGCGGCAGGTGTGTGGTCACTAAGGCCACATTCATGCTTTCACAGCCTAGCATCATCACTACTTCAGAGCTGTGAGTCTTTTCCTCTAAGTACTCAGTATGACCAGTAAAGACCATGCCCCGCTGGGCAATCACGCTCTTAGAAATGGGGGCCGTGACAATACCGGCACAGATCCCACGGGTGCAGAGGTCGATAGCACGATCTAGGGTCTCTAATACGTAAGGCGCATTGTCACTGGTCATGTGACCTGCGGTAGAAGGAACAGGTAAAGGCACATCTAAGATGGAGATATGGCCACAACCTTGAGCGTCTACGTAGGTTGGCTGAAAGGTATCTTCCTTAAAATCGTGCAGCTCAAAGTTATGGTGTTGTGGCCACAGCTGCATACGCTCTTGCAGTAGAGCTTTGTTGCCAATTAGGACAAGTTCAGCAGGCTCTTGTGGATTGTGCGTGCTAGCACTGGCAGTGCGGGCGGTGATAGGTAGTTCCCATGGCTCTTGGGTAGTGAGATGGTACATGAGCTCTGGGCCAACACCAGCAGGTTCACCTGTGGTGATAGCCAAACGCACTGGTACTGGGTTTTGCTTTTGGGCTGACATAGGGGCCTCAAAATGAAAAAAGCCTAGAGGGAGTACCCTCTAAGCCTTTAATTGTAAGCTCTCTGCCATTAGAAGCAGAGAGCGATGATTCTGTGGATGCTATTGCAGCTGGCTGTTGTTGGCATTGCTGTTAATGCTTTGCTCGACACCAGCGCTCAATAAGATTGGATCCGTGACGTGAACATAAGCGGTAGCACGTAATTCACGCTCCCAAGCTTGGCTCTCCTCTTGGAAGAGACGACGATAGATCAGCTCACGTGCACGTTGCTCGTAGGCCTCTTGGCTATCCTTATCGACCTTACGATCCTCTAAGAGGATGAGGTGCCAACCAAAGGACGATTGAATTGGCTGGGAAATTTGACCTGGGCTTAAAGCTACCATGGCACCAGCAAAGCGTGGGTCATAGCGGCTAGCTGGAGCATAGCCTAAGTCACCGCCTAAAGCGGCCGAAACGGTATCCTCAGAGAACTGCTTAGCAGCCTCGGCAAAGGAGATCTCATTGCTGACAATACGTGAACGTAAAGCGGACAGCTCATTGTATGCAGCTTGATCCGAGAAAATCACCGAAGTAGTCAGCAGAATATGACGGGCCTTATAAGTAGTAATTGGCTCTACAGCCTGATTGACCACATCATAGAGCTTGATTAAGTGCAGGCCAAAAGGTGAGCGGAATGGGCCTAAGACGTCACCAGTATTGGCTTTTAACAGAGCAGGCAGGAATGGTACTGGAACCTGACTTTCTGGCACATAACCCAAATCACCACCTTGGGCGGCAGTTGAGCCTTGGGCGTATTGAGCTGCTAACAGATTGAAGTCAGTGCCATTACGTGATTCACGCTTGATGCTATTGGCAATAGCGGTCACACGATTGACCTCACCGGCGGAGGCACGAGCATTAAGAGGCAGAATAATTTGGGCTAAGTGATAGCTTGGCTCGATGCTACCAATTTCACGCAGGCTCTTGGCTAGTAAGGAAACCTCTGCATCTGAAATACGAATACGACGACGTACTTGATTGGTACGCACCTCATTGATGATAAGGTCGTTAGCAAACTGTTGACGGGCTTCGGCTAAGGAAACATTGCCATAGTTCTTTAAAATGGCGTCAACTGAAGTGTTAGAGGACGAAGCTGTTTGGGCTAAGGCCTGATCGATCTGAGT
Organism: Candidatus Anaerobiospirillum pullistercoris; assembly: GCA_019114785.1. Classification (GTDB taxonomy): domain Bacteria; phylum Pseudomonadota; class Gammaproteobacteria; order Enterobacterales; family Succinivibrionaceae; genus Anaerobiospirillum; species Anaerobiospirillum pullistercoris. The sequence continues at coordinate 3,865 of DXEV01000147.1, read as the reverse complement.
GTCGGTCAGGTTGAGGCCATATTGCTTACCTTGTTGCAGTGCAATGGAGCGAGTCACCAATTGCTCTAAGGCAGCGCGACGGGCAGAGATCGGATCGACTTGAGCACCACGTTGCTTAAAGTTTTGCTCCACTTCAGCTTGAGCGGCATCAAGCTCACTTTCTAAGATGATATCGTTATTTACGACAGCTGCCGTTGCGTCTAAGGTGATAGGAGCAGCAGCAAAAGGATCACCTGCAGAACCAGGTACAGAAGAGTTGGCCGCTGCATAGCTCACATAAGGCATGCTGGTGCCTACACACAGAGCCAGAGTTGCGGCTACCAATTTGATAGGAAGCTTGCTAACTAACATGGAAGAGTTTTCCTAGGGAGAAGACGCGAAATCTTGTCTTGACGGAGCCTAGAACCGTCACCGAGACAGGATCTCGGGGCTAGGGCCAACTGTTTGCGTCCCAAGATGCAACAGCGATGTGGCAGCTTGGATCAGCCAATAATATTTGCCACATAATATCACATGATGGGCAGCGGATCTTTGGGATAGAGGCAAAGAACAGACAGTCAGGCCAGTATAGCCATAACTAAGTTATATGGAACTTAGGGACAGAGTGTAGGACTGCAAGTAGGCGGGAAAGTTCAGACGTATGTCTGCGAGGAAGTGTGGCAGCGTGACCGCGTGGGCACGCGGTGGTACAGCCGCCCAGCCGTGAGGCTGAGCAGCTATGGAGCAGATTAAGTCTGCTGCTATTGGCTCAAGTTGGTTGGGTCAAAGTAATTTAACAGACGGGTATCAGTGAAGTTTCTATCACTGCTGCCTGCCACATTGACGGCACCCACGCCCTTGAACTCAAATTGGATACCAACACGGTGATCCTTTTCACGAGTGAGCGAATCCCAGTCACAGGAGTTGTAGCTCTCGTAAACAAAGGCCAGAGACCAACAGCATTCTTCGTACTTGATAGCGAGCTTGCTGTCGATATTCTCTTGCTGCTCAATGTCATGATAGGAGGCCACAGTAGCACTGAAGTGATCGCTAAGTGGCACCTCTGCAACAAAGCCGACCTGCTTTAAGTCGATGATGTTGTTAGATAGTGAGCGGTTGCCTTGGTCGGTAAAACGATAGCTTACTTGCAGCAGCAGACCATTTTCATTGCGGTACTGGGTCATAGCATTCCACGAGGAGAGCTCATTGTCTTCTGTGGAATAGGATGCGCTCGCATGTAAGGTCAGACCAGGCATTGGCTGCATATTAATGAATGCAGACAGCGGACTACGTGGGTAGAGGTCGTTAGGATCGTTAGGGTTTAAGGTCACGCGAGTAGGCACAAAGGAGTAGCTTTGTGACACACCAACACGTAAGAGCTCACGATCATGGGCGTCTAAGAGACGTGAAGACAGACCAACCGACACACGGTTTAAGTCAGGAATACGGTCATAGCCAGTGAAACGTCTGAACGAGAAGTTGGAGTAGTAGTCGTTCATACGGTCAGTAGAGTCATAGAGAGCAATATTGCTCTGATCCTCGTAAGGGATGAACTGATATTGCACTTCTGGCTCTAAGGTTTGGGTATGACGTAAGTCTAAGACTTTACGCTCTAAAGTGGTCTTACCCTTTAATTGCAGCATGTAGAGGCTACGAGAAGTGTCCTCTAATTTGGTGAAGCCTAAGTTTTGGGAGTAATACGCAGGCATCTTGTCCAGCTCATCTTGATTGTAGTAGGTCAAGAAGCCACGGACGTTAGCCGAAACGGAGGTACCACGGTTATTGAAGATCTGATAGCCGATATCTGGCTCAATGTGGACACGGGTAGCCTCAAATCGATCGGCTATGGAGTCGCTTGAGCTAGAGAAACGGGTCATCTCGCCTTGGACATCAAAAGTCAGAGGGCCATAGGTGTCGTAATACTGGGCCTTGATCTGTGGCAAGATCGCAAAAGGACGGGAATAGATCAGATCATCTGGCAGTAAACGCTGATAGTCACGTGCTTCGATCGAGAAGTTGTACTTAGAGCGATCGTATGTGGCGAGTAAAGACTGCTTTAAGTGATCGTCAGTGACTTCGACTCCGTCTGCACCAATGTCATTGATGTAGTCATAGTCGTTATTGCGCACCTGTTGGTAATCAACGATCACGCTTAAGTCGCGGTTAAAAAAGTAACTTGCATGTTGCCAATGCAGCATGTAACGCTCATCATCACCGCTATGCTCTAATTCCCAGTTGTTATCCTTTGGAATGTAGTCTAATTCAATGATGCCTTGAGTGTCTTCCCATGGTAAGTAGCGGAACTCATTTTTTAAGAGTAAACCGCGCTTGGTCATGATACGTGGCGAGAGGGTGTAATCGTAGTTAGGCGCAATATTGAAGTAGATCGGTTGCTCATACTCAAAGCCATTGTCGGAGCTAATGGCAAAAGAAGGATAGAGCAGACCACTTTTGCGCTTATTGGAAATTGGGAAGTTCACGTATGGCAGGTAAAACACCGGTACATCTTTGATGTAGAGGACATTGCCATAGGCTTCACCATAGGACTCGCCTTGCTCGAGCACCACCTCATCGGATTCTAGGTGCCATGAGTTATCACCAGCAGGACAGGTAGTGAAAGCAAGGTTCTCGATATTGGAGACCTTCTTTTCGTTGTCAATGGTGATCTTGTCAGACTTACCACTGGCGACTGAGCCGTTTAATTGGAAGTTTGGCCCAAAAAACTCAGAGACTTGGGTGTTTAAGTTGCTGACAATGGATTGGCGGCTGGTAATGGTGAGCTGTGGCCCCTCATAGGTGATATTGCCAGAGGACGAGACCTCTCCAGTTGCGCGATTATAGCTAGCCTCGTCAGCACTAAAGGTCTGATCGCCTTGGATGACAACCACATTACCTTTGTAGCTGATGTTGTTTTCGATACTACCCGTCACCTCATCGGCCGTGATCTGCACTGGGGTTTGGTTAGGATCGTACTCTTGAGGCTCGCGATAGGCTGGAATGCCGTAGTAGCAAGAAAGATTCTTTTCTGGCACCGGCATAAAAGGAGCTGGACGCCATGGGTTATCGCGTAAGCGGGTTAACAAGCGCAGAGGAAAGGTCGAGCTCGAGGCTAATTGGCGATTGCTCAGGTACAGATTGGTGGTGACATTGTTCACCATGGTCTCATGTACTGTGGTGGCAAAGTCAGTTACATCCTGCAGGCGCTGACGTTGGGCTTTAGTGATCGGATCTAAGTTAGCTTGCGCCTCAGCGTTGCTGCTCATAGCAGTACCAGCTGCACTGGTAGTAACAGAGCTAGCGTTAGCGCTGGCATTAGCGGCATCTTTTTCAATCTGAACAGCGGCAGCTGCAGCAAAAGATGCGTGTTGACGACGCACTGGCTCATTACCTGTAGCGGCAGTACTGGCACCCCTATCACTCACGGATAGATCCGTGTTTAAAGCCGGAGAGGCATGAGATTGGAGCTGTTCTTGGGCAAAAGCGTAGCTTGGCCCATAGAGCGTGCAAGTTAGTGCTATAGCAAGGGCACTAAACTTGAGCTTAGTGGTAGGAGCGTTAGGCTTCACAATCAAATCCTGAAAGGGCCCCAAAAGCTCTGTCGTTCACGCTTTGGCTATTGACTGTGTTTACAGTGGGATTCAAAGAGTGGACAGAGGAGGGTGCACACAAAGCTGCCAACGAAAACTGACTCAGATCTCCACCTTTCACCTGCTCTATAACTCTAAACCTTCAAGAATTGGAGTTCGTCTTGTATGTTTTTACACACAAGGCGCAGGCAAGTGAAAAGCTGAGGCAGTGTCCGTTTGGCTACAAACAAAGAACCGTGGGCAAAGCAAGACTTAGGCTCTAAAGCCATCAGGCGTTACTTTCCCAAATTCCATATTAT
>DXEV01000146.1 GCA_019114785.1 Candidatus Anaerobiospirillum pullistercoris | reverse complement strand
CCCCTAGCGGCAGCCAAACACTTATCTGACGCTTCGCGCTCCCCAAAACTCGAGCTAAAGCGCAATAAAAAGGCGCTAGAACAAGGAAAGATCCCCACCCTAGCGCCTTTCTATTGAGGCAAAACCAAGAGAGCGTGCTGCTAAAAATTAAGAAAAACCACGGCACTTTGCACACTCTGCCTACCCTCTGGGGTGCCGCCCATGGATAAGTCCTATATGGTCTTAAGGCATCGAAGCTCTCGTGCTGGCCACCGCCACTGCCTAGCCTGCCAGAGGTTACAGCAGGGATCGTGCCCTAGCAGGGCCTATACCCTAACTGCGCCCCTATACCAACAAAGGAAAGTTTACGGTGCAGATCAGTTCAAAAAGCGAGGTAACAGCTACATCTTTGCTTTTTGAGGTAGCGGCTACCCCAAAGCCTATATGTGCTGTAAGCTCGTCAGCAACGGAGCTGATCACGAAAAACATGACGGTGCATTAAGCCCTGTAGCTCTCTCTGAAAAACAAGAGATTGCAACGCTCTCAAGGTAAAACAAGCAGAAGATGCGGGTAAACGGAAGAGCTCTTCAATTTTTCACCTCCACTTCTCCGCTGACTACTCAAACCTCAAGTACACATCGCAAATCGTGCTCAACAGCAAAAACCCTAAGCTTTGTTCTGCCTTTTATTCACCTCTATTTTGCGGCCAAAAAAGACAAGGTGCAACCCCTCAGAAGCGCATAGACACGGGCTTTAGCAGACAAACATTGCCGAAAATTAACCACAATAAATAGTCGATTTGGCCATAGAAAAGAGTCAATTTTGTTCCACAAAACGCAACAAAACATAAATCTAAAAAGACTACTCATTAAGAAATGCCGCCGATAGTAGCTCTCAAGCTCTACAGTCTGATCCAAGAGCAACAGAAAAAGTCAAGTCTTTTCTTTACCAATCAAGAGGACAAGTGCTTATAATTAAACTCAAAATCAGATTAAAAAGTTTATGCGTTGTGTAAAAAATTTTTGCAAAATTTTCTTATCTCTGCACTCAAATGGCCAAACTCAAGCTTTATCGCTCTAACAGTTGGCAGCATATACGCTCTAACAATGTGGCATATGCATGCGATTTTTATCACCAATTTTGACCAAGCTCTGGCCTCAAAAACGCACAGACATAATCCTTCCATTGTCAGGAGCACAAAAAACAAGGCCCACTCCCAACATTAAGTTCCCCTCAATAACAGATGGGGAACCTCAATGACAAAGGGTGAGCCCCTATGGCCGCTCATGATGGCAACAAGCGGTCAGCCACTATCTTTTTGGCAAAAAGTACAGCACGTCATTTCTTATACGAAGCTTGCCGCTGAGGTAGAGCATGATCAACAGCTCTTGCAGCTGCTTCACGTTCTCGCAAAGGGCAGATACAACCTCAACATAGTCGACAAGAGGAATGGCTTTTTCGCCCTTTAAGATGCAAAAAGCAAACTCCTCCTCTCGAGATAGGATGTGTTCGTCTGTGTGGGCGTCAGGATACATGACTTTGTAGATCTTCATCTGCTCGTCGGAATGCACTGGCGTCTTAAGATAAGACTCAGGGCTTTCTAAGGCATAGAAACGAGCAAAATTTGAGTTGAGGCTAATGATCTCTAAGGCTTGCAGCTTGCCCAGCACTAAAGACCAATCCTTGGATGAAAATCCCGACCCTGGCACCAAGTCCAGAAAATTGATCTTGCCTTCGCTCTTATGAAGCAATAACAGGCATGAGATCATGATGCTTTTAGCCCAGCAGTACTTGTTAGTAAAAGCATCCAATTGCTCAGTAGTGGGCATGCGCCCTTTTCCAAAAGAAGCTAAGGCCTGCAGTAGCTGATCCAGCTGTCTTGCTACAGGGTTAACCTTGAGCAACTCTTGGTAGGGGATCTCATCTAAGACCAGCATCTTCTTGTACTGAATAAGTTCCAGCTCAAAAGAAATGCTCTGATCTGACGGCGAGGTAACAACATCACCGTCGTCGCTTGTATCCGCTGCACCAATATCCTGAGTTGCGCCAGTAGCCTGAGCGGTACCAGTAGCCTGAGAGGCTGGAGCGTCAGAGGATACAAGAACGTTTGGCTCAGCACTGGTGGATGTTTGGGATTGAGACAAGGCAGAGGAAGAGCTCTCTACTTGCAAATCAGGGGCGGGCGCTGGAGTAGCGGTAGAACCAGTAGCATCTAATGGGGCAAATGCAGCAGAATCTTTGGTCACTTCTGCGTTCTGTGGGGACAGCATAGTAAGTTCAGACTCCTTTCGACTAAGCTCACCAACCAGCCAACGGACACCACAGCCGCTATACAGGTAGCGTTAAGCAGGCAGTAATGGCATCAAACGCTTGGTCTGAGTGACTTAGTCTTTAGGTTTAAAAGAGATCAACTTCCCTCAGGAGGGAAGCATGAGTTTGTCGAGTCCTTGGTTGCATGGGGCTGATGCTGCTAAAAGCAAAGCCACATAAGGGAACTCAGACAGGTACAGAGGCAAGCACAGCGCAGCAAAAGCCTAATTTGCTAAGACTTGTGGCGCTTTACGCCTCGGGTCTCATTCGACTTGATCTCAAATTACGCCCACACAGAGGTGGCTCTTGTGACGTTTGTGTAATCACAGGCAACTAAGGCGTCACTTTTTATCTAAAAATACTCCAAAGCTAGACTGCATCAGGGCTAGAGAAGCATGAAAAAAATTTTTCCAAACCATCGAAAAACCATACGCGTTGTTTATTGTCTCACTAAACCGCAGCTACAAAAGGCAGGCGGCACAAGAGCTTAAATTAAATGAGTGATATAAGCTTGTGAAAAGAGAGGCAAAGATAAGGGAAAAGAAGAGCAAGGATAGGGAAATGGCACCACTGAGATGGTGCCGAATAGGACGTGAGGATTACCCTTGGGCGTTTTCTAAAAATGGACTAATCTCTCTGCAAGAAGCTGATTTATATCGGCTTCTTTTGACTAAAATCGCTATTTTTAGAGCTCGCACTAAGTTTTAAGCCTGCACAAGGAAAGGCCTAAAGGTATTAATGAGCTCAAGCAGCCAATCAGGACTGACTGCAAACGCTTGTGACCCCATGAAATTGAGCATGTACCCAGTAAACAGCGAGCCTAATAATGCTGCCACGGCAATAATGTACAACAAGACTCCACTCTTACTACTCTGCCACTCAATGTGGCAAAGCAATAACACCAATGACACTAAGGCAGCTGCCCATGCGCCGTCTAAGCTGTAGCGCATCAGCAGATTAGCACCCCAAATGCTGTTGAAAACCCCCAAAACAATCACGCCCACAAGCACCAAAGCTAAGCTCAAGCGTAAGGCGTCAAAACGGATCCCAGCAATCATAACGTTAGCTCGCCAATCATGCTGCGCGCTACTGAGCTGAGTTCTTGGTAAAGGCAAAAGCAGCAAAAATAAAGCGTAATTGGCACTAAAAGCCAGCAACCCTAAAGTAGTACTTGGGTAAGTATAGTAACTGCCATCGTCTGCTGTTGGAGGAGTTGCGTCTACGAATGGGAAATCTTGCGTAAAGTGCGTGCTTGGGACAATCACATGGTAAAGGGATTCAGTCACAGTGGCCACATCATACGACGGATTGAACTTTGGAAGATTGGCCGAGGCCGTGACCATGTAGTACTGGCCGAAATCTACTACAGACCCAAAACGCACATAGTTATAGGCCATTACACCGACAGCTCCTATTGCCACTAAGCCACACAGCAACAGCATAGTAGGCCAATCAACTGCGCTGAGATTAGCCCTCATATTGGACAGCACACTGTAGCGCAGCATCGGAGGCTCTTGCATCTCAGTATTTCCACGAGATATTGGCTTGATGAGAGTCCCCAAAAAGTGCCACAACAAAGGCATGAAGAATAGCCCAGCGACAAACAAGACATGAGGTCGTGACAGCACCACCAAGACAACAGCCACAGCTGTTAATACAGCTAAACCATAGCGCCGCCAACCCCTCCGATACAAGCACTCGTATCCTGATGCTACTAGCATTAAGCCTGTCGTGTAACCAGACAAACAGGCAATCTGAGCAGCATGGAGTTCGGTCTGAGAAAAATAGAGCAAAGCCATTCCTGGCAAGGCCATTTGCGCTAGCATGTAGAGCAGAAGATTAGTGCGCACGCGGTAAACACGTACCAGAACACTAAGAGCCCAATAACTGCATAGAACCCCTAACAAGCTCAACATGGAAGTAGTCAAAATTGGTGTTGGAAACCTACCTGTCAACGCATACACAGGCGTGTACACAAGGATCAGTGGTGCCACACCATAGTAGTTGTAATAGCGCCCCTCATAGATCACATGATCAAAAAGCCATCCGATTTGTGCACGGTAAAACTCACTCATGTCATAGACATCTGCAAATCCCATGACTCTAGGATTAACGGACACATCCAGAGCAGTCTGACCTTTGAGCCAAGCGTCAAACTGCTGGCTATACACCATGCTGTTATAGCGCTCCTCATAGGTCTGAGGACGATTCTGCAAAAGAGAACCAAGCTCAGAGCCATACTCAAAAGTACATTCTTGCGGGAAATAGCACTGCGATTTGACATTATTGCCCGTGATCGTATTGTTAAAAAGGAGAATGCTCAGCACCAAAATCAGGTTAAAACCTAATGCACCCCAAACCCAGTATCTACCACGTGACGCTTCACCCACCTGACTAGGGTCATAGACCTGAGCATATAGACGATACTTAAGGCACATGCTCACTGCTGCAAAGGCCATGAACATGAGCAGAATCCGCAAAGGACTTGGCGCAAAGGCAAAATGGTCATTAACAATAATGGCGCTGACATAAAAACTTGAACCTGGCTGACGCTCAAACTCTATATGGAGATCTGTTACCACGCGCTCCTTTGGCAGCACAATATTGTTATGCTCGTGATGACGAGTGCTAAGAACAAAGTTACCCTCACGGCTAAAGAGATACTTCAACTCAGTGCTGCGTACCGAGATCTTGCCTCTCACAAGAAGATCAGGATTATTAGGGTGTACCAAATCCAGACGAACGTTGCGTAGCTTCACTTCAGGCAGCTCAAAGGTGATCGATGTATTTTGATCATCGATCAAAACTGGCCCTTGAGCCAAAGCGGGCTCATCTGAGCGCGTGGCACTGTTGAGTACCACGATCCGCTCATAATCAGTCACATATTGCCAAAAGTACTTGTAGTTAAAGAAAGCCAGCTCCACAACAACGCTGACTACCACACACATGATTAACACCAGCCACCAAGGCTTGGTTTGCAGCTGCTTTAACATGGGATCAAATGTGGCTACTCAGTAGCCACCCTTCATCACAGCCCCTGCCTAAGCTTAGAGGGGCTATATCATTACTACTTAGGAACCAAGCCAGCCGTGGCTTAGAAGTTAAAGCTATCGAAGAAAAAGCCCACTTTGAGCAGTAGATCAGGGTCAAGCTGCCACAAGACAGCCCCACTAAACAAACCACTGCTATAGGCAAAGCCAATGACCACTCCAATGAAAATGGTCTTCAGCAAAAAGAAGCAGGCAAGGGCATAAAGAGCACCACCTACAGGGCTTAAAGAGCCTGCACGCTCCGGTACAGGTATCAGTGTCAACACTAAAATCCAAGCCGCCAATGCGCCTGACAGCAGCAATGGAGCTTCCCAGTAAACTCCTACGCCTGCACTGACATAGGTACCATAGGAGACGAGCAATAAGGCCAGTACACTAGCCCGTCCTAGCGTGACAACTGAAAGCAGACTCTTTGTGCTCTCAAAATCAGCACCTTGCAAGAGTCGACGCCATGGGAACAGGCATAAGAACAAGCCCCAGCATAACGGCATAGCCATCAAGCTCACGCGCTCATAGAGCACCACTGGCTCTCCATGGCTAAAGTATGATGTAGTGTTAGGAGCTACCCACGGGAAAAGCTTAAAGTACGTCAATCCTTCAAAAATGTAGTAATACAGAGCATTGGAAATATGGCTCACATTCCACCACTGCTCAAACATTAATGGAGTATGCTCAACTACAGATAGTCCTGCCGTTGCTGCTACAGCGCCCGCCCCTGTAGTCTGTATTACTGAGTCCACAGACACATGCAGTACCTGCGACAAGAGCAAGCCTAAGCCCAATGCAATGACACAAAAGGCCACGACCATCAATGCTGAGGAAACAGATACCTTCTTTGCATCGCTCTCGGTCACTTGGCCACGTAACAAGGCCAAACGTGTATAGAGCGTTGTACGGAGCACTGACCACCATAAAGGCGCTGTTAACGCCAGTAATAGCAATACTGCCCAAGGACGGCTCCATGCGACTAATACTAGTCCTATGGCCAATGCACTTAGATTAAGCCACAAACGCCAAGAGGTTTGGGTTACAGCATGATCATCTGCCGTTATAGCGGAGCGATATGCTCCCAACGCTACTAGTGCTATACCCAGCTGACAAAGCAGAGAGACATGCTCTGAGCTGACAAACGCCATTTGCTGGTAAAAGACCATGGAAGCAGCTGCTACTGCTAACTGTCCTAACAGGTATAGCAAGAGATTTGGGCCTTTGGCAGACGAGAAGTAAGTCATCAAGGTACGTGCTGCACTAATCACGCATATAGTCGTCAACACCGCCAAGACAGCATTTACACCTATCAAATACTGCAGGCTCGACACTAGCTCCGCACTGTCCTCTGCACTGTGGTTAATGCCCCGAGCAGCTCCAAACAGGAAAGTAGCATTAGGACTTTGCAGGGCATAGAGCTGCATTACAGCCAACAGCACACACCACAATACAGCTACTGCCATTACACCATGGTCTAACCATCTGTGAGCTCGCAATGCACGGTCAAAGCGCAGGCAATACCAACGCTGCGCAAAAAGGCCGTAACCTCCCATTAGAACAGCACACAGGAGCACAAAGCGCAGTACCGAAAACCTTAGGGGTTCATCCTCGTTAAAGACCAGCTTGCTGAGATATAGCGGAGCATTGGTGCTTGGGGCAATAACTAACTGCAGTCCTAAGATCCGCTCTTTCCACGCATGGAAATGCACCATACGCGCTGAGAACTCACCACCTACATTGAGATGAAAAGCTGTACTAGGCGCAAACGATTCCTTGCTGGATGGACTCTTAAACAAAACATGGACAGTAACCAGCTGCGGTTGTGCACTACTCAACTCCAGATAGACGTTGTGAATAGGCAAATCGAGATGGTCAATAGTTAACACGCGCTGGGAAGGCGTAATAGCAAATCCCTGAGAGGAGGGCATTTCTACCACTTGACGTGGGAAAGCATCACGATCGAACCACGCCCAAGTGTTAAAAGCAAAAAGCTCCAATAATGCGGCCACTATAACCAATACTGGCAGCACCCATAAAGGCTTAGTAAGACCTCGCTTACAATGCACAAACACAGAAGCAAACGCACCTCTACCCTTGGCGGCATTTTGCTGAGTTAATTGGGCACTATTTGCATCACTTTGCGCCAGAGGCTCTCGGTTGTGATTAGCTTGAGATTTAATAGCTGTCATCGTCTTCTTCCTCATGGCTACCACAACAGAGGCATAAAGGTGCGCTGCATAAACACGATCAGCTCTGGGTTCATATCGTTAAACATAGATCCCAACAGCAAAGGGTTATTAGCATCCGAGTTAAAACAGATGAGAACTGAGATCAGCACTGTCTTAACTAAGAACCAAAGGGATAAGACGTATAAGACCGCATAAGCACAACGCTCTAATAGCGACCTATGCGGTGGTGCTTGCATAGTCCGTAATAGAGCAACAACGGCTAAATAAGCTGCTGGGCAATTAATATCGGAGCAGTAACGCCCTGACACACCAGCATTGCTGTACATAGCAAAAGCCAAGAAAACAGCACTTGGCACAAAACACCATAGGATCACTCGCAAAAGCCTACCACGTGAAACAAATAACGCAGTATTTGGAGCATCGCTGTGTGAAATAGAAACAGGGGCGGGCGCTGGAGTACCAGCTACGCCACCTGACGTCGAACTCAATAACCCACCTGCACGCTGTGGAAAAACAATCAGAACTAACGCCCACATCAAGGGGATTGCCATCAACGCTACACGGTCAGTCAAGTATAGGAAGTCACCTGTATCAGGGTAATGAGTCAAAGCAGGTCTAACAAACGGGAACTCATTAAGATAAGTCAGTGGCTCGAACAGGAAGTAATACGTACTATTACGTAAGAAAGACAACTCTAGTGAAAGCGCATTGGCAGGAATGTTGTCGCCCGTGATCTGCATTAACTGACCAAACTCAGTGATCGAATCAAAGCGCACATAGTTATACCACATCACAAAGCATGCGCCGACCAACACTGGAACTACAGCAAAAGCGGCATCACGAACAAAAGGAAGCAGCTTGGCACTGTAGTTTTCTTTGAATAACCACCACACCGCTGGCAACGACAAAACCAGTGCCATCAACAATGACAAAGGACGCGACATAACGATCAGCACAATGGCAACACCTGCGAGCACCAGCAAATAACGTCGCTGCCATGGTTTTAGATGAGAGCCCCTTCCTGCAAACTCATCTCTGTTTTCGAGCAAATAGAGAGGGGTAAAAAGCGAGTACAAGGATCCAACCAAAATTCCTAACCAAAAAATCCCTGTAAGATATGGCATAAAGTAATGGGACATACCAATCTGTAAGTACCACACTAAAGCTCCACCCACTGCTGCCACTTGTGCCCCCAGATAAAGCAGCATATTAGGACGTGCTACCATGGCGAGAACCATTGTGCGTAGTCCCCAAAGCATACTCAAAATCGCCAGAGACGCTAACCAGACACCAGCTAAAGCCACTGATGGAATTTTGCCAGTTAAGAAGTAAATAGGTGCATGAGCCATCAGCATTGGAGCCATGCCGAAATACACAAAGTACTTGCCATCGTGGTATGGACGATCCCACGTGAAACGGATATTGTTCGCGGTTCGCTCACTGAAATCGTAAATATCCTCCAGCTGCTCCAGCTTAGGATCAACGTACACATCAATATTCAGCTGCCCTTTCAAAAAGGCGTCCAGCAATTGCGTGTAAGCATCGCTATCGGAGATCTCTTCTTGGGTACGTGGATAGTCTTGCAGAATTTGATGCTTTTCGTTGGTATAAATCATCAAGCCATCGCCAAAAACATCAAACGCCCACATCTTGGTGTTATGCGGGCTAATAGCTAAGAACTCTAAAAAAGTAATCCCTAAGCACACTGCTATAACTGCATAGTTAAGAGCTCTATGCCCTTTCTTCCTGTGGTCATAGCGCACCAGATAAAGCCGATAGCGCAGAGTTAAGTACACCGCGCCAAGCACAAGGCAGAGTAAAGCTACACGCAAATAAGACACAGACAGGTGCTCTGGCACATTAAAACTTGCCTCATTAAGGATAGCAATCCACCCTGAGCTCGAGCCGGTAAAGGTCAAACGCACACCCTGCACCTGATCGTCTATTGCACGGAAATGCGCAATAGCTTCATCCTGCCCTAAAGTATTGGGATTAAGGTAAAGCTTGGCTACTGGACGAAAATTAGGGGCACTGTGTCGATCCTTGATCTCAACTACTGCGGTGATTGCAAAGTCAGCAAAGCTATCATTCATAGCGCTGCCTAGCTTCACCTTGAGATTTCTGGCCTTGGTTGAAAGTTGCTCTAAGGTCAGTACATTCTGTTGTGGCGAGAGCACTACCGCTTTGGCATTAAGCTGCGGCGTAAAAGGCAGCTCTATTGCAGAACGGGCGTAAGGAGAACCGCCAAAGAAGAAATGGTGATTAAAGACTACCAGCTCTACAATGCAGGAAAAAATCAACACCACAAGCAAGCTGACGCAGCTGTGCTGCCATAACCATTGTAGTTTGGATGGCTTTGCAGATTGCATGACCGACTTAACCTCAAAAACGACCGCTACCAGTTGACCTAAGACGGATCTTGTTGCTGCATGACCTCTTGGTAATCAGAGTCGGTATTAATCGACCACAGAGAACCATGGTAAGTGCCACAGATTTTGTGGGCACAGAAAAGCCCCATCAGGATCGAATGATCCATGTTGTTGTACTTAAAGCTGCCGTTACGTCCGATGAAATACAGATCCTTGATGGTGTCGAGCTGCGCCGTAATTCTCCCCAAGACCTGCTCATAGCCATTGTGGTAAACCGGATAGCTCTTATAAATACGGTGTACAGCTGCATCAGTAATTGATTCAGCAGTGATCAGACCTGTCTTCACAGCATCTGCACGTGCTTGTGCAATCAGCTCGGCATCACTTTTAAGCCACAAAGGCTCATCATTGTTGGCCCAATACTCAAAACTCAACAAGTGATCGCTGTGCCCCTGCTGCATGTCTTTTGACCAGTTACTAAAATCGCATAAACGGCCCATCTGGATCTCAGGAGAATGGATGTAAATCCAGTGATCTGGGCATAAAGTCGCTTTGTTCGGATCAACAGTGAGGTACACCAAAATAGTGTTACGGAAGCGAAGCGCGTCACACCAAGTGCGCACTTCATCTGGTAAACAATTTAGCGAGCGCACCATATCGGTAAAAATGCCACTAGAGACTACAATGTCGTAATGACGGGTTACAGGACTAGAACCAGCAGTCATCTCAACAGGCGCATTTGACATCGCTGCTCCTTGGCCACGATCTACTTCCTGTGTCACTATGCCTGTAGCCTTAAACTCACCCTTCTCATTACGCCCAGTGGTGATACCCAATACTTTTTGCCGAAGAAAGAAACGACCACCTAAACGTTTGACTTCTTCAGCTACTCGCTCGTAAACCATGCCGCATCCTAAGCGAGGATAGATGAACTCATCAATTAAGCTGAGTGGAGTACCTTGCTTATTACGCTTTGGCTGTATGGCATTGATAATGGCACGACGCAGATTTAAGGTCTTGATACGCTGCTTGGCAAATTGATCACTGAGCTGATTACAAGGAATACCCCACAAGCGCTCAGAATAAGTCTTAAAGAAGATCTCATACAAGCGATAGCCAAAAGCATTGCTTACCCATGCCTCGAAAGTAGGTTCCGTTCTTGGGCGCAAGGACGCGTAAATATAGCTCAGCACACAACGGGTAGACTCTACCAACCCCAGCTTAAACAGAGCGTCAAAGCCACGTAACGGATAGTCGAAGAACTTACCGTTATACAAAATGCGACTCATGCGGTGCTCAGTAATAAAGTCATCAGGAGCCATGCCTTGGTGCCAAAAGTCATTAACAGCCTTGACCTTAGAAAAGAAGCGATGTGATCCCAAATCAGCCTTATGTCCAAGCACATCTACGGTACGGCTTAGACCACCAACGACAGCATCAAGCTCAAATATATCTACGGCATAGCCAGCTTGCAGTAACTCCAAAGCGCAGGAAAGACCTGCTGGGCCAGCACCAATTACAGCAACCGTTGAAGTCATGGAGTCCTCTACTTAACAATCTGAATGACGTTTAACGTCCTGCAAGTTGATCAGGTTAGCACTGAGCTCATAGAGCTTGCGTTGGTTCTGATTCATCGTGTCGAGGATCAGACCAGTAAAAAAGCTCCACACTGCTAGCATCAAGAATACACAAGAGGCCACAAAAGAAGGCAGCTTGTAAACAATACCGGTGCTTGCGTACTCCAAGAGCACTGGGATCAAAAAACCAATGGCGGGCAGCATACACAAGGCGCTTACCATACTAAAAAACAGTAATGGGCGACAAGAACGGAAAAGATTGAAGATCAGCAGCAATACCCGCATGCCGTCCTGATAGGTGTTGAGCTTAGAAGTACTGCCTTGTGGCCGATCATGATAGGCAATGGTCAGCGAAGTGATCTTGAAGTTATTGAAGAGGGCATGCACAGTGATCTCTGTTTCGATCTCAAAGCCCTTAGAGAGCACAGGACAGGTCTTCACAAAGTCACGACTAAAAGCACGATAGCCCGTCATGATATCTTGAACTCGCTCTCCACGGCGACGATTAAAGAGGCTATTGATCAGCTGACGCACCAGCTTGTTGCCTACTCCATGAAAGCGCCGTTTGTTTTCAGCAAAATAGCTAGAAGAAAGGCGATCGCCAATCACCATGTCATAGCCTTGCTCAGCAACGGCTGCCACCAGACGTGAAGCATCTGCAGCATCATAAGTGCAATCGGCATCGACCATGAGATAAACATCAGAATCGACCTCACGGAACATGGTTCGCACCACATTGCCTTTACCTTGGCGCAACTCACTACCGAAATGAACTCTAGGATTGGCTGCTACCCAATCAAAATCAGAGTCAGAGCTATCAGCAATGTCACCACGTAACAATTGCTGTAAAGCCTCAATACAGCCATCAGTGGAGTTATTGTCATAAACGTAAATCTCTGCCAGAGGTAGTGCTTTCAGGAAATCGCGTACCACAGCCGCAATGGTGAGCAGCTCGTTATAGCACGGAATCATCACTGCTACCCGAGGCGATATACAAGCGGACTTAGCTTGCAAAGCATTTGGAGAAAATGCTGAAGACAGAGCAGTATGGGCAGACTGAGCTTCACGCAGATTTTGTTGCGACTCCACTTCTGTGAGTTCCTGCTACCAACCAAAAAAGAGATCTGAGCGCCAGATAAACCTGCACTCCCCACTCTCCGTCCTTTTAAACTCTTAGTACAC
>DXEV01000145.1 GCA_019114785.1 Candidatus Anaerobiospirillum pullistercoris | reverse complement strand
TTAGTCACGCTTTTCCCTAAATTCCCCTCAAAACAAATGCCACCACGGGCTAAAATGGTGAAAAAAGGTTAAAATAAGCGATTTTTGTACTCGGCCCCTTACCAGCTTAGAGTGCCCCCTATCACTCTTTTACTGACAAAATCACTACCTTTGCCAGTTACCAACACCGCACTGCTACCATCGTCCAAGAGAAAACCGGATATATTTTTGAGCACTAGAGCTTATTTTTCGTGCGAAGTCACCGTTATATCTTATAGATATGGATAACTGTGATCTATTCAGGCTCACAGCTCAGATGCGGCTTACCACGCCTAAATTTGCGTGCAAGGCTAGATAAACAGAGAGAAAAATAGCAATATACTAGCTAGTGACAAGGCCAGCGCGACATGCTGCCTTGACCTATAATTAGGCTTAAGGTTTACCTGTTTCAAATTGGAGCTGTTACGAATTAAATTTTGGTGTACTGGTGCAACAGAGCACTGACCTTAAAATGGTGGTTTTTATGATGCCTCAAGAAGGTGCATTTTTAAGCCACTGCTTGATTTATAACAACTTCCAAAGAAAGTAATGGACTCTACACCATCTGTAGACTCCTTAGGCTCGCTCTAGCTACGGCTATCCTTTCACTGCACTGCAAACAGTGCTTGCTCTCGTCTTTCCCTAAGTCCCAAAAAGTTGTGTCAGCAACATCATCTCCTCAGAGAAGATCTAATGATATGGCTTTCAGGGCAAAAGAAATATGAGCTAGCCTCAAGGCAACACGGTGACGTAGTAGCTGTGATATTGAGGAGCTAACAGGGACCTTAACAGGTAAATTCTGTTAGCCTTGCTGTATCTTGCTAGATAATGCAAAAAAGCAGCTCAAAATAGCAGTCTTAGGATTTAGATAAATCCTAATGTAACGGTTTCCACTTTCTACAAAACAGGCAGCGAAGATCTAAAAATCTCTGCTGCGTGCACAAAGAGCAATGGACGGCTTAAAAAACCATCTCTGTCTTAGCCCCCATGAGTTTTAGCTCGGTGGCAGATCTCCAAGTTGTTTGTGCTAAATATTTTTTCCACATTTCACGCCCCAAATGGTCTCGCTTACGCTGGCTTGGGATTAATTTAGAGTACTTTTTACTCTCCCTATAAAAATAGCCACTAAGCCTTTGCAAGCAAGGTGCGATATGATCCAAGACAACCAACCAAAAGTACCAAATCTCCCACCGCTCATCGCCAACGGAGATGCCAATCGCGGGTACTATGTCTGCACTTACAAAAATAAGTGGGACAGCGAGAAAAAGCGCTCTGTCCGCGTCCGCTCTACCTCCGTCGGCCGAGTCCAAGGTAAGGACAAGTTTGGTCTGATCGAGTTTTACGATGAGTTTGTTAAGCAATACCCTGGCTTAAAGCGCTTCCAAGTCTATCGTACTGATGGCCCACAACGTTTGGTCTTTATTCCAAAGCCACCAAGACGTAAGCGCATCAAGGACGAGATCCCAGTACCTCAAGCACGCTCCAACGAGATCGCCGCTCGTGCCGCTCGTGACATTCCTACTGTCAGCGACATTTTCGACGATGAGTCTTTTGAGTAATATCAGCTTGTTACTGGCGATAGCGCCACACAAAACCCACTCACAACAGCAGTAATAGTTGCAGCTTCCGCCTCTCAAAACAGAGTCCCTGCGCAAGACGTAAGGTTCTCACAACAGTGCGGATCCCCTTGCAGAGAAGCTAATTGCGGCACAAGCTATCTGCAGCTGCCTCTATCTGCTGTTGGCCGCTTTTCCCTTCTTTTAGGCTCAGCCTGATCTCAAACCTCTCTTGAGCCTCTTATTTCCCTGCAAGCCCCATAGCATACAACTGTCATTGCTCCCTACCCAAGCGCCCACCTCCGCACAAAAAAGCCAATTCCACGGCCACTCAAGGCAGCCGCAAAATTGGCCTCAAAATCTAGAATCTGGGCTCAAGTTAGCGCAGTGCTAATCGACCATGACGATGCCAGGATAGCGCTCTTCAAGCTCACGACGCACCACGTATTTGAACTTCAGCTCGGTATTCTTGGCTTTGCGCACCAAGAAGATATTGCCGTAAATCAAACGGAAATTCTGATGATCAGCACGGATCACACCGATATCCGACACCAGATCGCCGTTGTTGTTGAGACTGGCACTAAAGTAGTGTGGCATGGTTGAGCGCCACTCAGCGGCAGAATGATTGATGCTGACATCATAGTCTTTCTGCGTCACACAGATGATGTAATCAATGCCATTTCTATCAAGCTCAATATCGAACTCGTAGACCTTGCTGTTGCCGTAGCCAATCTCATTGATGCCCATCCATGTGCCCACGTAATCATCCGAGCTATTGCCGCAACCGCTCACTACGAAAGCTACCAGTAATGCACCGAGCAGTAGGCACATTGCCCGTACTTTTGCTTTAAAGGTGGAGAAAAAAGACATACTCAGCCCTCCTTCCAACACAAGGCTCGGCACCGTGAGCTTAGACTTTGGCATTAGACTGCTGAGAACAGCGAATCAGCTTATATCAGTCACACTTACAGCACCTTTGCAAAGACTATTGAGAGACATCCTTTGAAGATCAATCGCCTCAAGCCTCATCACCAACAATATTACCCCAAAAAATTCCACGTCACCGCACGACAATACACGACTCTCACTGCTCCTATATTACAGGCCAGCCACGAGCCAGATGGTATGCCTGCGACATATCTCCAACATAACTAAATATCGGCAAAAAATGCCCATATTTTTGCCCCACTTTCATAGAGTGTAACCACCGCTTAAGACCTTATCTAGGCTGTAATCGCACCCACATTTAGCGCTTGTTTTTTGTTGCAGATCAGCAACTAAACAGAAAGGCTAAAAGTCTCTGTGATCCTGCAAAATTTTCCGTATAATGCCCCCTGAGGCTTTTGCCCCTTTTTAGGGAATTGCTCACGCCACCTGTCCCCATTACGGAGCCATTTCGGAGTCCTTGTGGATTTCAGGACAGGATTAGAGCATGGGGTCGGAGCTCGTTTGATCAGCCATCTGGGGACGTCAGCTTAAGCCTGCTAGCAAGCTTCGCTGCTTCACCGCAAGCTTAGAAGCTAACGCCATCTAAGATGCGCTTGTACAAGACTTTATTTCTGGCACTACTCCTTACTATCTGGATCAAGGCTCAGAAGTCACATCCCCTGCTGCACACATAGTGCTTTCACGCTATCTGCTGCACGCCTCTTGGGATCTGACTCCTCCTCAGGAGTAATGCTGCGAGGCTTTTGTTCAATGGAAATCCAAGAGCTTGCTCCGCAAGCTGTGTTTAAGCACTTTGCAAATTTCTGCAATATCCCACACCCATCAGGGCATGAGCGGGGCATGGCCAAATACTTGATCACCTTTGCCCAACAACACGGCTTAGGCTTCGAGTTAGAGGACTGCGGCAACGTGATCATCACGAAAAAAGCTAGCCCAAGTCGCGAAAACAGCCCTACGGTGATCCTTCAAGCCCATATCGACATGGTTCCTGTAGTGCGTGACGGTTTTACCCACGATTTCACTACTCAAGCCATTCGTCCACGTATTGTCTCTGCCCAAAGCGCAGAAGCTAAAGCTGAGCTGGTACAAAAGTGTGAAGGTGACTACATCTGCGCAGATAACACCACCTTAGGTGCTGATGACGGCATTGGTGCCGCCTTAATTCTTTCCATCTTGGAAGATGAGCAACTCAGCCACGGCCCTTTGACCGCCATCTTTACGGTCGAAGAAGAGAGTACCATGAAGGGTGCTACCAACCTCGATGCCGACTACTTAAAGGGCGATTACCTCATCAATCTAGACTCTGAAGATCATGGTGAGCTCTTTGTAGGCTGTGCTGGTTCGATCAATACCAATATCACCTTTATCCCTGAGCTGGTGAAAGTGATCGATTGTGCCCCTATCATGCTCAACCTCACGGGCTTGCGTGGTGGCCACTCGGGCTGTGATATCCACCTGCATCGCGGTAACGCCATTGACATTATCTGCGGCATCTTAGCGGAAGTAGCTGATACCAACGATTTCTTTGTGCAAAAATTCCATGGTGGTGAGATCCGCAACTCCATTCCTTCATCAGCTTACGTGGAGCTTGCTGTACCACTCAACACCTTAGATGATTTCAAGGCTGCCGCTCGTGCTGCTATGGTGCGCTACCAAGATCTCTATGCAGACACTGACCCAGATATGCACCTGATCTTAGGCCCATGCCAGTTACAGAGCACAGCCTTATCCTATACTTCGTCGCAAAACCTCATCAGCTTCTTACGCGCTCTGCCAAACGGCGTGCTCAAGATGTCGAGCACCTACGCTGGTGTAGTTGAGACCTCTTGCAACCTCTCCACCGTGCGCACCAAGCCTGATGCCATCAATATTGCGCTCTTACCACGTTCGCTAAAGGACTACGGCTTAGACGATGTGATCGACAAGATCGATTGTATCTGCTCGCTGTTAGATAACGTAGAAGTTGGCTTTACTGATCGCAGCTTTGGCTGGACATCACCAACCGATAATCGTTTGATCGAGATCTTGCAGCAGCAATATGAGGAAAAGTGCCACCTGACACCAAAGATCACTTCGATCCATGCAGGATTGGAGTGTGGTTACTTTGCTAAGGCTAACCCAGAGCTGCAAATGATTTCTTTAGGCCCAACGGTGATCAGCCCACACTCTCCAGATGAGTGCGTGTCTATCAAGCACACCCAAGAGGTCTATGAGATCCTTAAGGCAACTTTAGCCCAGCTCTAGCCGCTCAGACGTCGCCACCGGCAACGTCGCCACTGGCGACGCTACGGCTCAACGAGCCGTAATGCGACCAACTGGCCGCATGGCCGCAAAGGCAGCGGTGCTGCCGCAGAGGCGCAAGGGACAAGCTCCTCGTAGCTTCGCTCTTTGCGCCTTTCGTGTTTTAGAAAACTAAGCGCTTGGATTTTCCTAAGGTTTAGCTAATAATTTAAAGTTATCCTATTAGTTACGTTCCAGAATGCATCCAAAGCAAGTTTAGAACGTAAAGCGCATTGCGGCCTTGTTCTCCCAATAACAAGGCCTTTTTTATGCCTGACGTTTTGGCGTCTCGCTCTAGCTACACAGCAAGCTAACTAGCTTGCTTGCTTGAGAGCTATCCTAAGCTACAATTTGCGCACGTTTTTAGCATTGTTCCAATCTTGGACTCTTGCACAAAAGCACGCAGTCTCAGAAAATGTGTCTGATCAAACACCTTTAACGCATAAATACCCAGTAGGGCCCTTTTCACCCCTAGGCCTGTAGAGGCAGGAGCTCAGCGAGCTAAGACTTAACCTGTAATCAGATAGATCTGCCACTACCTCGAGGCGGGGATTTTCTTAGGAGATCTCCTCATGCAGCACCCTTCTTC
>DXEV01000144.1 GCA_019114785.1 Candidatus Anaerobiospirillum pullistercoris | reverse complement strand
GTGTTAGCTATGGGCTGTGGGCTGTAGACAGTGGCGTGCGGTGGCAGCTGAGGGCAAATTTTGCGTTGCTTTTGCTGTGGAGGTGTTCTGCCTCGGCGTTGGCGTCCTGAATTTTGCTAGATGCCCTTGCTGCTAAAAATAGGATATTGCCCAGAAAGCTGATAAAATACGCGCGCTTCCAATGGTTGAGCTTCACTTTGTGACCTTCATTGCTGTTTTTGCTGAAGTTTTGGACTTTTCCTTGTGAGCGCCTCTGGAATGCCTTTTTCGGTCATTTCGGGTCGTGTTTTTTGTCTTCGTGATCCTTGTGTGTCGAGTGGTTGAGATAGGGCCATGTCTTCTTTGCGCAAATTTGATGTCATTGTCGTGGGTGCTGGCCATGCCGGTATCGAAGCGGCTGGTGCTGCTGCACGTATGGGCTGCAACACTCTGCTTTTAACCCACAATTTAGAGACCGTGGGTGAAATGTCCTGTAACCCTGCCTTTGGTGGTATCGGTAAAGGCCATTTATTGCGCGAAATTGACGCTATGGGTGGTATCTGCCCACAGGCTATCGATCGTGCAGGTATTCAGTTCCGTACCTTAAACTCTTCCAAAGGCCCAGCTGTTCGTGCCACCCGTGCGCAAACTGATCGTCATCTGTACAAAGAAGTGATGCGTAAGACCCTTGCCTCTTACCCAAACCTCACTCTGTTCCAGCAACCTTGTACCCAGCTGCTCTTTGATGGCGACACCTTATGCGGCGTTAATACCGCAGCCGACATCGCTTTTCATGCTCCTGCCGTCATTATCTGCGCCGGAACATTCTTAAATGGTCTGATCCATATCGGTCTCAATCACTACCAAGGTGGCCGTGCAGGCGATCCTGCTTCGGTGGCTTTGGCTGAAAACCTTAAGGAATTAGGTTTAAAGCAAGGACGTCTGAAAACTGGTACCCCTGCCCGCTTAGTAGCCAGCACTATTGACTACTCCAAGATGCAGAAACAAGAACCAGAGCACCCTCTGCCAGTGTTCTCGTTTATGGATGACAACTCAGTGTTGCCTCAGCAGATCTGCTGTCACATCACTCACACCAACGAGCAAACTCACGACATCATTCGCTCTGGCTTAGATCGCAGCCCGCTTTATTCTGGAGTGATTAAATCCACTGGCCCACGTTATTGCCCATCGATCGAAGACAAGATTGTGCGCTATCCGCACCGTGAAGCCCATCAGATCTTTGTGGAACCAGAGGGCTTAACTTCACCTTTGGTCTATCCAAATGGCATTTCCACCTCGCTGCCATACGACATCCAAGAGCGCTTCATTCACTCCATCGCTGGTTTTGAGAATGTAGTCATTGCTCGTCCTGGTTATGCCATTGAGTACGACTTCTACGACCCTCGTGAGCTTTCGGTAACTATGCAGTCAAAGAAGATCAAGGGCTTATTCTTAGCAGGCCAGATCAACGGTACTACCGGCTATGAGGAGGCTGCTGCTCAAGGCTTGTTAGCTGGTATCAATGCCGCTCTGTTTGTGCATGGTAAGGAGCCATGGTTCCCATCACGTAACCAAGCCTATATTGGCGTCATGATGGACGATCTGTGCACTCTGGGTACTCGTGAGCCTTACCGCATGTTTACTTCACGTGCTGAGTATCGTTTGATCTTACGTGAGGACAACGCTGATCTGCGTTTAACTCCTGTAGCTCGCGACTTAGGCTTAGTTTCTGATGAGCGTTATCGTCTCTTTGAGCAAAAGCAAAACGAGATCGAAAAAGAGACAGCACGCCTGCGTGAGACCTTAGTTAAGCCAAGCTCTTCAATGGGCCAAGGTATCAGCGCCATCTTAAGAACTCCTTTGTCCAAAGAGCAGAGCTTAGAAGAGATCTTGCGCCGTCCAGAGTCACGTTTAGAGCCTCTGCTTAAGGCTGCTCAATTGGAGCCTTTAGCCACTATGCCTCAAGCTGTAGAGCAAGTGGAGATTCAGGTACGTTACCAAGGCTACTTAGAGCACGAGCTCGATGAGATCAAGAAGCGTGAGCTTAACGAAAAGACCTTGCTGCCAAACAACTTCGATTACCGCTCTATCAGTGCTCTTTCCAACGAAGTGGCGCAAAAGCTCAATGAGTTCCAGCCTGAAACCTTAGGTATGGCCTCGCGTATTTCTGGTGTCACCCCAGCTGCAATCTCCATTCTATTGGTACACCTTAAGAAGTTAGGTTTGCTTAACCGTAGCGCTTATTCCAAGACCAGAGCTGCTGACGACGTCACTGACGTTACTGCCGCCACTGACGGTACCTCTGCTAACGCTGACTCTGCTGACGCTGAGCCAAAGACTGAGGTGTAAGCATGGTTGCTCGTGTTGCTCCTTTTGATTTTGACGCTTGTAATCAATACCTCGAGGAATTACTGGCCCAGACTGCAGTCAGCTATGATGCAGAGCAGTTAAATCAGCTCACCACCTTGATTGAGATGCTGAACACGTGGAATGGTGCCTTAAACCTCACTGCCATCAAAGATGTGCGGCAAATGGTGCTGTTACATGTGGTTGATAGTGCCGTCTTGGTTCCGGTATTGCGCGCTCTGATGCAGCAAGGACAAAACATTAAGACTGTGGCAGATGTTGGCACAGGAGCCGGTTTTCCAGGTTTAGTACTCGCTATCCTCTGCCCTGATCTGCACTTCACTTTGATTGACTCTGTCGGTAAAAAGCTGTCCTTTGTGCGTCAGGTGGTGGCTAAGCTGAACCTCTCTAATGTGGAGCTGATCAACAAACGTTGTGAAGAGATCAAGCACGAGCCTTTTGACTGTATCGTCAGCCGTGCTTTTGCTCCGTTAGAGCGCATGGTAGGTTGGTGCTTACCACTACTCGCTTCTGAGGGGCGTTTTGTGGCAATGAAGGCTAACCTTGAGGCAGATGAAATTCAGGCCGTCCCTATAACTGTTACAATAGAATCAGTTGTGGAACTTCAGGTGCCAACCTTAGATGCCAAGCGTCAGGCTGTCATTTTGCGTCACGCAGAGGCTAAGACCGAGTAAAGTACTGCTTTTCTCGTGCTCTAGAGCTCTAACTAGCCAATATTCGTGTTAGGGCCAAGGCTGTTGTAGTGGTCATGGTAGTTGCCGTGGCTGTGGCCAATGCCATAGCCGTGGCTATAGCGATGGCTGGGCAATGGCCGAGGCGATGGCTAAATGCCATTTTTGCCTGATTTTTCCCGACAATAATCAGCCTTTCATGATCTGCCGACTAGCGGAGCTTGTGGGCTGATTAGTGGATGTGGTTGCTTTTGAACCTCTAAGGGGCAAATATGGCCAAGATCATTGCTATTGCCAATCAAAAGGGCGGCGTGGGTAAGACCACCACTTGTGTCAACCTTGCAGCTTCTTTGGCTGCAATGCAAAAGCGTGTGCTCTTAGTGGATTGTGATCCTCAGGGCAATGCCACCATGGCCTCGGGTATCAATAAGTTCAACCTGAAGTGCTCTATTTGTCAGGTCTTGATCGACGGGGCTGATATCCACGATGCCATACTCACCGAAACTAACGGTGCCTTTCACCTCATTCCTGCCAACGAAGAGCTGACAGCAGCTGAAGTTAAGCTCTTGGACTACCTCGTGCGCGAATTTCGTTTACGCAATGCTTTAGCCGAGATCCGCGATAACTACGACTATATCTTTATCGACTGCCCACCTTCTCTCAATTTGCTTACTGTTAACGCCATGTGCGCAGCAGACAGCATCTTGGTGCCGCTACAGTGTGAATACTTTGCCTTGGAAGGCTTAACGCTGCTGATTGATACGGTGGATCAGCTGGCTCGTGCTGTTAACCCTGATCTCAAGATTGAGGGCATTTTGCGCACCATGTTTGACAGCCGCAATCGCCTTTCCACAGACGTATCACAGGACTTAAAGAACAGCTTTGGTGATCTGGTGTATAAGACCATCATCCCGCGTAATGTGCGTCTTGCAGAGGCTCCAAGCTTTGGTAAGCCTGCAATGTATTACGACAAGTCTTCTATCGGTGCTAAAGCCTATTTGGCCTTAGCCGGAGAGATGCTTGAAAAGGATCTGCAAGAAGCTAAATTGGCAAACAACACTCAAGCTTTAGAGGACTCTACTACGCATACCGGTAACACTGGTGCTAACACTGGTACCAACACAGTTGCTAGCGCAGGTGCTAACACCGCAGTTACAACCGCTGTAGAGCGTTAAGGGCACGTTTTTGGGGGTATTTTATGGCTGGGATGAATCGAGGTTTAGGACGCGGCCTGAGTGAGCTTTTAAACGCTTCTCAGCAAGCTTCTGTAGCTCAAGGTCGTGACGGTAATTTTGGCCAAGACCTGATCAAGCGCTCCCTTGCGGCTAAGCATGGCACTAATCCTGAGGATGAGAGCTTTGAGCTGCCTCAAGATCCCTCTGTGCGCTTGCAAGAAATTAAGGCTCACATAGGCGATGTTGAGCAAGAGCTAACAGACTCTATGGCGGGAGCTCATGCTAAATTCATGATCTTGGATTCAGCACAAGGCCGTCTGACGATTTCTTTTCACTCTCTTGCCGAATTGGAAGCCATTTTGCAGCGGTTTGGCATTAAGATCTAATAAGCGTTGCTTGACCCAGCATTGCTTGGCGTTCTTCTTCATTTTTTCGGCAGTCTTACGTCTGCCTTTCTTTTCTTTGACTTTTTGTTATGTCTCAAGAAACCACGCCCGTTTCAGCGGATTCTGACTCCTCTAACAGCTCTTCCCTTGCCCCCAACTCTAACAGTCAATTTTCACAAGCTGCACAAGCAGCAGCACAAGCTGCCCAAGCTTCTAAGGCTTCTCAGCAAGCCTCTGAGCCTATCCATCGTTATGGCGATCGTAATAGCTCATGGCAGGCACAAAGCGATAGCGATAACAACTGGGGACTGCCAGTCAAAAATCTTTCACCACAGCGTATTGCCCAGCTCAATCGTCAAGCTCAAGCTGAAGTACGTTTACCACCATTCATGCTGTTCCCTTTGTCTCTAGTGGTAATGGTTTGTGCGGTTTGTATTGGAGTCTGGCAGGCATGGGACTTAGATCCAAACGATGTAGACGAGCGCATGGAGCTTGCTAAGTTTTGTGGCACTTCAATTGAGATGTTTGGTGCCAGTTTAATGTCAGTGGCGTTTAATTATGCCTATTCCTCTTTAGCTGGCTGTCTGGGCTATTTGCTCCCGTGTTTTATCGCGCACTTCGTGGCTTTCGGGCACGATGCTTTGCTCAATCTACGTTCCGATCTGTACCAGAATAAGCCTCCATTGTTCTTTATGCAGACCATTTGGGCAGAGATTTGTAAGTTTGCTTCCATGGTCGTGATCCTTGGGATCTTCTTTAAGTTCACCTCGGCCTCTAACCCAATCATTGTGTGCAGCTTCATTGCTCTGATCGTCTTAACTATGATCGTGACCCTGATTCGGGCCATACGCGCATCGTACCTCTCTCCTGAGGCAATAGCTGCACTAAGTGCAGCCTCAAAAGAGCAGAGAAATAGTGACAAATAGCTCAGTGCGTTGCGGCCCATATGACCGAGTTAAGGGAAAGATGCCTGAGCGAACGTAAAGCAGATGACGGAGGTCAGCGCTTAAGGCGCTTAAGGCCAGTGCCTACGCTGACCTATGCTGACCTATGCTGATCTTTAGCTCGCTGCCTTAGCTGCTCTGGTAGGGACTGCCCGCCTGCCTGCTTGCTAGCCTGTCAGCTTGTTGGCTTGCTAGCCAGCCTGCTAGCCAGTTAGCTAGCACTTGCTTTTTGTTGCGCAGAATAACTGACACTTCCTGCCCTGTGCGCAGCTCCCATGAGCGAAGAATGAGATGGGGCTTGGGCGTTTTTCAGGTCTTGATGCGCCTGCATATCGCACCTAAAGAGTGCAATTTGGACATAGTCGTGAAGCATGGCTGCGCCTTTTGTAGGCATTACATACTAGTATGCCTGCGTTGAGTTTTGGTCAGGCTAAATTATTTGGGTAGTGGCGTTCTGTCCGATAAATATGGTAAAAATTGGGATTTGGCAGGGTAGGGCTCGGTCACAAAAAAAGTGTTTTGTAAGACGTAAAATTGGGTTTTTTGTTACTTAGCCAACACATTCGGAGAAATTGCATTGCACTCCCTGAAAAATGGGGAGTATATTAGTCCTTAACTGGTATACCACTTTGCAGAAAATGCCGTTGTAGACTTGTTTGTGACGCTTTTTAGTTTGCAAATCTTGCTCATTTGGCTATCACTTTTCCCTGAACCAAAACAGGTTGCTTAAGCAGTTCCTTAAGCTGTAATGCGAATACTATAGGCCGGTGATCCCGCTCCTGTCTTTGACAAGTTGCGCATACTGCTACGCACGCATGGCCTTACGCGCACATGCGTTACGAGCTTATGTCATGGTTGCTGTGCTATAGCCGTGTATATGCCAAATTGGCTATGTTTTTGCTAAAAACACTTTGCAAGCCATCTAAGTCCTTTTTCGGCGTTATTGTCTTGACGTGTCAGTGCGAGCGTAGTCTCCTTAGACCTGTCTCAAATTTTTTTCTTTGAGAGTGTGCTTTGCTTGTGCTTTCTTAGTGTGAGCTATGAAATGCAGACTTGGCACAGTGGGCTCTTAGCGTAACCGTTTGCAGTGCACGGCACAAATGCACATGACAAGATTTTTTCTTATCTTCTTTGTGAAGTTAAGGGGATTTTGTTTGTGCAATCTTCGCTATAATTGGAAAAGGCACTTAGTGTAAATCGTGGATCTTTGGTTTGAAGTGACACGATGTTTGCGCTAAAGCTGTCAAAGCTAGACAGAGCTTTCTTAGATCGGGATTTCCCTGTGATTGAAGCTTTGCCGAATTAGACTACGTCTTGTTTACACTGTTTGGTGGACAAGTCTAAAGGTTGCCCTGCTTGTGGCAGGTGCCAGTACTGACTTCTAAGCTTGCAAGCTTGGCGGTCAGTTCTACTAATTTTTTGTTGTTTTGTAGTTGTGCTGTCTCGTGGGCTATATCCGAGCTGGCATGGCGCAAAACCATGCAGCTAGTAGTTTTGTTGCTGCTAGTTGCGCTCAAGCTGCCCCATATTCTGTTGTGCAGATGGGAGGCTAGCATCGATCAACTCTGTATCGCTGCTCGGTGAGAGCTTGGCGCTGAGAGGACAATCTTTGCTGCATCTCTGAGGGCAAATTCTGCGAGCGACTCTGTATCGCTGCTCCATACGCGAGCTTGGCGCTGAGAGTGGCTTAGTGGAAGTCACAACAAAGGCAAGCGCTGCTTGACCAGCTAACTCTGTACCGCTGTTCCTTGAGAACTTGGCGTCGAGAGTAGGTTGTATCTGCTGCCTAACTTGCGTTGGTGTTGTGTCTGGGAAAAAGCTTGGCGGTCAGTCACATTCTCTACCGCTGCTTCATGCTTTTTATGACTTTAGTTCTGCTAGAGCGTAGGAAGTAGGGAAGCTTGGCGTCAAGGATGGAGGCTGTACCTGCTGCCTAACCGTAAACGCACCTGCCAAGGAAAAAGCTTGGCGTTCAGCAGACTCTGTACCGCTGTTCCTTGAGAACTTGGCGCTGAGAGTGGCATGGTAAGTTGTTTGTTTCTTTGCTTTTGTCTGTTGGTTGACACTAGGTACTCTGTATCGCTGTTCGGTGTGAGAGCTTGGCGCTGAGGGTTGATCTTAGAGTTTGTTTTTCTTTGAGAGCGGAAAAGATGCTCTTCTGTACCGCTGCTCCACGCGCGCTTGGCGCTGAGAGGGAAGTCTGTGCGGTTGTCCCTGAGGGTAAATTGATGAGCGACTCTGTATCGCTGCTCCATATGCGAGCTTGGCGCTGAGAGTGGCTTAGATTGATCACAACACAGGCAAGCGCTGCTTGACCAGCTAACTCTGTACCGCTGTTCCTTGAGAACTTGGCGTCGAGAGTAGGCCGTATCTGCTGCCTAACTTGCGTTGGTGTGGTATTTGGGAAAAAGCTTGGCGGATGAGTCACATTCTCTACCGCTGCTTCATGCTCTTAGGGCTTTAGCTTTTGCTAAGGCTTAGGAAGTAGGGAAGCTTGGCGTCAAGGATGGAGGCTGTGTCTGCTGCCTAACCGTAAACTACCAGCCAAGGAAAAAGCTTGGCGTTCGAGCCGACTCTGTACCGCTGTTCCTTGAGAACTTGGCGCTGAGAGTGGTAGGAAAAGTTTGTCGCTTTGTTTACTTTGGTTTTGTGGTTAACAATAAGTACTCTGTATCGCTGTTCGGTGTGAGAGCTTGGCGCTGAGGGTAACTCAGAGCTTTATGCCTCAAGAGCTACATGCTCTTCTGTACTGCATGAGGAGCTATGCGTGAAAGTGTTTATAAATTATCTGTCTCTCCTTAGTTAGACAGGGAAAAAGCTTGGTGGACGAGTCACATTCTCTACCGCTGCTTCATGCTTCTTAGAGCTTTAGTTTTGCTAAGGCAGGTAGTAGGGAAGCTTGGCGTCAAGGATGGAGGCTGTATCCGCTGCCTAACCGACCTAACGAGGAGAGCTCCAGTATTGTAAACAGCGTGGTTTTGTCGTGCTGGTTATACCTGAGCCAGAGACTGACTAACAGAGCAAGGACTAAGTTAGTAGGCTGTATCAGCTGTTTGGAGTTTAGTGAGCCCAGTATGTGGTTCTTGTGACAAGAGGTGGTGGCTTTAGATTAGGTCGCTGTCGCAGTCGGTGAATAAGGCGTCTGCTAATAGCCTTGACTCTCAGCTCCAACTGAGTCTTAAGTTCACTTTTTACTGTGCTCAAATTGTGGTTGGAAATTAACACTTTTGAGTTACAAAGCGTGAATGCGGATCTTCAGTTTTTTCGGGGTGTTAAAAAAGCCTCGGCTGGGGGTAAGGGGGTTTATTGCCCAAAGAAAGGATCGCCGCCGTTACAGTCTGCACTATCACGATAAACTTAGATGCTGTCGTTTAGGTTTAATTTGTGGGTGAAAAATGTACGAGCGGTGTTTTTTTCTCTACCTGCTTTTGAGGGCTGGTACAAACAAACATTAAAGCAAGTAAGTCGCTTGGTTAGGGACTGAGTGCAAAATTACAGGTCTTGTCTCTTAAGCTTGTCTTGTTGGCTTGTCTTGTAAGCTTGTGCTTTCGTTTCTGACGGTGGTGCAAAACATCAACGCAATAGCACTAGAAGCGGTCATGCAAGGCGGTGGTTGTTATAGATTTCTATAGCGGCCCCCAAGGTATCTTCAGAGCCACTTTTCTTTGTGACGCACATTCTGCTCTCAACGAAGTCAGTGATGCTCCTATTGATAGCAACGTTCGACTTGAGCTCGACAAGGTCACTTATGATGATCTGTTTTTAAAAGCGCTGTAGCTTTAGCTGTGGCTTTAGCTCATGGCCTTTTGCTCTAGACACCATAGATGGTCAAACTGTTTTTAGGAGTACACAACCACGCACGTTGAGGGAATGGGTGGAGCCTCAAGGCTCAGGGATCTAGTGGTTTTTCTGCGTAGTGTTGTTGTTTTTCTTACATCCTGAAAAAGGTGATTTGATTTTATGTCTGGGGCTTCATCACAAGAATATATTGGACATCACCTTCATTTCTTGCAGGTCGATCTCAGCGATGGCAGTGTTGTCGATGCCGTGATCCCAAAAGAGCCAGAGATTTATCAGCAATGTATCCTCGGTCAGTCTCAAGAGTATTGCCTTGAGGCCACTGGCTACGATCAGTGCTACTTCTCTGATGTCTTATTCTCGGAATCCTGTATCGCCTACCACCAGCCTTCTGAGGAAGAGGCTTCCCTCGTCAATCTTTCCCACATCAACATTGATTCTTTGGGCTTGACCGTTATCTTAGGCCTGATTTTTCTCGCCCTCTTTAGATACGGTGCCAAGAAGACACGCTCCGGTGTGCCTACCAAGCTTCAGTGCTTTGTGGAGATGATCTTCGAGTTTGTCCAAGGCACAGTCACCTCCATCTTTAAGCGCAAGAGCCAATTGATTGCTCCATTGTCCTTAACTGTGTTCATGTGGGTTTTCCTCATGAACTTGATGGATCTGCTGCCTATTGATCTGCTGCCTCACTGGGCAACAGTGAACGGCGTCCCATATTTCCGAGTAGTGCCATCAGCTGACGTAAACATTACCTTGTCAATGGCATGTGGTGTTTTCCTTCTGATCTTCTACTTCTCTTTTACCAATATCGGCGTAAAAGGTTTCGTCAAGGCTTATACCCTGCATCCATTCAACCACTGGGTGTTCGCACCTGTGAACCTGATCTTAGAGGGCGTTTCCTTGCTGTCTAAGCCAGTTTCCTTAGGCTTGCGACTCTTCGGTAATATGTACGCAGGTGAGATGATCTTCATCTTAATTGCTCTATTACCTCTGTGGTGGATCCAATGGGTACTGAACGTGCCTTGGGCATTGTTCCACATCCTGATTGTTACCTTACAAGCCTTTATCTTCATGGTGCTGACCATTGTGTATTTATCAATGGCAAGCGAAGAAGACTAACTTTGTCCTAACTTGGGCACGATGAGCCACCGAAGCTGGCTTGAGTTTAGGTCTCTGCGCAAGCAGATCTCCTTAAGCTTGTACCTGTCTTAGGCTGGTTTTGTGGTTTTCCTAACGTAGCATTTAGCGCTGTACCACTGTTTTAGGCTTTGATACCTGCACTTTTGCAGGACTGTGGTGTGGCGTGATCCTTATCGTTAACTAGGAGAAATTAAATGGATCTCAACATCCTTGCTGCTGGCATTATGATGGGCTTAGCTGCAATCGGTGCTTCCATCGGCATCGGTATCTTAGGTGGTAAGTTCTTAGAGGGCTCCGCTCGTCAGCCTGATTTACTCCCATTACTGCGTACCCAATTCTTCATTGTTATGGGTCTGGTTGACGCTATTCCTATGATCGGTGTGGGTCTGGGCTTATACCTCCTGTTCGCTGCTTAAGCTAAACCCCGTTTTAGCAAGGAGCTAACACCTTGGAAATTAATGCTACATTTTTAGGCCAAGCCGTAGCCTTTGTCATCTTTGTCGCGGTGTGCATGAAATATGTCTGGCCGCCACTGATGAATGCTCTTGAGAAGAGACAAAAGGAAATTGCTGACGGTCTGGCTAATGCCGAGAAGGCAAAGAAGAGCCTTGAGTTAGCTAAGTCGAATGCCTCTGAAACCCTGCGTCAAGCCAAGGTTGAGGCGCAAAAGATCATTGATGATGCCAATAAGCAGCGCTCAATGATCCTTGACCGTGCTAGCGAGGAAGCTACTACTGAGAAGAACCGTATCATCGAGTCGGCTAAGGCCGAGATTGAGGCTGAGCGCAACAAGGCCCGTGAGGAATTACGTGCTGAGGTGATCGCTTTAGCTATCGCTGGTGCGGAGAAGATTCTTGATAAAAAGATGGATGCCAGCGCTGACCATCAAATGGTCAAGAAGATTGTTGATTCCTTGTAGAGTGAGGTGAAAGCATTGGCTGAGAACCTAACTATCGCAAGACCTTATGCTCAGGCCGTCTTTGAGATCGCTAAAGAGGATAAGAGCTTTGAACAGTGGTCAAATTCACTGCAGGCCTTATCCTGTGCTGCCTCTGATGAGCAGTTCTTAGCCTTTCTTGAGGCCCAGAGCACCTCTGAGCTTGCTGCTCAGAAGCTCATTGAGCTGTTAGGTGATGATCTTCTTGATGAGAAGGGCAAGAACTTTGTGCGTGTGGTCAGTGAAAATGGCCGCCTCGCTGTTCTTCCTGAAATTTATCAAGATTTTGTCAGGTTACGTGACGAGTTCTTGCACGTTAAAGCTGTCGAGTTAGTGACCGCCCGTCCTTTAAGCAAGGCGGATGAAAAGGCCATTGTCGACAAGCTGAGCAAGAAGTACAACGCTGAGATCAAGGTTACTAGCACCATTGACCCAAGCCTTATGGGCGGTGTCATCATCCGTATCGGTGATGAGGTGATCGACGGCAGCGTGAAGACGAACCTGAGTAGATTGTCCTCCACCCTCAAGTAAAGTAGGGGAATTAGAATGCAACTTAATTCAACTGAAATTGCCGATCTCATCAAAAAGCGCATCGAGCAATTTAAGGTTGTAACAGAAGCACGTGATGAGGGCACCATCGTTTCGGTGAACGATGGTATTGTCCGTATTCACGGCCTTGCCAACGTGATGCAAGGCGAAATGCTGGATTTCGGCTCTGGCCTGTATGGTCTTGCCTTGAACTTAGAGCGTGACTCGGTTGGTGCTATTGTGATGGGCCCTTACTCTCACTTGTCTGAGGGCATGAAAGTTCGCAGCACCGGTCGTATTCTGGAAGTGCCAGTGGGCAACGCTCTGTTAGGCCGTGTGGTTAACACCTTAGGTGAGCCAATCGACGGCAAGGGCCCAATTGAGCACGACACTTACTACCCTGTAGAAAAGATCGCCCCAGGCGTTATTGCTCGTCAAGGTGTGTCGCAGCCAATCCAAACTGGTTATAAAGCTGTTGACTCCATGATCCCAATCGGTCGTGGTCAGCGTGAGTTAATCATCGGCGACCGTCAGGTGGGTAAGACCGCTCTGGCTGTTGATACCATCATCAACCAGAAGAACTACGGTGTTCGTTGTATTTACGTTGCTATCGGCCAAAAGGCATCGACCATTGCAGCTGTAGTGCGTAAATTAGAAGAAAACGGCGCTCTGCAAAACACCATCGTGGTGGCTGCATCGGCTGCTGATACTGCTGCTTTACAGTACATCGCTCCATACGCAGGCTGCGCTATGGGTGAGTACTTCATGGATCAAGGCGAAGATGCCTTAATCATCTATGATGATTTATCAAAGCACGCTGTGGCCTACCGTCAGATTTCTCTGCTGTTACGCCGTCCACCAGGGCGTGAAGCTTACCCTGGCGACGTGTTCTACCTGCACTCTCGTCTGCTTGAGCGTGCCTCCCGTGTCAACGCCCAATACTTAGAGGAAAAGACCGGTGGCAAGATCAAGGGTAAGACTGGCTCTCTGACTGCTCTGCCAATCATTGAGACTCAGGCTGGTGACGTGTCTGCCTTCATTCCTACCAACGTGATCTCCATTACTGACGGTCAGATCTTCTTAACCACCTCGCTGTTCAACTCTGGCGTGCGTCCAGCTGTGGATCCAGGTATTTCTGTGTCTCGTGTGGGTGGTGCTGCCCAGACTAAGATCATGAAGAAGCTCTCCGGTGGTATTCGTACTGCTCTGGCTCAATACCGTGAGCTGGCTGCCTTCGCTCAATTCTCCTCTGACCTTGATGAAGCTACTCGTAAGCAGCTGGATCATGGTCAAAAAGTAACTGAGCTCATGAAGCAGAATCAGTACGCTCCATTGACCGTGGCTGAGCAAGCTTTAGTGATCTTTGCAGCTGAGCGTGGTTTCTTAGAGGATGTGCCTTTAGAGAAGATCCTTGCTTTTGAAGCTGCCCTCTTAGAGTACGCTCGTCACAACCACGCTGATCTCTTAAAGGGTATTGATGAGAAGCCTGACTACAACGATGATGTGGTTAAGTCGTTAGCCGACCTGATCACTGAGTTTAAGTCAACTCAAACCTATTAGGAGCTCGCATGGCCGGAGCAAAAGAAATCCGCACTAAGATCGCGAGCGTGAAGAGCACGCAGAAGATCACTAGTGCGATGCAAATGGTGGCAGCCTCGAAGATGAGACGCGCTCAGGAAAAGATGAGTGCATCCCGTCCTTATTCGCTGGCGCTCAATCGCATCATCGGTCACATTGCCGCTGGTCACACTGAGTACAAACACCCTTACATGGTCGAGCGCGAGGTCAAGAACGTCGGTTACATTATCGTATCGACGGATCGTGGCTTGTGCGGCGGTCTGAACATTAACCTCTTCCGTCAGGTTCTCTCTGATATTAAGAAGAATAAGGATGCAGGTTTAGGCATTAAGATCGCCCTGTTGGGTGGTAAAGCCAATGCTTTCTTCTCGCGTGCGGGCGTCGAAATCGTTGCCCAGCATGCAGGTTTTGGTGATAACCCAACTCCTGATCAGTTAGTAGGCGCTATCAAGGTGATGACCCAAGCATTCTTGAACAACAAGGTAGATAAGATCTGCCTGTGCTTTAACGGCTTCAAGAATACTATGGTGCAAAAGCCTATGGTGATGCAGTTATTGCCTCTGATGAAGACCGAAGAAGAGGCGATCAAGAAGCACCACTGGGATTACATCTACGAGCCAGATGCTGCCAGCATCTTAAATGTAGTTTTAGATCGTTATATTCAGCAGATGGTTTATCAAGCCGTATTAGAGAACCTTGCCAGTGAGCAAGCCGCGCGCATGGTGGCCATGAAGGCTGCAACTGACAACGCCGAGGCCCTCGTCAGCGATCTGCAACTTGAATATAACAAGGCACGTCAAGCCGGTATTACGATGGAGCTTAACGACATCGTATCTGGTGCATCCGCTGTCTAGTTTAGAGGTAAAAAATGGCAGAATTGAGAAAGCGCGCTGGTGAGAAAGGCACAATCGTGCAGATCATCGGTGCCGTTGTGGACGTTGAGTTTGCCGAAAACTCCATCCCAGAGCTGTATGACGCTCTGGAGGTAAAGGGCGATGGCAAGCAGCGTCCAGACATCGTGCTTGAGGTGCAGCAGCAGATCGGTGGCGGCGTGGTACGTTGCATTGCCATGGGTTCCTCCGATGGCTTAAGCCGTGGACTTGAGGCTGTAAACACCGGTGACGGTATTAAGGTACCAGTCGGTGAAGCAACCTTAGGCCGCATCATGAACGTCTTAGGTCAGCCTGTAGACGAGCAAGGCCCAATCGGCGAGCAAGAGCGCTGGGTGATTCACCGTGCAGCTCCTTCTTACTCCGAGCAATCCTCTACTACTGAGATCTTAGAGACCGGTATTAAGGTGATTGACCTGATTTGCCCATTTGCTAAGGGCGGTAAGGTTGGTCTGTTCGGCGGTGCTGGTGTGGGTAAGACCGTGAACATGATGGAGCTCATCAACAACATCGCTAAGGCCCACTCTGGTCTGTCGGTGTTCACTGGTGTAGGTGAGCGTACCCGTGAGGGTAACGACTTCTATCATGAGATGGAAGAGTCCAAGGTGCTCGACAAGGTGTCGATGATTTACGGCCAGATGAACGAGCCTCCAGGGAATCGTTTACGTGTGGCTTTAACCGGCTTAACCGTAGCAGAGAAGTTCCGTGCCGAAGGTAAGGATGTGTTGCTCTTCATCGACAACATCTATCGTTACACCTTAGCCGGTACTGAGGTATCTGCTCTGTTAGGTCGTATGCCATCGGCCGTGGGTTATCAGCCAACCTTAGCTGAGGAAATGGGTGCTCTGCAAGAGCGTATTGCTTCCACCAAGGAAGGTTCCATTACCTCGATTCAGGCTGTGTATGTGCCAGCTGACGACTTAACTGACCCAAGCCCAGCTACTACCTTCGCTCACTTGGACGCAACCATCGTGTTGTCCCGTCAGATCGCCTCCTTAGGTATTTACCCTGCAGTGGATCCTCTTGACTCTACTTCACGTCAATTAGACCCATTTGTCGTGGGTAAGGATCACTACGAGGTAGCTCGTGGCGTGCAGACCATTCTGCAGCGTTATAAGGAGCTGAAGGACATCATCGCCATCTTAGGTATGGATGAGTTGTCTGAGGACGACAAGCTGACTGTGGCTCGTGCCCGTAAGATTGAGCGTTTCTTATCGCAGCCATTTAGCGTGGCTGAGGTGTTCACTGGCTCACCAGGTAAGTATGTCCCATTAAAGGAAACCATTCGTGGCTTCAAGGGCATCATTGATGGCGAGTACGACAACCTGCCAGAGCAAGCTTTCTATATGGTTGGTTCGATTGAAGAAGCAGTCGAGAAAGCTAAGACCTTATAGTCGGGGGTGACATGGAAGAGATCACTTTCCATTTGGACGTGGTAAGCGGCGTAGGCTCGTTATATTCGGGCCGTGTCCGTGCTATGTCGATCACCGGTTCTGAAGGTGAGCTGGGTATTCGTCATGGTCACACTCCATTAATCACTACCATTAAGTCCGGCATGATCTCTTTAGTTGATGCCGAAGGCAAGGAAGATCAGATCTACCTTGCAGGTGGTATTTTGGAGGTGCAGCCAGAGGATGTCATTGTATTAGCGGACACCGCTTTACGTGCAGATGACATTGATGAGGCCAAGGCTCAAGAGGCAATGAAGGCAGCGCGTGAGGCTATCTCTCGCACGAATGCTGGTGATAAGGATTACACGCAAGCCTTTATTAAGCTGTCTGAGGCTATGGCCCAGCTCAAGGTGGTCGAATTAGCCCGCTCTCGTCGTCACTAAACGAAAAAACTGGTGCCAGAGTTCTATCTTGTGTGGCAAACACAAGTAGATATGAGCAAGGCATACAGTTTTTACAAAGTATTGGTACTGCGCAGTGGCAAACTGCGCAGATATCGAGCGCTTTGGGTGACTATAGGGCAGGTAAGTTCTCCTGTCTTTGAGATTTTTGTAGCAAAGGGGATCTTCGATCCCTTTTGTCGTCTTTGGGCTCTGCAAAATGCTCATAGTGCGGCCCACCGCACTAGCTTCCCCTCTAGTGCCGGAAGCCTAATACCCTAAGCGTCTGCTTGAGTATCAAGCTCCAGCACGTGTAGTGAGATGTACCTCTCTATCCTAAGGTTGAGTGGTGGATGGTTTAGAGGCTGCTGGTTGAGTGGTCAGTGGGCAGTGAGTAAAGATATCGAGCTTTGGGCGATACTCAGAGCTGTGCACTTGCATCATGCCGAGTAGTGAGTGGAAGAAGTTGTCGTGCGAGAAATCGCTCTTGGCACTGATGTCGCGCAAGCATTGCACGTCAACTTTTAGGTCGTTGGCGGTACCACTTGGCATCCACAACTGCATTGGCACACGGGCTTGCTCCTCTGGAGCAAAGGCATAAGGGGCGGCATGCAGGTAGACGTTATTCTCTCCTAAAGACTCACCATGATCGGAGACGTAAAGCAGCATGGTATCGTTGGTGTCCATGTGATCCTCAAGGATCTCAATGAGCTGATAGATCACGTAATCGGTGTAGGCGATGGTGTTGTCGTAGGCGTTAACGATCTCTTCAGTGGTGCAGTTTTCCACGTCTGGACGATTACAGTCAGGTGTGTAAATACGGAACTTCTCTGGGTAGCGCTCATAGTAGCGTGGGCCGTGAGAGCCAATGATATGGAAAGCAATCAGCGTGTCGGTGGTGACATTCTTACTGAGCTCAGCAGCATGGCTTAAGAAGATCTCGTCAAAGCAGGTGTCGCCGTTGCAGTATTGTTTATTGCTGTTTGGATCGATGTTGATGTTCTTGACGCGATCACAGACGCCCTTACAGCCGCCATCGTTTTCCAGCCAAGTGATTTCTATGCCTGCTTTGCTCAGCACGTCGAGCACGCCCTCACGGTTCTCTGCACGTTTTTCAGTGTATTTTTCGCGAGGCATATTGCTGAACATGCAAGGCACGGAGTGAGCGGTGTAGGTGCCACACGATGAGATGTTAAAGAACACCATGCGCTCACGGTCAGTGTGTTTGTTGGTTGGGCGGTTGTAGCCGTTAGCTGAGAAGTTTTGGGCACGTGCTGTTTCACCGATGACCAAGAACATCAGCTTTGGCTTATCTGTGGTCGATTTGTTAATAGCATCCTTACCCATGGCCACATAAGGTTGTGGGGTCGTGAAGTACTTATTCTTAATGTGCTTGTACGTGTAGTAGACGTAAGCTACAGGCAAGATCTCCTTTTGCAAAGTGTTGTTATTGCGGCCTAAGAAGGAGTACTGTTGATAGAAAGGCAGAATCAGACCTACCGCAAGAACCAAAGTAAGCACAATAGCGGCTACACGCTCTATCATTGAGCGCACAAGGCGTGGGTAATAGACGCGGATTTTGAGCAACAATAGGCTTGGTAGCACACCTAAGACCACAAAAGTCAGGATCGAAGCTAAAGACAGGTAAGAGGTGGCTTCCGCAGGGTTGGTCTCGACCACATTAGTGATCATGGCCGAATCGAAGATGATGCCATAGTGCCAAGCCGCATAGGTTGCAGTTGCGCAGGTTAAAAGCAGCACCACGAATACTGGCTTGAGTACATACTTCCACGAAAACAAGATCAGGAAGATGGCATACATTAAGAGATAGATGGCCACTGGTGTGGTCAGCATAAAGAAGCGCGAGAGCTCTGGGCTGGCGTCCATGATACGGAACACATGACGCCATAAGGCAACGTTGGAAATAGCCGTAAAAAAGAGCGTGATTAGTGCCACTACCAGCAGGTAATGTATTGGACGTATAGGTAGTGGTTTAGTGAGCCAGTGGATGATACGAGCCATTTGCGATAATAGCTGGCGTTGCTGAAGCGAACGCATGCAGATCTCTCCTGAGTTATCAGTAGTTCTCACCAAGTAGCAAACAACTTGGAAATTAGTTTAGGGAAAAGCGGAACAGGGCTCTTTTGTTCGCTTTTACTGGCTCAGACAAAGCAACCGACTGAAATGTTTCATGGAAAATTTTTGGAACTTTTGGCGTTAAGCACGAACACTCAGTGGCATGCCATTGATGCAGAGAAAAAATAGACAAAATTCTGCGTTGCACCAAAATAAATCACAGTGTCTATTATGGTGCATGAGACAAAACAAGTATGGATGCGGGGTTGCGAGTGTTTGGGGAGCAGGAGGGAAAAGAGGCTTGAATTTTTGCTGTATTTGTTAGCAAGTCAGAAGTAACAGGTGCATAAATTGGAAATAAGGCTTTAGCTCAGTTGCAAGGCCACCGTGTGGCTTACAGTGTCTTAGTCTGTTTGGCCTCGTTTTCCAATTTATGCATGTTACCTTTGGTCGTCTTTGGAGCCTGCAAATTACAGCGCAGGCTGCGCAGATTGCTGGCTCACTGATTGTTCCCCTAACGGACAATGAGTGAAGATATCGAGCTTTGGTCGATATTCAGAGCTGTGCACCTGCATCATGCCGAGAAGCGAGTGGA
Source organism: Candidatus Anaerobiospirillum pullistercoris (assembly GCA_019114785.1). Lineage (GTDB taxonomy): Bacteria > Pseudomonadota > Gammaproteobacteria > Enterobacterales > Succinivibrionaceae > Anaerobiospirillum > Anaerobiospirillum pullistercoris. The sequence continues at coordinate 1,370 of DXEV01000144.1, read as the reverse complement.
AGAAGTTATCGTGTGAGAAGTCACTCTTGGCACTGATGTCACGCAGACATTGCACATCCACCTTGAGGTCTTTGGCGGTACCACTTGGCATCCACAATTGCATTGGCACACGGGTTTGCTCCTTTGGGGCAAAAGCATAAGGCGCTGCATGCAGGTAGACGTTATTCTCACCTAAAGATTCACCGTGATCGGAGACATAAAGCAGCATGGTGTCGTTGGTGTTCATGTGTTCTTCGAGAATCTCGATGAGTTTAGAGAGCACGTAATCGGTATAGGTGATAGTGTTGTCGTAGGCGTTGACAAGCTCTTCAGTGTTGCAGTTTTCCACGTCAGGCCGATTGCAATCTGGGGTGTAAATACGGAACTTCTCTGGATAGCGCTCGTAGTAGCGTGGTCCGTGAGAGCCAATTAAATGGAAAGCAATGAGGGTATCAGTGGTGACATTTTTGCTGAGCTCGGCAGCATGGCTCAAGAAGATCTCGTCAAAGCAGGTATCGCCATTACAGAACTGTTTGTTACTGTTTGGATTGATAGTGATGTTCTTGACGCGATCGCATACACCTTTACAGCCACCATTGTTTTCCAACCATGTTATTTCTACGCCTGCTTTACGGAGCACATCGAGCACACCTTCACGATTTTCAGCACGTTTTTCTGTATATTCCTCGCGTGGCAGATTGCTGAACATACACGGCACAGAGTGAGCTGTGTAAGTTCCACAGGAGGAAATGTCAAAGAAAACCGTGTGCTTTTGGTCAGTGTATTGATTGGTGGGGCGATGGTAATCGTTGGCTGAGAAGTTTTGGGCACGAGCAGTTTCACCTAGCACCAAGAACATTAGCTTTGGCTTGTCAGTGGTTGATTGCTTGATAGCATCATTACCCATGGCCACATAAGGTTGAGGGGTTGTGAAGTATTTATCCTTTACGTGCCTGTAGGTGTAAAAGATGTAGGTTATGGGCAAGATCTCCTTTTGCAAAGTGGTGTTATTGCGGCCTAAGAACACGTATTGCTGGTAGAAAGGTATGATTAGGATTAATGCTAAGATCAAAGTAATTGCAATAGCAGTTAAGCGCTCTAGCAGCGAACGTACTGGGCGAGGGTAGTATATGCGGATCTTGAGTAACAGTAAGCTTGGTAGCACTCCTAAGACTACAAAAGTCAGGATAGATGCTAAAGACAGGTAGGATGTAGCCTCCGCAGGATTGGTCTCGACTATGTTGGTGATCATCGTGGAGTCGAAGATGATTCCATAGTGCCACGCTGCATAGGTTGCAGTGGCGCAGGTGAGCAGCAGTACCACGAATACTGGCTTAAGTACGTATTTCCACGAAAACAGGATCAGGAAGATAGCGTACATTAAGAAATAT
>DXEV01000143.1 GCA_019114785.1 Candidatus Anaerobiospirillum pullistercoris | reverse complement strand
TAGGATGGAGGTCACATGCTCTATGTCTAGGCATGAGGTTCCCGCTTAAAGCGTTGTGCTACAAACACAACGCAAATTTTTTAATTTTTTCTTGGGGGTTTGACGTCCACGTTGTAGGCCTAAAGGAACTTCGGTAGGGTTAGGGTGTAGCGCGTTTGCGCTTTATTGGTGCAATTTGCACTAAAATTAAAATATATTTGGGCGATATAACGTGCTTGTTTAGTAGGGTTTTGTGGGTTTTTGCCAGTTATGTTTGGCCTAAAAGGCTTATACAGCGCATTGTTGTGGCCGATCGATAGTCGGAAAAATTGCAAATAGTCATGCCCTTTTGTGGTGCGATAAGTGACACTCTTTGGGGTGGCCTCTATAGGCCATGAAAAGTATTGCTAAGATAGCCTGAGTAAGCATTGCTGGTGATGGAAAATGCGGTTTTCTTACCTCAGCATTGTCAGCATTGTCGTTTTTGGGATTTTTAGTGGTTAGTCCTCTTCTTGATGCCTTCCGCTTGTGGTGAGTCCTCCTGCTTGTTAGGGCTTGGCAGCGCTGCTGGCGCTGGCTGCGGTACAAGCAGCAGATGATTCTTTGCGGTGAAGCATTCTCTGAGAGACTAACAAAAGGTTTTCTCGTTTTGTCTGTTTTAGCTTAGTCGTTTAGTCGGTAGAGTCTTTGATCATGCAAGTGTTTCCAAGTTTTGCTGAAGTGAGCGCTCTCGCTGCTTCCGGCCAGTATGATGTGGTGCCGGTTAGCACAGAGATCCTCTCTGATGTGTGTACTCCGATCACTGCCCTTAAGATCCTTAAGGGCCAATCGTCGCATTGTTTCTTATTGGAGTCGGTGGCAGAGAGCGAGAAGTGGGGTCGCTATACTTTCTTAGGCTATGAGCCGCAAATGGAGATCACTTGCACCGACGGTATGATGCAGGTAGGAGATCGCACTCTTAAGGACGTGGATCCTAATACGGTTTTACGTGAGCTCTTAGCCTCCTATCGCAGCCCACGCTTTGCCCAGCTGCCAAGCTTTACTGGTGGTTTAGTAGGCTACTTTGCCTATGATTACTTAGGTTACAGCGAGCCTAAGGTCAGAGTGCCGGTCGATGACCAAGAGCACTTCAAAGACGTGGACTTGATGCTGTTTGATAAGGTTATTGCCTTTGATAACTTGAAGCAAAAGATCGTCTTGATCGTCAACATCAAACTCAGCTCCGATAATGCCAAACTGCAAGCTGCCTATGAGCAAGCACAGCGTGACCTTGAGCATTTAGCTTCCTTACTGCGTCATGGCAAGCCTCTGGAAGAACCAAAGGGCAAGATCCTCTCGCCAATCACTCCACTCTTTTCGTCCGAGCAATATTGCGCCATGGTGGAAAAGGCTAAGCACTACATCTTTGAGGGCGATATCTTCCAGATCGTGCTCTCCAATCGTTTAAGTGCTGAATTTTCGGGCAGCCTTTTAGATACCTATCGTATTTTACGTACCCTCAATCCTTCTCCATACATGTTCTATTTTGGTGGTACGGATGTGGAAGTAGCTGGTGCCTCACCAGAGACCTTGGTGAAGTTAGAAAATGGTGTGCTGCACACTTTTCCTCTAGCCGGTACCCGTCCTCGTGGTAAGACCGAAGAGGAAGATCGGGCTTTAGAGCAAGGCCTATTACAGGATGAAAAAGAGCTGGCTGAGCACAATATGCTGGTCGATCTGGGGCGTAATGATCTGGGCAAGATCAGCAAGTTTGGATCGGTAGAGGTAGAGAAGTTCCATTGCATTGAGCGCTATTCGCATGTGATGCACATTGGCTCAACGGTGCGTGGTGAGATCCGTGATGATTGCGACGCCTTAGATGCCATCAGTGCTGTACTGCCTGCAGGCACTTTATCTGGTGCCCCAAAGATCCGTGCTTGCCAGTTAATTGGTGAGTTAGAGCAAAATAAACGTGGCATTTACGGTGGTGCTATCGGTTACATCGACTTTACCGGTAATATGGACACCTGTATTGCTATTCGTATTGCCTTTAAGAAGAATGGTAAGGTCTTTGTGCGCTCCGGTGCAGGCATTGTGGCTGACTCTGTAGCCGTAAATGAATACCAAGAGTGCATCAATAAGGCTCAAGCCGTAGTTAAGGCTTTACAGGCTGCATCAGATAAGGAGGAGCTATAAAAATGATTCTGCTTATCGACAATTACGACAGCTTCTCCTATAACCTCTATCAGCTGATTGGCACCATTAATCCTGATATTAAGGTGATCCGTAACGACGAGCTTACGGTTGCGGAGATTGAGGCCTTACAGCCTTCGCACATTGTGCTTTCACCAGGCCCAGGTCGCCCAGAAAATGCCGGTGTCATTATGGAAGTGGCTCGTACTTTGGGCAGTAAGATCCCAACCTTGGGTGTGTGCTTAGGCCATCAGGCCATTTGCGCCGCTTATGGTGCTACTGTGACTTATGCACAGCATCTGATGCATGGTAAGCAGTCCTTAGTGGCGTTAGATCTGGAAAGCCCTCTGTTTAAAGATCTGCCAGAGCAAGTCCAAGTGGCACGTTATCACTCGCTGGCCGCAGATCCTGTGACGTTACCAGATTGCCTTAAGGTTATAGCCTATACCGAAGACGATGACCACGAGGTTATGGCTGTGGCTCATAGTTCGTATCCATTGTATGGAGTGCAGTTCCACCCTGAATCGGTGATGACGCCACAAGGCATGGTCATGCTGCGTAATTTCTTGGCACTTTAGGTCAAGTGCTTGGTTCGACCGTGCTTAACGCGGCCGTTAACGGTCGCTAGCGGCCCAAGCTGCTGTCAGCTATTGCCTGCTGTGGGCAGGCAATGGGCAGAGCCAGTGGCACGGTGTGATGAGTTTGCTTTGAGTTTTGTAGGTTAGAAAATGATTAAGGAAGCGATTGTCAAGATCGTCAGCAAACACGACTTGACCTTTGAAGAGGCCTACACCGTCATGAATGAGATCATGTCCGGTGAAACTAGTGCTACGCAAAATGCTGCTTTTTTGGCCGCCTTATCCACTAAGAGTGCTTGTGCTGAGACTACAGACGAGATCGCTGGTTGTGCTGCTGCGATGCGCGCACATGCTATCCAAGTGGAGACCCCTTGGGAGATTTTTGAGATTGTGGGTACCGGTGGTGATAACGCCCACAGCTTTAACATCTCCACCACCTCAGCTTTAGTAGCAGCTGCTGGCGGTATGAAAGTCGCCAAGCATGGTAATCGCGCTGCTTCTTCTAAGTGCGGTACCGCTGACTGCTTAGAGGCCTTAGGTGTCAATATCGATCAAGATCCTGATCTGTGCCGTAAGCTCTTAGATGAGGTCGGCATGTGCTTTTTCTTTGCGCAAAAGTATCATGCTTCCATGAAGTATGTGGGCCCAATCCGCAAAGAATTAGGCTTCCGTACCGTGTTTAACATCCTAGGGCCACTTACTAATCCAGGTAAGCCACAAATTCAGCTCTTAGGCGTGTATGATGATTACCTCGTGGAACCATTGGCCAAGGTATTAATGAGCCTTAATGTAAAGCGCGGTATGGTGGTCTACGGCTTAGATAAGCTCGATGAAATCTCACTGAGCTCTCCAACTTTAATCTGTGAGTTTAAAGACGGTTGGTATAAGACCTACACCATTGCTCCAGAAGATTTTGGTATGGAGCGCTGCTTAAAAGAAGATCTGCGTGGTGGTACCCCAGAGGAAAACGCCGCTATTACTCGCGCCATCTTAGATGGTGAAAAAGGCCATAAGCGTAATGCTGTACTGCTCAATGCAGGCGCATCATTGTATTTGGGTGGTAAGGCTGATTCCTTTGCCAATGGTGTGGAGTTGGCAGCTGAGATCATTGACTCAGGAGCTGCTAGTAAAACCTTAGAGCGTATGATCGAGGTTTCTCAAGGCCGCTCGGCCTAAGAAAGGCTATCGATCTCGTCTCAAATATTGAGCCCTGAGGCTCAGAGTTTGGGGCGGGCGCTGGGGTTGCGGATGGTGAGTTTTGTATGACGATTTTAGATGAGCTGGCAGCTTACGCCCAAGAGCGTGTGGCTGCTGCCCAGAGTAAAGTGCCAGAGGCTGTGTTACGGCAGCAAGCCTTACAGCTGGTGCAAGCTGAGGAAAAATGCCTCACTGGTGCTTGCAGTGGTGCTGGCACCAGTGGTACTGGTGATGGTGCACGTTTACCTTTTGCCGCTGCTTTGAGCCGTGAGGGGGTTTCCTTTATTTGCGAGTGCAAAAAGGCTTCGCCTTCTAAAGGCATCATTGCCGCTGATTTTCCTTACTTGCAAATTGCTAAGGAATACGAAGCTGCCGGCGCTGATGCTATCTCGGTGTTAACTGAGCCTAAGTGGTTTTTAGGCTCTGATGAGTATTTACAGCAGATCGCATCTCAAGTCGCCATTCCCTGCTTACGCAAGGACTTTACCGTATCGTCATATCAGATCTATGAGGCCAAGTGCTTAGGTGCTAAAGCTGTACTGCTGATCTGCTCGCTCTTGCCAGCAGCCACCATTAAAAACTATTTGGCGCTGTGCCGTGAGCTGCGTCTTGATGCCTTAGTAGAAGCTCATGACGAGCACGAGATTGAGCAAGCTCTGGAAGCTGGAGCCCAGATCATTGGTGTTAACAACCGTAATCTGAAGGACTTTAGCGTTAATACAGAAAACAGCCGTCGCTTAAGAGCCATGGTGCCTTCTGAGGTGCTCTTTGTTGCCGAAAGTGGCGTGACCTCAGGTCAGGATGTGGCTGCTTTAGCCGAGATCGGAGTAGACGCCGTGCTGGTGGGCGAAAGCCTAATGCGTGCTCCTGATAAGAAAGCCAAGTTACGTGAGTTAAAGGGCTTAGCTTAGCAGGAAGTGCAAGATGAGTGTCTACCAAGAGATAGAGCGTAAAGAGCGCTCTTATTTACAAGCACGCGCGCAAGAGCAAGCCGCTCATGGCTATCATGCCAAGATCAAATTATGTGGTCTCACGCGTGAGTGCGATATTGCGCAGGCTAATGAACTTTTAGTGGATTACATCGGACTGGTGTTTGCCCCACGTAGCAAGCGTTACGTGAGCGCAGAGCAAGCTGCCGCCTTAAAGGCTAAACTCCGTCCTGAGATCCAAGCAGTAGGTGTCTTTGTGGATGCAGATCCTGCTGAGATCGTGAAGCTCTATGCTGCAGGTACGATCGATGTGGTACAACTGCATGGCCATGAGGACGAAATTTATCTCGGACATTTGCGGCAGGCCTTAGCTAATGCTGTGTGTGAGCGGCAAAAGCTGATGGCCAGTTCTAAGTTTCCGACTTGTCCTAAGATTTTTAAGGCTTTTAGCGTGAAAACAGAGGCAGACGTAGCCTTAGCCCAAGCAAGTAGCGCTGACTTCGTGTTGCTCGATGCAGGGGCCGGAGGCACCGGTAAGAGTTTTGATTGGGAGCTTGCCTCCCGCTGTACTCGACCTTACTTCTTAGCAGGGGGCTTAGACCCTCAGAACGTAGTCAGCGCTCTTTCTGCCTTACATCCTTATGGCGTGGATGTAAGTTCAGGAATTGAGAGCGAGGGCTTAAAGGATTTAGATAAGATGCGAGCCTTTGTCACTGGCGTGCGGAGTGCTTCGTAGCGCAGCTGTAGCCTCAAGACGGTTTTAGCCGTCGCTGTTACAGCCTAGCGGCTGATGCCGCAAAGTGACTTAAGACAGACAGAAGACTAAAACTTCAGACTTAAGTCACAACGTTTCTTGAAGCGCGCACAAGTGGCAAAGAGCTCTCCTGCCAAGAGTTAATAGTTTAGTTTGGCAGGAAAGGAACATTTGCTATGACTAATCAGAGTGGACGTTTTGGCATTCATGGCGGTCAGTATATTCCTGAGACCTTGATGAATGCTGTGCTCGAGCTGGAAGAAAGCTATAACCATTACAAGGACGATCCTGAGTTCAATGCTGAGCTCAACACCCTCTTTAACGAGTATGTGGGCCGTCCTTCGCGTTTATACTTTGCTCAGCGTATGACCGCAGATTTAGGTGGCCCTAAGATCTACTTAAAGCGTGAGGATTTAAATCACACTGGTGCCCATAAGATCAACAATGCCTTAGGTCAGGCTTTACTGGCCAAGAAGATGGGCAAAACCCGTTTGATCGCGGAAACCGGTGCTGGTCAGCATGGTGTGGCTACCGCTACTGCCGCTGCCTTATTAGGCATGGAGTGCGTAGTCTTTATGGGTGAAGAAGATACCCGTCGCCAAGCCCTCAATGTCTATAGAATGCGGCTTTTAGGTTCAGAAGTGCGTGCCGTTACTACCGGTACGGCTACCTTAAAAGATGCGGTGTCTGAAGCTATGCGTGAGTGGTCAAGTCGTATGAGTGATACTCACTACTGCTTAGGTTCAGTCATGGGCCCACATCCATTCCCAACTATTGTGCGCGATTTCCAAGCTGTCATTTCTCGCGAAACCAAGCAGCAGATCTTGGAAAAAGAAGGTCGTCTGCCTGATATGGTGGTAGCTTGCGTGGGCGGTGGCTCTAATGCTATCGGCTCTTTCTACCACTTTATCGAAAATCCAGAGGTGGCTTTAGTAGGTTGTGAGGCTGCCGGTCGTGGTATTGATACCTTTGAGACGGCCGCTACCATTAATACCGGTCGCTTAGGTATTTTCCATGGTATGAAGTCTTACTTCTGCCAAAATGAATATGGCCAGATCGCTCCAGTGTATTCGATCTCCGCTGGCTTAGATTACCCAGGTGTAGGCCCAGAGCATGCTCATTTGCACGATATTGGTCGTGCCCAGTATGTGCCAATTACCGACGAGGAAGCAGTACAGGCTTTTGAGTACTTAGCTCGTACTGAGGGTATTATTCCGGCAATTGAGTCAGCCCATGCTATTGCTCATGTCTTAAAGGTGGCTCCAAAGATGAGCAAGGATCAGATCATCGTGATCACGCTCTCGGGCCGTGGTGATAAGGATTGTGCTGCTATTGCTCGCTACAGAGGAGAAGACATCCATGAGTAAGATCACTGAAGCTTTTGCTCACGGCAAGGCTTTTATCCCATTCTTTACCTGTGGCGATCCTGACTTAGAGACCACCTTTTTAGCAGTAAAGACTGCTGCTGACCATGGTGCTGATCTGATCGAGCTGGGTATTCCTTTTTCAGACCCAACCGCTGAAGGCCCAGTGATCCAAGAGGCTAACTTACGTGCCTTAAAGCAAGGTGTGACTACCGATCAGGTCTTTGACTTAGTGCATCGTTTGCGCACCGAGGGTAAGGTCACTGTGCCATTTGTCTTTATGACTTATGCCAATGTGGTCTTTTCCTATGGCATTGAGCGCTTTATGCAGCGCTGTGAAGAGGTGGGCTTGGATGGCATCATCCTGCCTGATGTGCCTTTTGAGGAGAAGGAAGAGTTTGAGCCAATCTGCCTCAAGCACAATGTAGAGCTGCTTTCCATGATTGCGCCAACCTCAGAGCAGCGTATTGCCAAGATCGCTAAGGAAGCTCGTGGCTTTATTTACGTGGTCTCAAGCTTAGGTGTGACTGGCACTCGTGAGCAGATTAATACCGACTTAAAGTCCATTATGGCTGTCATTCGTCAGTACTCGCAGCAGCCTTGTGCAATTGGTTTTGGTA
>DXEV01000142.1 GCA_019114785.1 Candidatus Anaerobiospirillum pullistercoris | reverse complement strand
CCTTAGGCTTGAATCCTAAAGCCATACTCACAAAGTTAACTACTATCAATCATCTGCATTCTTGCGTAATTCAACCAAGGGTAGTTGGTGAAAAACGCATCCTTTTGTTTATCCGAAAGTTGAGATGGATGGGTATCCTCAGGCCCACCATCAAGTCATAACAATTAAGCTATAACATGTAGTAACCCTTCGCCAATGTTGGATGAGGTTTAATGTTCGCAACACTGCTCCTTACCCTTCAGAGCTATTAATCACGAACCGCAGTGCGCAGGACTAGGATTAACATCCGGCGGTGCCTATATATTCTCAACCAACGTAGTCCACCTTGGGTGGACTGAGGCTAGTCAACTTGGGCTTGATTTCTCAAGCCCCAGTCGTAAGACTGGGGTAGTTGACACTCACGAGTCCAGCAAAAATAAGCAGTGCTTAAGCTTAGGCAGGTGATGGGCTGGTTAGTCATACTTCAAAGAGAGCATTGACGCGCAGCTCTGTCCCGAAACTTACAAAACTCAAGCTCTCTGTCAGCTCTGCCCAAAAATCAGGTGTCCACACAGAGTCCACCCAAATTGATGGGTACTACCCAAAAGAGTAGGTAGTTAGATCTGACAGTAGGGCTCCAACCTCAGTACTTTTTACCTAGAAGTATCTACAGGGTCTCCAGAGATACAAGATAAGAAAGCCTTTTAGTTAGAGGTGTAACCTTAGGCGTTAAAGCTAAGCTTGCTTACCGGACAAAAATGTATGTAGCACTTTGGTTGTTGCGGACTCTTGCTGGCGGGTAAACGTTTTCACAAGAGCACACAAATAGCACATGTGCGGTGCAACGAGGCAAAAGGGAAAACGAGTATGGGGCAGGTGGAGCGCTGGTGACATAGCCCAGTATTCCAAAAGACTGAGAGGGCGGTCTTTTGGCAGTGAGGCAAAATGTAGGGTACAGATCAATCTATACGCAGGTCTCCAGAGCTCCCTGTTTGTCAACTCAAATTACCGCTGGGACTTATACATGCGTAGCCTATCAAACACACGCATAAAAGCCCCAGACTATGCTCTCAAACATAGCCGAGGCGGTATCTTTTGCTCGTTGATTGCACGTAGCTTAGAGCTCTGCCGTTACCTGTATAGAAACGAGGGCGGCGGTGCAGAAAAACAACATACGCCCTTATGGGCTAGTGGCGATTAACCTTTCTCTGTGAGCTTAGGTCTTTAGCCGCTCACGGCTAAAGACAGGGCGTCATAGGGAAGATTGTAAGGTCAAGTGCTAGTTTGATTTTCAGTCACGACCACAAGTTTAGCGATTACGATTGTGCAATCTGTTGCCGAATTTGTGCGGCTTCCTGATCGAGCTGGTTTTTAGTATTAGCGTCGATCATCAGGGCACGGGCCAAAGCGTTGAGGTAATTCTGCTCTTGTGCGTTGTCAGCAACGATAGCGGCGGCTGATAGACGGTAGACGTCTAAAGCCTGTTCACGAGAGCCCACTTCTTGCGCAATGGCATTCGGGTCGAGAGGAGCGTTTAAATACTCGCGGATTTGGTTGTTAAGATCACTGTTGGCGTTAAGCTGCTGAGCCGTGGAGAGGATCATTTCCTGCTCTTTAGGATCGATGTGACCATCGGCACGAGCTGCGAAAACCATAGACTTGAGCAACAGCTTACCCATGTCATTGGAGAGTAAGAGTTGTTGCTGTTGAGCAGCCTGACTTTGGTTGTAGGCAGCAAAAGGATCATCACCGCCAAAGCCTCCGGCAGCACCTGCACCAGCAGAGCCAGCACCATTAGCTTGGCCAAAACCACCATAACCTTGGCCATAGCCGCCTTGGCCATAGCCTTGACCTTGGGCAGGGAGCTGTCCTTGAGGTGCAGCTTGGCCGTTAGAGCCATTTTGCCACTTCTGGTACATCTTATAAGCTAGAGCTGCAAGGGCAGCAGAGCCACCGATCACAGCGACATTTTTAGCGGTACGTTGTACGTTTTTAGAGCCACCAAAGAGGGCTCCTAAGACACCACCGATACCGGCTGCACCCAGCATTCCTGCTTTGGAATCAGGGGCCTGTGGCAGGTTAGAAGAGATCGAGTCTTTGATTTTGTTCAGCTTGTTAAATAAGTCGCTCATAGCAGAAACCTCTGAAAATCCTTGATGGTAATAATGCCAAAGAGGACTTAGTAACAACTTAGAAAAACTTGCGAAACATAGACTAGCTCACACTTTTTGTGAGTGAGCAAGCCTCAGGCTAGCAAGAGGCGAGCAGGCCTCTTGTCCCACAACTCTTAGCAGAGCAGGTAGAGCTCTTAGCAGAGTACGTGGAGCTCTTGGCATAGTAGGTAGAGCCAGAACCAGAGCCTTGCCGTATCACTACTCCACTCTTATTCACTGCTTTTGAGGCGGCATCCTCCGAAGGCAGATCCGAGAGAAGAGCAGAGCGAAAATAGGGCAAAAAGACTGAGGTGTAGCTGCTAAAGCGCTTATTTAAGCCGTTTTAGCAGGTGATTGCAGGTTTTTCTATATGCCTCACGTGAAATCAAAGTGAGCCTCTCACCGCAAAATCCAAACACAAAATGCGAGCTTTTGGCATAAATAAGCCCTTTATCAAGGGCTAATGTCAAAAGAAACACCCCATTTGATGAGCTCTGCACGCGATGTTTTTAGATGGCGCTAAGACCAAATTTGGTGTTTTTACCATTGAATTTTGAGGAAGATCTAACCTTGGCAGTTCACAAAAACAACCGAAAAAACGCGTGTTTTTCACGTTTCCTCAACAAACGTTTGTATTATAGCAGGATTTTCCACTATGAAAAATTAGACATAGGGGGTAAGCGATGGTTTTTTCACAATTATTTGCCTTAGGTCACGGCAAGGCGAAACTCAGAGGTGGTTTCTTAGATGGGCAGCAGAGGAAGCAGTAGAAAGAAGAAGGGATAAGGTTGCACCACGGATAAAATGCTGGTGATGGTGGTGGGGCAGATTTTGTGCAGAGTGCACCGCTTTGGGGGGCGTTTGAGGCTGGTAGGGATATCAGGGACGGGAAAAGCGTAAGAAGAGAAAGTGGTAGGACAGGAGCAATAGGTCAGGCTTGTAGGGAGCTGCTTAATGGCGGCTCCCCAAAAGAAGGCGCGTCGTTGCTTTAGGTGTCAATCTCGGTCTTCCCAAGATCTTGCCTTTTTGCCTTTAAGATCTGGCTGGCGCGCGTGCTCTTAGTTAGATGGTCTGAGCGAAGACGTTTTGCAGCTCAACGTAAGCGACGTCCTCGTCTGGGCCATCAATGGTCACCACTACATCCCAACCGCAGCGGATGCCTAAACCCATCAGAGCAAAGATGCCACCCTTTAAGTCAGCAGTCTTGCCGTGAGCTTCGATTGTGATCTTGCTCTGGAAAGCTTTTGCGGCCTTAATGATGACACCAGCTGGACGAGCATGGATACCATCACGGTCTTTAATGGTGTAAGTAAACTGTTGCATGTTAGATCCCACAAAACAGACAAACAGGCTACGGTGCCGCTGGCTCCTTTTTGATGGGGCTAGCCCCAGCAGAGAGGAGCATGAGCGAGGCGTTTTTCAGGATATTTCACCGCAGCTAGCTATGGCCTTTGCTATGAGGCCACAGGCAATTGTTACCATGACGCAGCGGTTTAACTTTGACCGCAGAAAATGCCATTGCAACGTTGCCTTTACAGCTCAAAGTATATCACGGCCTCCCTTGTCTCTTGGCATTGGTAGCGGTGTTTCCTATCTGAGCAAATTTCGCATTTTGCGTAGGCCGCGCCTTATTTTGCTTGGCATAGCATCAGGCCTGTTCGAGGCAGCTGTTAAGGATAAGGTAAGCAGTGGCAGTAGCTTCCTTGCACTATTCTGGCATGGACTTAGACCGTTATTGAGCTTATGTAGCGTTTGTCATTGGCTTGCTGCCCATCATGCAGATGGTTATGTATCCGCTGTGGTGTGCTCTGGTGGGACTTGTATGACAGATAGAGCACCGTGTGCTGAAAAGTGAATGCGATTGCTGAAAATTAACCTTGGTGTTATTGTCAATTTTCTAAAAAGTGCTTGTTTATCGGCATTGTGGAGCCGTTGTGCTTTTTCGTCGCAGGGGTAACTTGCGTTTGCTTGCGATCGCTAAAAAACCGATCTGCTGTCGACAAAAATGCGTAAGAATTTTTGCCAATAATCTGGTCTTATGTGCGGCTCAGTAGTCAGATTTTGGATAAAGGCTTAGAACAAAGAAGAGGTCTTAAGCAGGCATTTTATCTTGCTTTAGAGCTGACTGAGCATACTAGATGACATCTAGATGATTTTATGGCACAATGCTGCACTTTGTGTCACTGCCTATTGGGTATTTCTAATGGGTAAGGTAGAGGTGAGTTGAGCAGCTTGATGCTGGCAGCTGGTGTCTACTTTGCAAAAATTGCACTTTTGATGGCTTTTGAGCAATATTTGGATTTTGTTTAGGTTATAATGCCATTAGGTTCATAGTTATAACATTGGCGCTATTTGGTATTGCTTCTGTATTGTGAAGCTTCGCTGCGACGGACGTTTGCTGGTTATTTATCCTAGTTGCTAACCAAGCAAAAAGACGTTGCTTTTCTGTTACCAAGAGCCCCAATATCTCCAGTGAAGAGCTTATGTGTCAGAGCTGAAATAATTTTGAGCACTGCTCATAAGTGAGCACAGGAGGTGGCATCTATAGCCATTATTTGCCCGTTTTTTGCAGGTATTAAGAAGATCAGGTCTTAGCACTTTGCTGGCCTAGGTTGTTACGTCGTGGCTATGCCATGGCATGCGGCCATGCGGCCATACGGCCATACGGCCATACGGCCATGCTGACATGTTGGTATGCGGCTATGCGCCATGTAGCTGGTAGCGATATTGCTAGTGACGATGTAGCAAACACGGTCAGTCTGTAGACTGATCAGCTGTCAGGGAATAGGGCGTATTCTCAAAGATCTGCACTAAGTTGTCCTCGTTGCTCTGTGGTTTTGAGCTCAGTGGACATTGGCACGGACTTTGGTCTGTGCTTGGCTTGGGCAGAGCCTTTGCTCATGAACCTTATTGCTTCAAGCTTTGTTTTGCGACTGGCACCAGTAACAGACAAAGGCTAATTACCAAGGGATTTGTTCCCTCGCCAAAAGCAATATATGAGTTCCTGCTATTAGAGTAGGTAGAGACTCAGTCGCATCAGATGCACAGGCTGGTCTTCGCTTCCTCTAAATGTGGTGGGAATAGTTCTATGCTTGTGTGTTTTTAGGCTCGGAAATAAATCGCCTCTGGTTTGAGCGCGATCGCGCTTAAGCGTTTGAACTGTATGAACTAGCTGTTTTAGCTCATACAAGAGAGCGTAATGGACTCGTCGTGTAGTGTTTTGTGTGTGCGAGTACGTTTTAGGTGTTTGTTGGTTTGTAAGACCGTATGGCGCAGTGTTGTGTAGGATCACCTGCGCTAAAGCTTACCTCTTTCACTCTATAGGCATAGAATAGCTTTCTAACGAACTAAGGACTTAGACTTGGGGTCTGGGTTAAAGCCAAACTGTGGCCGCCTCTTATGCTGTTTTCGGTGAGGTTAGTGCAGTTTGAGCGGTGACTTATCTCAGGGCTATGAAGTCATAGGGAGTTGCGATTTTGTTGGCATTAGAGTATTGGAGCTGCGCTATGGCTTGCCTGTACTAAAGCGGTACTCAGGCAAATGTAGCGTAGTGGGCATCTAAGGAGTTTGTATGTTTAAGCAGCTGAGCATCAAAGGCAAGATGCTTTCAGGCTTCGGTATAGTCATTCTGATGTCGTTGTGTATTGCTGCGATTGCGTTGTATTCGATGATCAACTCATCGAAGATCGGTATGCAGATCCGTGTCATGATCACACAGGATGTAGCAACCGTCTTCCAAGTACATCGTTCTTATAATGCTGTGCACAGCTGGATGCACAATCTGCAAGTCAGACCAACACCAGAGCTCGTGCGCTCTGGCTTTGCCCAAGTGGAAGAGCTAGATGCCGTGATTGATCGCCTGCCACACGCTAATTTCCCTGAGTTATCGCAGCAGGTGACCACAAATTTAAACAATCTTATTTCCGCAACCAATAATTCGCGCTTTAAGAGCTTATTAGAGTCGGGACAATACGAGGAAGCTGATCGCGTCTTCTTACAAGATGTGTTGCCTTCGCTGATGGCCTCGAATTCTAGTCTCTCGCAGTTGATTTACTCCTACACTAGCGATGTGACGGACTTTGTCGAGCATCTTGATATGACTTCGCAGATCTACACCACTGCGATCATTACTGTGATCGGTGTAGCGCTGTCTCTGGTTTGTGCTTACTTTATCTACTCCTACATTGTAGAGAGCACCATTCAGATCAAGGGCTTTGCCCGTCAGATTGAACATGGTGATTTCAATCTGCGCATCGATCGTAAGATTATTCACCACGATGAGATTGGCGACATCTTGGTCTCGTTCTTAGATACTGCTAAGACCTTAAACCGTGCAGTGGCTCGTACCATTGCCATGTCCAATACCATTGAGACCAACTCTTCTACTTTAAACGAAGCTTCTGCTGCTGTTACCTCTGGAGCTAAGGACATTGAGCAACGTGCTTTAACCGTGGCTGCCGCCTCTGATGAGATGGTGTCGACTACTGCTGATATTGCTAAGAACTGTCACGCCGCTCAAGAGACTTCTGAAACAGCTCGTGTTGAGACTAACACCGGTGTGGATAAGGTGCGTCAGACTGTGGACAACATTAAGGCTCAAGCTGATGCTACCCGTGATGATGCTGCTAAGGTGATCAAGTTAGCCGAGCAATCCCAGCACATTAGCTCCATTGTGGGCACCATTGAGGATATCGCTGCTCAGACCAACTTGCTGGCTTTAAATGCTGCTATTGAGGCTGCTCGTGCTGGTGAGGCCGGTCGTGGCTTCGCAGTGGTGGCCGATGAAGTGCGTGCTCTGGCCAGCCGTACCTCTGCTTCGACTAAAGAGATTTCTGCCATGGTGGCAGGCGTGCAGGCTGATGCCGAGGCTGCTACTACTTCGATGACCAATTCTGTGGAGCAGATGAATGTAGTGGCAGAAGAAGCTTCGGCTTTAGAGGATAGCTTAGCTAAGATCCGTGATGCCGTGAATGACGTGAACTCACAGATCATTCAGATTGCAGCTGCTGCCGAAGAGCAGATCAATGCTACCGCTGAGATCTCCAATAACATGCAGGGTATTTCGGAAATGGCTCAGCAGTCGGTTGACGTGGCTGATAATGCTGCTGATGTGTCCGACTACTGTAAGAGCCTGATTGAAGGTCTGTTACAAGAGCTCAACTTCTTTACCTTGGATGAGGCCAACTTAAAGAAGGAAGATCTGACCTTCAGACGTATTGATAAGAGCGTAACCCATCAGATCCATCAGGCAGTGCAGCAAGCTAACAATGCTGGTACCCAAGGTGGCGGTAGTGCCCCACAGGGTAATGCCTAATGCCTAATGCTGAGCAGGCTAGCTGGCTAGCTGGCTCAGCTGAGCTAGCATAGCGCGCTGAGCTCTTTGCTGGCCTCAGGTCTTGAGGCCACACCCAGAAAGAGGGGAGAAAGCATTTTTCTCCCCTTTTTCGATCTTGGCCAAATACCACTCCTTACCTTACCTTGCCTTACCTTATCTCTTCCTTGACCTCTACCTCGCCTCCTGTTTTTTCTTCTGCTTTTTGAGCTTTATCGCTGTTTTGCGTGACAAGCCGCGTAATATGAATACAGCTTGCTCTGCAGAGCCTGCAAGCGACAGCTGGCAGACAACCTGATGTGAAGCAGCTGCATATGGGCCAGTTGTGCTCTTGAGCACCTTGATGCAAAGGGGGGTTGGCATTGTTGCAAATAGATATACATGTTAATTTGTAGTTGCATGTAACTATAATTACGCCCATTTGTATCGAAATGCTTACTCGCTCGGCTTGTTGTCAAGTCTTAGCAGGACTCGTTACGCAGAAAATAGCTCTAAGGCGGCGCATATCTTGCGTGCTATGGTGCGCTGTGTCTTTTTCGCCTGTTTTCGCCGTCAAATCTAGGCTTCTTAAGCGAGGCTAGAGCATGCAAAGGCATGCTAAAGGCATAGAGTTTGCGCAGGTGGAGTTTAAGACAGCATTATTCGATTCTGTGCGCGTGAACATCATTTGCGTGCACAAGGAAATGCTTAGTGTCTAAAATTAGGACAAAGGCTTGGTGTTAGCTGTTTCTCTGTTCTTTTGCTCTGTGTCGAGCCGGTAGCTGTGCTTACTGGCTGGCGGTCTAACATGTTTTCCTGTTAGGCGAGCAAACGGCTGTAAGCTAGAGGAGTTTGAGCTAAATTGAGCATAGCAGCATAAGGATCCATTATTTTAGGGGAATAAAGGAAATGGGCTTTTTAAAGAATTTGAGCTTGAGAGGCAAGCTCTACGCTGGCTTCGGCTTTGTTATTATCTTGGCGATTGTGATTGCCGTCATGGCTCTTTATTCCATGGTGATCAGCGTCAACATTGAAAAAGAGCTAAGCCGCACCATTGCCCGCGAAATGGGTGGAACCCACCAAGTCTACAATAATTACAACGCTGTTCACAGCTGGTTGCATCAGCTACAAGTGCGTAGTGATGATGCCTTGGTGAAGAGCGGTTTAGAGGGAGTACAGAAGCTCCGTGATTCTATTCCGCGCATCTCCCAAGCTATTTCTCAAGATCAAGCTGTGGAGGTGAGTAATGATATGCGTGCCCTGTGCGACGCTATCCAAGGCTCCCGTTTTGAATCTCTGCTGCTTAGTGGTCAGTATGATGAGGCACAGCACGCATTTATTAGCGATATTCTGCCTTATTCCTCGAAAGCTAATGGCAGCATGGTTAAGTTGGTGCTCTCTTATACCACTTACATCCATCGTGCTTTAGATGAGTTAGATTCCACCAAGCTGATCTACGCTACTGCTATTGTTACCATCTTAGGTGTGCTCTTTTCCCTGAGCTTTGCCACTTCGCTCTATATGTATATCTCCCGTAATACGAAGCGCATTATGCAGTACTCGCAGGAGTTGGAGCGTGGTAACTTTAAGCTCGGTATTGATGTGTCACGTATCCACAATGATGAGATCGGTGACATTTACCGCTCTTTCCTCAATATTTCCACTACCTTAAACCGCACCATTGCCCGTACTATTGCTGTCTCCAAGCAATTAGAGATACAGTCCCACGAGCTGAACCAAGCTTCGCTGGCTATTAACCACGGTGCTTCTACTGCTGAAAATAGCGCCTTAACTGTGGCCGCCGCAGCAGATGAGCTGGTGTCCACCACTTCGGATATCGCCAAAAACTGTATGACTGCTCAAGAGACCTCAGAGCATACCCGTCAAGATACCTTTGCCGGTATGGATAAGGTGCGTGCTACTGTGGCTCGTATTAAGGAGCAAGCCGTCTACACTAAGGAAGATGCTGATAAGGTTTTACGCTTAGCCGAGCAATCCCAGCGCATTGGTTCTATTGTGAGCACCATTGACGACATCGCAGCTCAAACTAATCTGCTGGCTTTAAATGCTGCTATTGAGGCTGCTCGTGCAGGTGAGGCAGGTCGTGGCTTCGCTGTGGTGGCCGATGAAGTGCGTGCTTTAGCTAGCCGTACCTCTAAGTCCACCAAAGAGATCTCTGACATGGTGGCTACCGTACAAGAGGATTCTCAAGCTGCTACTGATTCTATGCACAATTCCGTGCAGCAGATGGAAGAGATGGCCGAGCGCGCTTCTGAGTTAGAAGAGACGTTAAATACCATTGTTAACTCTGTGAGCAATGTGAATACTCAGATTGTGCAGATTGCCGATGCTGCTAACCAGCAAACAGCTGCTACTGCTGAGATCTCCTCTAACATGCAAGGTATTACCGAGATGGCTCAGCAATCTGTGGACGTGTCTGGTAATGCCGCTGACGTTTCCACTTACTGCAACACATTGATTGAGTCGTTGTTAAAGGAGTTGCAGTTCTTCACCTTGGATATGGATCGTTTGACCAAGAAAGACTTAGACTTCCAACGTGTGTCTCATGGTGATTTAGGTAAGTCGATCAGTAGAGCCAAAGGTGCCAATGAGCATTTAGAGCATAAGCAACAAATGCATGCTGCCCAACAGCACATGCACGAAGCGGCTCAGCAACACCAAGGCCAGTAATGCGAGCAGCGTTCACCTCGCCTAGAAGGCAGCAGCCGATAGAGCCTGACTAGCCCCATCTATGCGGTGTGCGCTTGCTTAGCGCAAACATATTTTTCCTATTTCCCCGCAAAGCCGTGATTGTGAACAACTCTCACGGCTTTCGTCTTTTTATGGCGCATAAAGACCGCGAATATGCGCGTTGCGTCCTGCCTTATTTGCTGTAGCCCTCAAGCGCAATATAATTTCCTGAAGAAGGAGCGTGGTTTTGCTCAAACGGGGCAAGAGTCTCACTCCTGTGGTCTATCTGTTTGCTTACTGCAGCTTGCTTTCTCAAAAGGTCTGCCCATGTCGTGGAAAGGACGTATTCTTGGTGCCATTATCGGCCTTCTCTTTAGCCCGATTGGATCTGTGATCGGCTTTATTCTGGGTTACTTCTTCTATGATAAAAGCCGTAATCAGCAAGTGAAGCTCCAGTCCCAACAGCAGCAGCGCGCTAAGAACAGCTTTTTAGAAGCCCACTACGCTACACGTGACCACGAGCAGCTGTTGCATAGTGCCTTTCGCCTAATGGGCTATGTGGCTCGTGGCGCAGGCCGTATTAATGAGGCCCATATAAAGCAAGCTGAGCACGTCATGGATACGCTCAATCTCAATAGCACCCAGCGTGCAGCCGCGATCAAAAACTTTTCCTTGGGCAAAAGCGGTGATTTTAATTTCATCCATGAGATCACTTTGCTCAAGCATGTGCTGGGCTCTAATAACTCCATGCGCTCTTATTTTATGGAGCTCTTGGTGGGTATCGTCGTTATAGATCAAAACATCGCATCTGGAGAGCGTGATCGTCTGTTTCGTATTGGCGGCTATGTCGGTGTCAGTACCTCAGAGCTGGATGCGCTGATCGAAAAGCGTTTGCAGGAAATCAGGCCGCGAGAGCAGGCTGCGCAGCAAGAGCGGCCAGCGCAGCGCGCGCCAGCACAGGAGCAAGCTAAAGCAGAGGCAGGCGCAGCACAGTCAGCGACCGAAGAGAGTAGTGCTCAGGTGCAGCCTAGTCGTAGCCATAAAGGTTGGATTTTGGTGGGCTTACTCGTGCTTGGCATCATTGGTGGTGGCGGCTGGTGGGCCTATCACAATAAGATCTTTGTCACCCCCGAGAACCTGCATAAGTTTTGTGATCTGCACAATAACGGCATTGCTTGTTATCGTTTGGCGACGCGCTATGCTCAAGGTAAAGGTGTACCGCAAGACTCGCAGCTGGCGCAAAAGTATTTCCATCGTGGCTGTGAGCTGCACAACGCTAAAGCATGTACTTATGTGGCACAGGCTAGTATGCAAGGCCAAACACCTGCAGTAGCTGCAACGACAGCTGATGCCCCAGCGCCCGCCCCTAAAACACCTGCTATGTCAGACCAAGAGATTGAGCAGTTGCGCAATATGCTCTTAGAGGGCGAAAATAGCCGCAATGTCCTGAACATCGAGACCCAAGACCAAGCCCCATCTGAGCAACCTTAGGCCTGTAGGCTTTTGCTGTAGGCATTAGAGGGCATTCGGAGCCAGTGGCTTGAGCTACTACTACTGTGGCTATGCCCAGACAAAAAGAGCCAAGATCCTCGCTAGGAGAGTCTTGGCTCAATGTGAGTACTGAAAGTTAGCTGCGACAGCAGCTACAGCAGCGCAGCCCAGCGTGGATTTGCGGCTGTGGCTGCTGTGGTGGCAGCGCTGCACAGCGCTGCGCAGCATAATGCTGTGCAGCAACTAACTATTTTTGAGGTGGGTACTCTTTGGTGATGCGGTCGAGCTCAGTGTAAATGCGCTTGTCTGAGATCGGGCCTTTGACACCTAAGTGCTGTGCAAAGTACGAAACGCGCAACTCTTCGATCATCCACTTCACCTCCAGTAATGGTGGTGGCAGTAGGTCTTGGTGATAGCTGCGTAAGGCCTTTTCGTAATCCTCTTGCAGCTGCTCTAGGGTGCGCGTATACATCTGATCACGCACTACATCGCGTTGTACTCTGCTAATGCGCTCAATGGCCGCCTGCAGGTAGCGTGGAAGCTCCTGCAAATGCTCCATACCGCACTCGCTAATAAAGCCCTTATAGACCAAGCGATCCAATTGTGCGGAGATATCCGCATAGGATCTGGCCAGCTCAAAGGAGATCTGTCCCTTTAAGAGCCGCTTGAGCTCATGAGCTTTAACAAGGCTTTGCTCAGCGATCTTGGCGATGTTGAGAGCCTCATCATTAAGCTCACCACGCACCACTTCTCTGAGCTTAGTAAAGCTCTGTTCATCCCATGGAATACCACCATGTCGCTCCATAATGTTGTTGATGGCACAGAGCATGAGATCGTTGATCAGCTCTTTGATAGATCCCAATGGCTGGTAGTACATGGAGAGCTTGGCACGATTTGGTAAGTGCGTCTCCAGATAGCTAGCAGGGCTCTTGAGGCTTAAGGCTAAGAGCTTGATCGAGCCTTGGCGCATAGCCTTAGCTTGACGCTCTGGGCTGTCATAGAGCTCTAAAGTCACACCATCACCCCGATCGGTTAAAGCAGGGTAGGCGGTAATGCGCAGGGAGCCTTGCTTGGTGACTTGTTCCTTCTTGATTGTACCGTACTCCCAGTTTTGAGCTGGGGCGGTCACTCTATGGGTCTTCACTACCTGATGCAGGACTTCACGGGCTTTATTCTGCAAGCGCGAAGAAAGCGCAATGAAGTCTTTACCAAAAGCGATCTCAGAGCCATCTACACCTTCAATGGAGAAGTTCATAAAGAGGTAAGGCTCAATCTGTGAGCGATCAAAGTCCTCAACCTCAATGATCTCGCCACCCATACGGGTCAGCTCATAAGCGACTGCACTAAAGAGATTGTCACCGCCACGTGGGCCTTTAGCGCCCTTGGCTCCGGCTTTTTGAGCGCTGCCTGTGGTAGCACCTGTGACGGCACCGGTGGTGCCCCCAGAGCTGACAGACGCACTGTCTGCGGAGCCCAGACCGTTAGTGTATGGGGCTAAGGCCTCGCTTAGAGCTTTGGCATACTCAGGTGCTGGGATCAGATTACGACGGAGACGCTTAGGCAGAGATCTAATGAGCGAAGCATACAGCTCATTGCGTAAACCGCTGATCTGCCATAAGAAGTCATCGGCTTTAACCTGATTCAAGACGGTGATTGGAATGTGTACCGTGACACCATCACGCTCGTTGCCTGGATCAAAGACATAGCTGAGCTTAAAGCGCAGGGAGCCCTGCTGCCAAAACTCAGGATAGGCTCTATCCTCAATGGCCATGATGTCGCCTTTGGCAATGAGCTCATAGCTGAAGTCCAAATAGTTTGGATCTTCCTTGCTCTTTTGCCGCCACCACTTGTCAAAGTCGCGTAAGTTGCAGATATCCTCAGGAATGCGCTCGTGATAGAACTGCTCTAAGGTAGAGGAATCTACCAAGAGATCACGACGACGTACCTTATCCTCGAGGTATTCCACATCATCGATCATCGACAAGTTGTTGATAAAGAAGCGATGCGTGCACTCCATATTACCGGCCACAAAGCCATCACGAATCATGAGCTCATGACTGAGCTTTGGGTCAATACTTTGATACTGCACCACGCGTTTTTGTACTATAGGCAAGCCATAGAGGGTACGGGTGAGGTAGGCCATAACGGCACCACTCTTCTTTGACCAGTGTGGCTCTGCATAGGAGTTCTTCAGCAGATGACCAGCGGTAGCCTCGGCATAATCTGGCGAGATCGCGGCCACAGTACGGGCAAAGAGGCGCGAGGTCTCAGAAAGCTCAGCGGCACACACCCACTTTGGTGGCTTCTTGCTCAAAGGAGAAGCAGGGAAGATCACAAACTTGGTACCACGAGCACCGACGTAGTTGTTACCATTTGGCTCCAGCATGCCCAGTTGGCTTAAAAGTCCTGAGATCAGAGCACGGTGGATACTCTCATAGTCCGATGGCTCCTCGTTGCACTTTAAGCCCATGGTCTGCGCACTGACACGTAATTGGCGGTGCACATCCAGCCATTCACGCACGCGTAAGAACGATAAGAACTCTTGCTTTAATCGGCGACGCATAGCGGAATTAGACAGTGTGCTTTGCAGCTCTTTGATGTAGTCATAGAGCTTTAAGATTGAGCAAAAGTCTGACTTCTCATCGTTAAAACGGGCATGGCTTTGGGTAGCAGCTTCCTTTTTGTCTAAAGGATACTCACGTGGATCCATGACCGCCAGTAAGGACACAATGACCAGCACCTCGCTTAAGGAGTGGTACTTGTCAGCTTCAATGATCATGCGGCCCAAGCGTGGATCACAAGGCAGACGAGAGAGCATGCGGCCTATTGGAGTCAGCTGCAAGTTGTCACCGTGCTCAGCGCGATCGGCGCGATCACGTGACTGCGACACAGCTTCACCACCTACACTGATGATCTCAGCACGCTCAGTGGTGGCTCCCAGTTCGTGCAGCAGACGTAAACCGTCACTGATCTGGCGTGGAGACGGAGCATCGATAAATGGAAAGTTTTCGATCCGACCTAAACGCAGTGAGGCCATTTGCAGTAATACCGAGGCGAGGTTAGTACGCAGGATCTCTGGATCGGTGAACTCTGGACGATTAGTAAAATCCTCCTTAGAGTACAGACGCACACAGATACCATTACTGACACGACCGCAACGGCCTTTACGCTGGTTGGCACTGGCCTGTGAGATTGGCTCAATTGGTAAACGCTGCACTTTAGTACGAGCGCTATAACGTGAGATACGGGCCAGACCAGGATCAATCACATAGCGAATACCTGGCACGGTCAGCGAGGTTTCTGCCACGTTAGTGGCCAGCACGATGCGCACACCGGTATGGCTAGTGAAGATCTTGTTTTGCTCGGCTGTAGCCAAACGGGCATAGAGCGGAATGATCTCCGTATCACGCAAATGAGCCTTACGCAGGAATTGAGCAATTTCTAAGATGTCGCGCTCACCTGGTAAGAACACCAGAGTGTCACCACGGCCACGTGCTTGTAAGTACTCAAAAGCCTGCAAAATGCCTTGGCGTAAGTCCATGACGTCAGCAAGATCGCGATCATCATCGGCTACTGCCTTTTTGCTGCTCTTAGCGGCGCTGACAGCTGCAGGAGCATGCGGGGCAGAGGCAGCACGTAAACTAGACAGTGAGCCAGCAGGGCCTTGTTGATAGTCGCGCCATGCACCTGGGCCTTCGTTCAGCTCAGGATCGGCAGCGCGCTCTTTAGCGCTCTCATGCTCAACTGGATCAGAGATGCGTTTGCCCTTTAAGGTCTCATAGTGACCCTTACCATCATGTCCTTCGACATAGACGCCTTTACCGTCTTCCATCAGTGGCATGTACACCACTTCCACTGGATAGGTACGACCCGAAACTTCAATAATAGGAGCATTATTAAAGTGCTGGGCAAAGCGCTCCACATCAATGGTAGCCGAGGTAATGATCAGCTTCAGCTCAGGACGCTTGGAAAGTAAGCCCTTTAAGTAGCCCAATAAGAAGTCGATATTGAGCGAGCGCTCGTGAGCCTCATCGATAATGATGACATCGTAATTCAGCAGCAAGCGATCACCAGAGAGCTCCGAGAGTAAGATACCGTCGGTCATGAGCTTGATGTAGGCCTGATCTGAGCTGATGTCAGTAAAACGCACCTTATAGGCGACGCTGTGACCTAACTCCTCGTGCATTTCCTTTGCAATACGGGCAGCTACAGCACGAGCGGCAATACGACGTGGCTGGGTGTGACCAATCAGGCCTTTACGACCTAAACCAGCCTCGAGGCACATCTTTGGAATCTGAGTAGTCTTACCAGAGCCAGTTTCACCGGCAATGATCACCACCTGATGCTCAGAAATGGCCTTGACGATCTCATCTTTACGCTGGCTAACAGGCAGTTGCTCAGGATATTCCAGCTTTGGCAGATTTTCACAGCGCAGCTTGTAAGCGGCGGCGGCGTCAGCGGCTTGTTGTTTTAGCTGCTCACGCTTGGCAACCACCTCTACAGCCTCTAAGGCCAGAGGTAAAAGCTCTTGGGCACTTGGGGCTTTAGCGGTTGCTGGCTCTGCAGTAGCTGCTGTAGCAGCAGCATCTGCAGGTGTAGCAGCAGGGGCGGGCGCTGTAGTGGCCGAGGTCTTGGATTCGTTAGTACCAGCAGGCTTTTGTGCTTCACGCATCAGGCTTTCGACCTGCTTGGAGATCAGCTGATCTAACTCCTCTAGAGCACGGTAAAGCAGACGACGATCTTGATAGCGCACCTCATCCTGCACTGCGCGCACTGCCTTTAAGGCCTCTACATCAAAGAACTTACCCACTAAAACCGGACGGCTTGAGCCCTGACGTTGCTTTTGGCCTTTGGCGGTCGCACGAGAGGCGCGCTGTGCTTGCTTTGGCTGTTGCTTTGGCTTTGGCTGAGTCTGCTGACCTTGGCGTTCCGATGGTGAGCCCTTTTTCGCCTCTGAAGTAGAGTTGCTGTGGCGTTGCAGACGCTGCAGAGCACGATCTAAGCGCTCGCCTGCACGCTCTTGCTGCGCACGACGCTCTTTAGGGCTTTGCTCGGCGTTTTGTGCCATACGAGGGCCACGATTGCCTTGGGAATGCTGGTTACGCATGTGCTCACGATCGCGCCCAGAGCGTTCGCGCCCTCGGGGTGGCGCTTGCTTTTCTTGGCTGGCAGCGTTGTGACCACGAGCTGGATTGCCAGCAGCATCGGCAGCGGCGTTACGTTGTTCGCGCTCCTTTTCTTGCTCTAAAGCTTGATTGGTAAAAGCAGCTAAACGTGCAGCCTTTTGCTTGAGTGGGTTGGTCTTAGCCTGCTCATCATCCACAATGATGGCATCGGCCTTAGCTTGAGCCTGCTCGGCCTCTTGTTGGCGCAGTGATTGACGCAGATCCTTGAGGTCAGCAAAAGAAGAAAACGTAGCCATAGGAAAAATCTCCTGAAAGAAAAAGAAAACAAAAAACCCGCGCGGCCGCTGCATTATACAGCGACGCAATGCGCGGGGATATGTGAACTTTCTACAGAGCCAGCGGCGATGCCGCTGTGGCTGCGCGGCTGCACAGTAGAGCAGCTGCGCGGTGGCGCAATGGCTTAGAGGTCGTAGCCGTGAGTGCTTTGCGTGTATCGGGTGAGAATGTGGGAGTGGGCTAACTTGTCCATATTCTTTTCGCTCGTCAGCTCGCTGACACCGCCCACAATGTCCATACGCAAGATCTTCATGGAGTGCGCGGCACACATGCTCTCCAAACCAGCTTCATTGGAGAAACGGCGTGGTGTGCCGTCTTCTTCGGAGCTGTCTAACACCGCATGCCAGAAACGATTATGGAAGATACTTGGCATACGGAACATGAGGTCACGATCCTCATTGTTGATCATGACGCACCAGCGCTCACCTTTAAAGTTACGATCACCAATGTACAGCAAGAAGTGGTTATATTGGCCGCTGTTCCAATCCTGATCTTGCATCAGCGTACCATTGCACTTACGCCAGCGAGCAATGTAATCGTCCTCAAACTTGTAGAAGTAGTCATCAAAGAGGTTGATCTCGCGCAGCACACGGCTCGACTGTAATAGTGAGATCAGCTTTTTGGTGTACTCAAGGAAGTAGCGCTGCTCTTGTGAGATATTCCAGTGGTAGTAGCTTAAGTCGTTATCCTGACAGTAGGCGTTATTATTGCCCAGCTGGGTACGGGACAGCTCATCACCACCTAAGATGTGCGGAATACCTTGGGCAATGATTAAGGTGCCCATGAGATTGCGCTTCATTTGCATGCGCTTTTTGCTGATCTCATGATCCTTGGTTTGACCTTCGACACCGCTATTGCTGGAGAAGTTTTCTGTGGTGCCATCGTTATTGTTATCGAGGTTGAGCTCATTGTGCTTGCGCTCGTAGGACACCAGATCCTCTAAGGTAAAGCCATCGTGATAGGTGATGTAATTGACCGAGGCATTGATGGAGCGATCGCCTTTTTGGAAGACATCACGTGAGCCTAGCAGACGGGTGGCAAGCTCGCCTAACATGCCCTTATCACCACGCCAGAAGCGACGCACGCAGTCACGGAATTTGTCGTTTTGCTCTGACCAGCCGCGTGGGAATTTACCGACTTGATAGCCATTAACGCCTATGTCCCAAGGCTCAGCAATCATCAGGGCTTTTTGTGTCAATTCGTTAGCGAAGCAAGCTTTGAAGAAGCCGCTATTGCGGTCAAAGGCATGGAACATGTCTTTGCCATGGCTCTCACGGCAGACGGTAACCGCCAAATCAAAGCGGAAGCCGTCGACTTGCATCTCACTTAACCAGTACTTCAAGCTATCCATGATTAGACGCATGGAGATCAAGGAATCAGCGTTGAAGGAATTACCACAGCCAGTGGCATTGATGTAGCGCAGATAATCAGGTGAGCCATCAGCTTTACGCTCTACTGCGTAATAGGAGCGGGCATCCAGACCGCGATAGCTTAAGATTGGGCCTTCTAAACCTGCTTCGGCGGTGTGGTTGTAGACCACGTCTAAGATCACGGCAATACCATTTTGGTGGAAAGTTTTAACCATGGTTTTAAACTCATCCACTGCTTTGGCTGGATCTGTGGCGTAATCAGGATTTGGTGCCATAAAGCACACAGGGTTATAGCCCCAGTAATTACGTAGATGGCGCTCTACAAGGAAAGGCTCTGACATCGAAGCAGCAACTGGCAGCAGCTGGACGGTGGTAATGCCGAGATATTTGAGGTGCTCAATAACACTCGGGTGACACATGCCCAGATAGGTACCACGTAGAGCTGGAGGAACGTCTTCTTTGAGCTTGGTCATACCACGCACATGCGCTTCGTAGATGATCACATCAGCGCGATCACGGAAGATCTTAGTTGTGCCTTCCCAATTGAAGTCGCTTGGGCCTTGGATAATGGCCTTAGGGATAAATTCCTCGCTGTGATTTTTGTACAGATCTTCGTTGTACACAAAAGGCTTGTTTAAAGCTTTGGCATACGGATCGACGAGGAAACGGCCTTCTTGAAAGAAAAATCCTTTTTCAGGGGCATACTCACCTTTAGCCTCAAGAGCATAGCAATCACCAGCACTGAGACCTTTGATAAAGCCGTACCAGACACCACCTTTTTTCTTATTAAGGGCAAAAGCTCCGAGCTTGACCTCTTTTAAGGTGTACAGGTGTACCCACATTTCTTGAGCATCAGGGGCCCAGATACTAAAAAACACGCCATCGGGAAAGACAGTTGCACCCAAACCAACCAACCGAGGCCGATCTTCAGAAACAAGCTCTAACATTATGCACCGTCCTTATGCCTGCGCATGGCATTAGCATCTTAAGCGCTTCGCTCAAATTTAGAGGCGAGTTGAGCAAAAAGCGTCCTATGCAAACGAAAACAAAAAGGGCTCGTCCTCCACGTTTTTGCAGCAAGGAACGAGCCCAAAAATAGTTACAGAAATACAAATCTAGAGAGCATGTCGCCGTATCAAGGCCAGACTTAAGTCTGACCTGAGAGTGCATGCTCTAAGTTAGGTCTTAGTCACCTACACGCTTGACGAAGATAGTAGCCAGAGGTGGCAGATCTAAGACCACACTGTGGTACTGACCCTGCCAAGAAATATTGGTAGCAGTGAGCTTCTCTGGGCCAGTAGCATAGCCAGAGCCCCAATACTTCTTATCATCGGTGTTCATCACGACCTGATAGGTGCCAGGACGTGGTACACCTAAACGATAGCCGACATATGGCACTGGGGTGAAGTTAGAAATCATCATGACCTCATCCTTTGGAGTGCCGTCGCTATTGGCATCGTGGTTAGGGATGGTACGTAACATGGCAAAGACAGAGTGCTCGGCATCAGAGACATCCAGCCAACGGAAGGCCTCTGGGTCGTAATCGTTTTGCCATAAAGCAGGGTTGCTGCGATAGAAGGCGTTTAAGTCCTTAACTAAGGTCTGCATGCCCTTGTGCTTGTCGTACTGTAATAACCACCAATCAATCGAGCTGTCGTGGTTCCACTCATTGCCTTGGGCGATCTCAGTACCCATGAAGTTCAAGACCTTGCCTGGGTGACCATATTGATAGCCTAAGAAAGCACGCAGGTTAGCGGCTTGTTGCCACTCATCACCTGGCATCTTATACAGCATGGAGTGCTTGCCATGGGTGACCTCGTCGTGGGAGATCGAGAGGATGAAGTTCTCGTTGTAGGCATAGATCATAGAGAACGACATCTCACCATGGTGATACTTACGGAAGTAAGGATCCTGCTTCATGTACTCTAAGCTGTCGTGCATCCAGCCCATGTTCCACTTGAAGCCGAAGCCTAAGCCGCCGGTGTAAGTAGGACGAGACACGCCAGTGAAGGCAGTGGACTCTTCGGCGATGGTCATAGCGCCAGGGAACTTAGCGTAGACAGTCTCATTGAACCACTTGAGGAAGGATACTGCCTCGTAGTTGATGTTGCCGCCATTGACGTTTGGAATCCACTCACCATCCTTACGAGAGTAATCCCAGTACAGCATGGAAGCCACAGCATCAACACGCAGACCATCGACGTGGTAGTAATCGAGCCAAATTAAAGCCGAAGCCACGAGGAAGTGACGTACAGTGTCACGACCAAAGTCGTAAATTAAGGAGTTCCAATCAGGGTGCCAGCCACGACGTGGGTCTTCGTACTCGTACACTGGAGTACCGTCAAAGCGGGCGAGACCATGGGCGTCAGTAGGGAAGTGAGCAGGAACCCAGTCTAAGATCACACCAATGTTGTTCTGGTGGCAGGTATCCACGAAGAACTTGAAGTCATCGATGCCGCCAAAGCGAGAGGTTGGAGCAAATAAACCGGTTGGTTGATAACCCCAAGAGCCAGAGAATGGATACTCCATTACAGGCAGCAGCTCAATGTGGGTGTAACCCATTTCCTTACAGTAATCGACCAGCTCCTTGGCCAGCTCACGATAACCTAAGCTGGAGCCATCAGGCTTACGCTTCCACGAAGCCAGATGCACTTCGTAGATTGACATAGGTTGAGTGAGTTTGTCGTTTAACTGTGCCTTACGCCAATCATCATCATGCCACTTGTAGGTGGTTTGATCGGAAATGATAGAGGCAAAGGAAGGGTATTGCTCGTGGTAGAAGCCCACAGGGTCTGACTTGTGAGGCAGACGGTTACCGTTGACGTCCTTGATTTCAAACTTATAGCGCTGGCCTGCACCTAAACCAGGTACGAAGAGCACCCAGTGGCCGAGCAGAGAGCGAGCCATAGGATGACGACGGCCATCCCAAAAGTTGAAGTCACCGATCACGCTCACGCAGGTAGCAGATGGGGCGTAGACGGCAAACTTAGTACCCTTAACTTTAACACCGTCGATCTCGACTTCGATCAGCTGAGCACCTAAGGTCTTATAGAGGTTCTCAGGGGTCTCATACATAGTGTTAAGGCCATAGAAAGCCTCATCACGGAATTGGTATGGATCGATCACTTCGACGGTAGAGTCTGCGTACTTGACTTCAAAGAGGTAGTGGAAAGGAGCAGTTACGTCCTCGAGCACTTTCTCAAACAGTCCGTCTGGATTGACGACGTTAAGCACACAGATTTCTTTTTTGCTCTTAAGGCTTAAGGCACGGCACTCTTTGGCACCTGGTAACCAAGCACGCAAAATGAAACCTTGGCCATTTGGGTTAGGCTGTAAGCCCAAGACCTCAAAAGGCTTGGTTAGACGTGCGCTGTTTAGTTCATCAATAAGCATTCTCAAGCTCCCATGTTTTTAATGAGATCGCGCAAGATCCCATGTCTTGCCTTGTTGCCGACAAGCATAATTCGTAGGGCTGGTTAGGACTGTGTGACTTATTAAATGACCTAATTTTCACACTTAATGCCATGTGCCATGTAGAGTGCACTGGTTTACTCTGTGCTAGCGGTCGCTAACACCGTCATTTTTCAACCTGTATATCCACATGGTGTTGTGCAAGATATTTCCTGCACTAGCTTCCCCTTTATCTCACAAAAATAGACAAAGGGACGGAGACAGTCACCTCCCCGTTTAATTTGAGCGTTTAGATCAGTAGTTTTGAGCTACGCTCCCAACCAAATCGGCTAAGCAGTCTAGCTTTTATCTTTCCTTAGGTTCTAAAACTCACAAAGGCTAAGAGAAGATCTAGAGCCTAAGGAAAGATCTGGTGCTAGTAAGGTGATGCAGAGCGACGAAAGCGCAGCTTTGCAGCCACGAAGTTGCACCTACGTTTGTAGCCACACGGTTTAGGCTACAAAGATACTTGTTAAGCCCGAACCCAAGCACGGTCAAAAAACGAGGCCGTAGCAGGCGGGCAGGCTAATGGCATTGCTGCGCATTGAGGATAACTAGAGCCAAAGCGGTGAGCCAAGGGCTACGCGCATTCGCGCATCGGCGTAAGTCGCACTAAAGGCCATGCTCTCCTGTAATACGCAGAACTTATGCTCAATAGTTTATTACAACGAGTGGAAAAAGGCGCTAGGCCAAACTCGTTAACGTGGCGAAAGTCGCAAAAATAGTGATCAAGCGCACACCCCAAAATGGCGCAAACATGTCTATCTTAGTGAAATGCTCAAAATAGAGGCAGTCGGTTTGCATTTTTTGCTATGTGGAGGGATAGGCCCAACAAGGTCTCATTATGGTGCGAAGAGACTCTGACTTTAGGGCTAAGGCATTAGCCCTAAAGCCAACGGTTTTTGCCGTAACCCCAAGAGGTCGTCATGGGGCGAGGGAAAGAAAGCTGGGGTAAGCTTTTCTTGAGAAATTTCCGTGAGGGGGCTTATTTTTGAGCTGGCTTACCAAGTTTTTGCTCGAAGAAAGAGATCACTTGCTGGAAGACTGGCTCTTGATACCACATTATGCCGCCATGGTCTGCTCCCTCAATTAAGATGTAGGAGCTGTCAACACCTGCTTTCTTTTGGGCTTCGTGCATGTGGGCACTTTGCCAAGGACTGACTAAGGTGTCTGCACTACCGTGTAAGAGCAGCATTGGAGGATCATTTTTGTCGACATGGTTGATTGGGCTGGCCTTTTTGGCCTTTTCTAGATCAGAGTCGATGGAGGCACCGGCAAAAGTGTTGAAAGCTGGGCCGTGGAGCAACAGGGCTTCGGTCACGGCTGGCGACTTATGCACAGCTACAATCTCGTCGCTATAGCCTTCGCCAATGGAGAGCAGATCTGAGATTCCGTAAATAGACACGGCGGCTTGCACATCAGAGGAAACATCGAGGAAATCCCCACGGTCAAATTCCTTTTCCCCATTGGTGGTAGCTACGATTTGGGACATATAGCCACCAGCAGAGTCACCTAAAACGCCGATTTTGTCAGGATCAATGCCAAAGTCTTGAGCGTGAGCACGCAGATAACGCACAGCGGCTTTGCCATCTTCGACAAGGCTTGGGAACATGTGAGGGACAACGCGATATTCTGCTGAGGCGACCACAAAACCTGCTCTGGCCAGAGCATAGCGCATGTCGGTGTAACGATCATAGTCGGAGCTAGTGAAGCCACCACCAGGGAAGAAGATAATAGCTGGCTTTGGGCTTTCTGTGCGTGGGATGAGTAGGTGCATATGCAGCAGGTCGTGCTGACGAGGAGAGGCAACTTGGGCGTAGATCAGATTGCTACGCGCATCGATAGGAGTGACACGCTCTGCCACAGTCATGATCTGGGCACCGTCGGTATAGCCCATGAGCTCCTTTTGGGCAGCGGTTGGAGCTGTAGGCTCACTTGCAGCCACGTATGTTGCTGTGCTGCAAAGCCCTGTGACTAAAATTAAGCGGCTGAGTAGGCGAGCTAAAGGTCTTAAGGCCATATTTCCTCCTATGCTTGTTGTTGCGAAACTAAAAGGGTTGAGGCAGAAATCTTGGTCGATTCTGCCAGACATCCGGAGCTAAGACAGCAAGAGCAAAAACAAGGGCGTGTCTGACATCTTAAGCTCCTGTCTGCTGTGACAGTGCTGACTTGGTCAGTGGGCAGCTATTGAGACTGCTCAGGCGAATTTTCCACACTGACGGGCGCAACTGCGCTTTCGGCAATCACATTGGAGCCGTCGAAATAGCGCCAATACTCAATCTGGCGACTGTGCTCTGAGACCACAAGGGCTAAGCCGTAGTGCTTGGTATCACTACCGTCTTGGTCATTGAAATCGTAGCCACGATCATAGACTTGCTGCTGAGCGGCAGCTGCCAGATTAGCTGCGTTTTGGGGATCTTGCTGTTGCTGCTGGGTGAGAAGTTTGAGCTCAATAACGTAGGAGCAATCGTTGAGCGTGAACTCAAGATCTGAGCTGCTGCTATTGTTTAAGGCCTCGGAGCGAACTTTACGCTCGGCGCTCGATTGGAGACACCAGCCAATGAAAGTGCGGTAAGCAACTTCTTTGGCGTTGGCCCGCAAGTCGTAAGGAATAGCGCATAAAAAGACATTGAGCACATTGACCACTTGCGCCATATCTTGCTCGCCTAGGGCTTGTCGCAGATTTTCTGTTTCTTGTCTTAGCCATTTGTCATGCTCACTATGGCGACGGTGGCTTTGTGTAAGATAGCGGACAAAGATC
This sequence comes from Candidatus Anaerobiospirillum pullistercoris, assembly GCA_019114785.1. Taxonomy (GTDB): domain Bacteria; phylum Pseudomonadota; class Gammaproteobacteria; order Enterobacterales; family Succinivibrionaceae; genus Anaerobiospirillum; species Anaerobiospirillum pullistercoris. The sequence goes on along the minus strand of DXEV01000142.1, from coordinate 13,680 downwards.
TTGCCATATGCCAGCTCGATTTCCTGATTCGGAAAAGAGCACGCATAGATGCGCGAGAAAGAACTAGGGGAGTTGTTAATGGCCTGCTTAATGGTGAAGTAGCCGGTTTGCGTCATTAATACTGGGAAATGTAGCTTGTTGTCGAAAGTGAAGACATTATTGAGATCGTATTGGAAGATCCAAACCCCTTGGTCTTTTACGTCGTCCAGAAAGGCCAGCCCTGTCTTATTGCGCTCTAAAAACTTAAGTAGCAGAGGCTCAGAATTGGCACTGTTCATCCAATAGGAGCCAAAAACAGGAGCGCTCTCAGGATACTCGATAACTTGCAGGAAAAAGTTGTTAATGTCGATCGGGTTGTAGACCGCGATTTCGGCATCACGATCAAAGCAAAAGCCATAATATTGGCGCTTGAGGTCGTCCAGCAACTGCTCTTCGCTGATCTTGAGCAGAGAGGCAGCGGCACTGATGTGAGGAGCAAAATAGCTTTCCAGCTCCTCTTGGGTGTAGCCCAGCAAATTGGCATACATTGGCTCAAAGGAGACGTCCACTATATCCTGCCCTGAGAATAGTGTGGATTCTTGGTAGCGGCCGATGCCAGTGAACATGATGAACTCAAGATTGTCTAAATCGCGCTCCCAAGCATAGAACAGTCGAAGGATGTTTTGGTTGCGCGCAAAAGCCTCAGGATTGTTGAGGTTGGCAGAGAGCGGAAAGTCGCACTCGTCCACTAAGATTACGATGTCTTGTTGGCCTCTTAGGAGGTCGAGCTCTGCGGTGAGGTATATGATGTTGTCGGTCTTAATGGAAAGAGCATCGACAAAGCCTGCTTGGGCAAAGGCATCGCGCAGGAGTGCGCACAAGTCTTGTTCAAAGGTTTCATGGTTGCTTAGGCCAAAAAGCGACAGGCTGATCACAGGGCAGCAAGGGCGTTGCCAGAGGTCGTGAATAGCTAAGCCCTCAAAGTTCTTAGTGCCATTTGTGTAGAGCTCTCTAATGGTCGAGAGTAGCAAAGTCTTGCCAAAACGGCGAGGTCGGTACAAAGAGACCTTACTTTCGCGGATCAGATTGCAGATAAGAGCGGTCTTGTCGACGAACACAAACTGCTCTTCTCGGAACTCCCTGAAATCCGATAGATTGGTCGTAATTGGCGGCAGATCTGCCATCTGCCACTGAGGCAAGTGATAGGTAGCCATGAGCTTCTAGACCTCCAAGAGTGCTGGTCAGAGCTCCATGCGTGGACATTTTCCGATAGAGTTCAGTCGAACTCTATTTTGGAGCTCCCAATAGCTCTAAGATTAGCATGAACTCATAATGAAGGAACTAACATGGAATGGCAACACAAATGGGATCTTCAGCCAGGTGAGGATCCTGAGAACTACAAAGAGCGTCTAAGCGGCGACGCAGAGTATCAGGCCTACCTCGACAGCAAACTGACTGTGAGCTGGAAAGAGGAGTGGAATAGAAAGCCTAATGAAGATTTTGGCCAAAGACTGTGGCGCGTCTGTGATGACCCTGACTACCTCAAGTATGTGGTGGAACAAGCCGAACGAAGTCACTTCGCAATGGGCCTGCCTGTATATAAGGGCGATGAAGCAGGTATATACGAGATCTGGCCAGATGGTCGTAAGGTTTTCCTGAAAAAATACTAGCGAGCTGTACAGCCTTGCAGAAAAGTAGTGAGCTTGCTTTGGGGCGCAAAAGAAGCAGGAAAATGTGTGCAGGAAAGAGAAATAGGTGATGGGAAGTGGTGCTGGATACAAGAATCGAACTTGCGACCTTTTGATTACGAATCAACTGCTCTACCGACTGAGCTAATCCAGCACATTAAGGTGGGATGCGGCTTTGTTGCTACCAAGCAACGAAACCGGCGGATATTTTAACAAAAGCTTTTCAGGGCGTAAAGGCCTTTGTGCTAAGAAGCGGCGAGGCATGGGCAAGATGGAGATGCCCTTAGAGCGACTTGTTGTTGCCTTGGCCACCTATGCGGACGGGGATGATCTGAGTGCTACGAATTAGGGTCGGAATGCAGATTAGTTTGGGGCTGAGTCAGGTATGCCTTAGAATAGGGGCAAAAGCTTGGTTACAGCTGACGGAGCTATGCCCCTTATGTCATAGCCCTGAGTAGAGTTTGTCTTGGTGGGGCGGGCGCTGTTATCGTTTTGAGACTTAAATGGGAGAACTGTGATGCTGGACGATTATCGCCCGATCTTTATCAATGGCGTGCACTTGGTTGCCTTATACGCAGTAGCCTATATTTCAGCACCGTTAACCCCTGCGAATATCCTTGAGTATATTGTGCTGGCGGCCGCTTCAGCTTGGCTGCTTTATGCCATGTACCTGATGCAAAAGGAAAAGCGTCGTCCTTCGTCTATGTTCTTTGCGGCTATTGCCTTGATTCCTTGGGCTTTTTACGGTGAGCTCTGGTACATCAACTCCAATAAAGACGGGATCCCACCAGAAGTCTTTGAGCAGAATTTGAGTCACGCTGTCTTTATCTACCAGTCCTTTAAGTACTTGATCTTAGCCTGTGCCGCTGGTGCTGCTTTCAAAGGCTTGTTTGTGGCGGTACGTGAGTTTGGCAGCTCGCGATAGACGACGTTGTGGCTTTAGGGCTTTAGATGGACGGTGATTTATCGCGGAGCTGTCGCATTTGCTGGCACATCTTCTTTGGGGTCTGATGGGTGTGCTGAGCAAAGACACGCTCAAAGTGGGTGAGACTACCAAAGCCAACATCAATCGCGATCTGGGTAATGCTTTTGTCGCTTTCGACAAATAGGCGCTGGGCGTGGAGCACGCGGATCTTGTTGAGATACTCCACAAAGCTGCACATGGTGAAACGCTTAAATTCGCGGCACAGCGAGAATTTGTTAATGAAGAACTTTTCGGCCAAGTCATCGAGGCTGAGCTCTTGGAAATAGTGGTTGTGCACATACTGCACGATCTTAGCGATCTTGGGTTCGCTTTGCGGAGCAACATCTTTGCTCTCGTGCCGTAAGGCTGAGATCAATAGCAGGTTTAAGCGACTGTGTAGTGCCACATCATGAAAATCTTCTTTGTTTTGTGGATCCTGTTCTGCCATGAGGGCGCAAAGCTGGTTGTAAAAGTCTTGCTGTTGCTGGGTTGAAGCAATAGCGTGAGGTTTGGTCTCTTGTCGCAGTTTTAATTCCAGTGCCTCTGGGATGGTGTCAGGGGCAAAGTACAGCACAATGCGCGCAAAAGCGACATCTGGCTCGGAAAAAGAGTGGTGCATTGTGTAGGGCGGGAAAATGATGAACTCATGAGGCCCTAAAAGATAGGAGCGCTCTCCTGCCACCACTGCACGTTTGCCTTTTTCGAGGTAGAAGAGCTCAAAGTAGGAGTGGAAGTGGCTGCGCATGGTGTTGTCGTTAACGCTACTGATGCGCTCTGAAGCGATATTGTGACCGCTTTGCATGAAGATAGCGGCATTATCGATCATGGCAGCTCTCCATTACTTATAGTGGGGTTGAGTATTAAGGGTGGATGCAAGCAAGCGTTTGGCTTGTTTGCAAGCAAGCTTGAGGCTTGCTATAGGGCCAGCAGATCTGAATCAGATAGAGGATAGGGAGGCGCGGTGGTGGAAAGCAAAGGTGTTTGGGTAACAGTAGCCGCAGCCGTAGCCACAGGTCTTAAACTCATACTATCTTGCTAGACAGATCTGCTTTGTTGTTAGCCAACTGTAGGGGTATTTTGAGGGCATTTTAAAGCAGGAAATACAGTGTTTACGCCGTTTTACGTGGCGCTTTTTGCTTTTTGTGATGTAGTTCTTACTTTCGTAAATTGCGCAAGAAATGTTGAATTTCGCTTAAATCCTGTCAATTTTTGTTGAGTTTTTCCCGCGCAAACTCTCTACCATACAAGTAGAAAACAGGTATGTATGGGAATCAGCGAGCTTTATGGCAGCAGTTGCCTTAGGCTGTGGACTCTGGCTTTGTTGTGAGCTACCCATTACCCGTTTTCATTGCTGTTCTTTAGTTTGTTCGGGAGAAATAGGGGCATGCGCGTTTGCACTCAAGCTCTGAGCTGCAAGGCTCAAGACAATTTCTATGTGGTTGGCACTGATGCTTGTGATGTGCGGATCTATTTCCTGACTCCGGAAATTGTTCGTATCCGTGCTGGTTTTGATGGCACTTTTCAGGAGTATTCCTACTCGCTGGTGATGACCGCTTGGGATAGCGTGACTGACCCTATGCTGAAGTCCTATCGCCGTCGTGTGGAAGTGGCCCCTAGCACTTTAGAAGAGCAGCCAGACTGCTTTGTTTTGACCTCTTCGGCCTTAAAGGTGATCGTGCACAAGAGCCCTTATCAAATTGAGATCACTGATCTCAATGGTGTAGTGCTGCACAAGGACTGTGTGGATCTGGCACTGCAAGAGGACAGCAATTTACGTCGTGTTCACACCTCGGAGATCGAAGCTACTGACGGTTTCTATGGCTTTGGTGAGAAGGGTGGTAACTTTAACAAAGCCCAAGCTTTCATGACCATGTGCCCAACCGATGCTATGGGCTATGATCCACAGAACACTGACTCCCTCTACAAACACATTCCTTTCTTCATTAAGCTGAACCACGAAACCAAGGTGGCTTCAGGCTATTTCTATCACACCTCCAGTGAGTGTGACTTTGATATGGGCCGCCGCAAGAGCAATTACTGGCACCGTCACTCCACTGTGCGTGTCAGCAAGGGCGATATCGATCTTTTCTTCATCAAGGGCCCATCGGTCAAGGAAGTAGTTGAGCGCTATACCGATTTAACCGGCAAGAGCATCATGCTGCCTAAGGCTGCTTTAGGCTATTTAGGCTCCTCGATGTATTACGCAGAGCTGGAAAAGGACTGTGACCAAGCCATTTGTAAGTTTATCAATACTGCCAAGAGCGAGGATATCGGCATTGATGGCTTCCAGTTATCTTCTGGCTACTGCACCGCCTCTACTGCTGAGGGCTTAAAGCGCTGTGTCTTTACTTGGAATGATGAGCGCTTCCCAGATCCAGCTGCTTACTTCAAGGCTATGGATGAATTAGGCATTGTGGTTTCGCCTAACGTCAAGCCTGGTATTCTGTGCGTACACCCAGCTCTTGAGGACATGAAAGCACATCAGATCTTTGTGCGCGAAGAGCATGCAGATACCCCTGCTGTTGGTACATGGTGGGGTGGTAAGGGCCATTTTGTGGACTTTACGCAGCAGAATGCCCGTGATTATTGGAAGCAACAGCTCAAAGATCACCTCTTTGCTTACGGCTGCTACAGCGTGTGGAACGATAACTGCGAATACGACAGTATCGTTAATAAGGACTGCCGTTGCTCGGTTGAAGGTTTAGATAAGACTGTGCTCGAGATGAAGGCCGTTATGAGCAGCGTCATGTGCCAGATCACAGTGGAAGCCTTACGTGAGTTCTATCCAAACCGTCGTCCATTTGTGGTTTGCCGCTCTGGTCATGCTGGTATTCAGCGTTATGCCCAAACTTGGTCTGGCGATAACCTGACTTGCTATGAGGCCTTAAAGTACAACATCGGCACCATGTTAGGCATGTCCTTATCCGGTGTGGCTAACCAAGGTTCGGATATCGGTGGCTTCTATGGCCCAGCACCAACCGAAGAGCTCTTTGTACGTTGGGTGCAAAACGGTATCTTCCAGCCACGTTTTTCCATCCACTCTGTCAATGTCGATAACTCGGTGACTGAGCCTTGGATGTACTCGCAGAGCAAGCATTTAATCCATGATGCCATCAACCTGCGTTATCGTCTCTCCCCTTACATGTATTCGCTCATGTACCGTGCTCATGTCACTGGCTTGCCATACTTCAGCCCAATGCTGTTGGAGTATCAGCAAGATCCAAAGGTCTACGACGAGGCCGAAAACTTTATGCTGGGCTCGGGCTTAATGGTGGCTAATGTCTTAGAAAAAGGCCAAAAGGTACGTGAGGTTTATTTCCCTCAGGGTGAGACCTTCTACGACTTTAATACCTTTGAGCGCTATGAGGGTGGTACCACTGTACAGTTACCTGTAGACATGGCTTCCATCCCAATGTTTATCCGCTCAGGTCAGATCGTGGTTATGGCTGGTGCTGAAGACAAATTACGTTGCTTACAACGTGATCAGGTTAAGCATCTTGAGATCATCGCTGCTCCAGATAAAGACGGTAGCTTTACCTTGTATGAGGATGATGGCGTCAGCAATGACTTTGAGCAGGGCAAGTTCTTAACCACTGACATCAAGATGCAGGCTGGCACTACCACCAAGTTTAGCTTCCACTACAGTGGTTCTTACGAGAGTGCCGTAGAGCAGGTTAAGTTGTACGTGATCCACCATGAGAAGTGCCCATTCTATGTCATGGTTGATGGCATCAAGATCGAGCACTTACTGCATCGTGCTGAGTTTGAGCAAGCCCCTTGTGCTTGGTACTACTCGCAGACTCGCAAGTGTGTGGAGATCAAGTACCCAGCTATTAAGCGTGATCATGAAGTGGTCATTTCTTTTGAGCCATTTGACATGATCGGCATGTAGCTGTTGCTGTTGTCGTGACTACGTCTGTGGCCGAGACTGTGGCTACTGCTGCTATTGTTGTGGCAGTAGCGACAGCTGTACCGAGACTATTTCTTTTTGAGGCTTCCAGAGATCTATTTAGCAGGTGTGGGGTGCAGCACAAGGTGACACAAAGTGACACAAGGAGACCTTAGGTATCCTTAAGGTGACTTTAGGTGCCTTTAGGTGCCTTTGTTGTGCTGTGAACTACATCTTAGATAGAGCCCCATGTGTTGCTGAGAGGGAACGTGAGCCGATAGCTGTAGGGGTGTTTGGTTCTTCATGCTGCTGGCAAGTAGAGCCAAGCATATCGGTTTGAGTACAACTCACTCACGTCAGGAGCTAATGGGGCGGGCGCTGTAATGAGGACGACAGTTTGCTGCTCTGGAGCTTATTTTTAAGATGTTTTGAGAGGGATGTTTTTTCTATGAGAGTTTTTGTGAAAGCAATGCTCGCGGCTGCAATGGCGGTTAGCCTTTGCTCCTGTGGCGGGCAAAGCGCACCAAACAGTAAAGAGGCTACGCCAGACAATCCTTATGTGATGACACTGGCGCATAGCTTGAGTGAAACTCACACCGTGCACATTGCTATTAAGCAATTTGCCGATGAGGTTATGGAGCGCACTAACGGTCGTATCCAATTTAAGATCTTTGCCAACGGCCAGCTGGGCTCTGAGCTTGAGCAGATGGAGCAGGTGATGGCAGGCGTGATCTCCATGACCAAGGTTTCCTCGCCAATGCTGGCTACCTATCAGGATGCCTATCACGCCTTTGGTCTGCCATATATCTTCAATAATACTGAGGATTTCTACTTCATTATGGACAGTGATCCAATGTATGACTTCTTTAAGACTAGCTACGACAAAGGATTTGTGACGCTGACTTATTACACCTCTGGTGCTCGCTCTTTCTACACCGTAGATCGTGCCATCCGTACTCCAGCTGATCTCAAAGGCCTCAAAATCCGTGTGCAGGACATGAAGTCCCAGACGGAAATGATCGACGTTATGGGCGGTACTCCTGTGGCCATGGCATACGGTGACGTGTTTACTTCGCTGCAAACCGGTGTGATTGACGGTACCGAGAACAATGAGACCGCTTTGACTTTAGGTAAGCATGGAGAGATTTGCAAGGTCTACTCGATGGATCAGCACGCCATGATCCCTGATGCTTTAGTTATTTCTTCCAAGGTTTGGGACGATTTGACTCCAGAGGATCGCATCATCATGGAAGAAGCAGCTCGTCATTCTACTGTTGCTCACCAAGACATGTGGGATCAGGCAGTGGAAGATGCTATTGCTGAAGCTAGCACTGAGATGGGCGTTCAGTTTGTCTATGACGTGGATAAGGACGCTTTCCGTAAAGCCACCAGCGGTATGTTGGATAAGTACTCGGCTGAATACCCTGGTGTAAAGCACCTTTTAGCCCTGATCTCTAACGTGCGTGCAGGCAAGACTGCTGAGGCTGAAGCTGAGGCTAAAGCTATTCAAGAAGTGACTGTCGCTGAGTAGGAGGCCTCAAGATGTATGACTTTTTAGTGAAACTCAAGGCGGGCATGACTTACGTGTTAGCTCGTCTCTGCACCATTTTGTTAGTCGTCATGACTCTCTTGGTGTTATGGCAGGTGTTTACGCGCTACTGCTTAAACGATCCAGCATCGTTTACCGAAGAGCTGGTGCGTGATTTCTTGATCTGGACAGGCTTCATTGGTGCTGCTTACGCTTTCTCTTCGCGTGAGCATATGGCTTTGACCTTTGTGCGTGATCGCTTTGATGCCCCAACCCGTAAGACTATCACCATCATTGTTGATGCCATTATCTTGATTTTTGCTTTCTCCATCCTCGTGGTAGGTGGTACCAAGCTGGCTATTTCTGCTTCGATGGAATATTCGGCTTTGTTAGGTATTCCACGTTCGCTGGTGTATAGCATGGCTCCAATTTCTGGTGTCTTTATCATCATTGCTCAGATCATCAACTTATACGAGGACTTCACTGGAGTTAGCCTGAGCCCTAACGCTGCCAATGCAGCCCCAGCCGTGGTGGTGGCCGAGTCTGAGCCTTCGCAGGCGGTTGCTACTGATGCAGCTAATGCTGACCAAGCTACCGTCACCAAAGACGAGCGCAAGGAGGATCAATAATGTCTATTGCCCTGACTACGGTGATCTTATTCGCCGTCTTCTTTTTCCTGCTCGCGTTGAGCGTGCCTATTAGTGTGAGTATCGTGATCTCTTCGGTGATCACAGCACTATCTACCTTAAGTTGGGATCAAGTTTCTTTCATAACAATGCAAAAAATGAATTCAGGCGTGGAGAGCTTTTCGCTTTTAGCTGTGCCTCTATTTATCTTGGCAGGTAACATCATGAACAATGGCGGTATTGCCCGTCGCATGATCAACTTTGCTAAGCTTTTCTGCGGCTTCATTCCTGGTTCTTTGGCACAAGCTAATGTGCTGGGCAATATGCTCTTTGGTGCGCTGGCAGGCTCTGCTGTAGCCGCAGCTTCGGCCATGGGCGGTAGTATTTCCCCAATCCAAAAGGAAGAGAAGTACAACATGGCCTTTGCCACGGCTGTGAATATTGCTTCAGCTCCAACTGGTCTGCTGATCCCACCAACCTCTGCTTTCATCGTGTACTCTACGGTGGTGGGCGGTGTCTCCATCTCGGCTCTGTTTATGGCAGGTTATATTCCTGGCATCTTAATGGGCTTAGGTGTGATGGTTGTGGCCTTCTTATACGCTCGTGCTCATAAGTACCCAACCACGGGTGTGGTGCCATTAAAGACTGCTCTTAAGATCACCTTAGATGCCTTACCAAGCTTCCTCTTAATCATCATCGTGATTGGCGGTATCGTGGGTGGTATCTTTACCGCAACTGAAGGTGCTGCAGTGTGCGTGGTGTACTGCTTATTCTTGTCAGTGATCTATCGTGCCATCAATATGCAGGTCTTTATGAAGATCTTGGTGGATAGTGCTTGCACCAGCGGTATCATCTTGTTCTTGATCTCGTCTTCTTCGGCTATGTCTTGGGTGATGGCTTACTCCGGTATTCCTGATGCTATCGCTAACGGTCTGCTCTCCATCTCTGAGAACAAGTATGTCCTGTTGTTCCTCATCAACCTGATTCTGTTGATTGTGGGCATGTTCATGGACATTACCCCAGCTATTCTGATCTTCACCCCAATCTTCCTGCCAATCTGTGTCTCTTTAGGCATGGATCCAGTGCACTTTGGTGTGGTCTTAATCTTCAACATGTGCATTGGCTCGATGACTCCTCCAGTGGGCTCGGTGCTGTTTGTGGGCTGCGGTATCACTAAGATGTCCTTAGAAAAGGTGTCAGCTATGCTCTTACCTTACTTCTTAGTGTTGATTGCCATCCTCTTGATCTTAACCTATGTACCTGCAATTTCATTGGTGATCCCAGAGGCCATGGGCTTGATGTAGTCGCTTTCTTTCGCTTTTTTGTTCTTTTCCATAGGGCCAAGGATCTAGCCTTCCTTGCCCCAACTATACGGTTGGAGGGCAGCATCTTCACTGGCCTCCAACATTGTGACAATCATCCTTGCAACCAAGCCGGAGCTAAGGTGTTTGCAGGCATAGCCTGAAGCTCTTAGTTCCGGCTTTTTTAGTTTTCTGTCTAACGGAAATGCTTCCTAGCCATGACTGCTGTCCATTATGTTTTAGCACAGTACCTGTGATTCCTTGGTCATGGTAAGGATGCAACCAAGGTGGCGTTAAAGCCTTGGGGTGTAGAGCTTCCGCATGTTTTAGCCCACAGCGTGGGTAAGGATCTTTTCGTGTTTGTTCGTGATGTAGAACAGGTGCGTGTCTACCAACAAAATGGTGAGAGTGGCTTCCTTGTGCTGGCCCCTCAAGCTCGTGTCAAGGTGCAGTTTGTTACCACTGATATAGTGCGCATTCGCGTGCATTTTGAGGCTGCTGGGGTGCAGCGCGAGCAGATGAGCTTAGATCAACTCTGGTGCCAAGACATGCCAGAGCGCTCTTATGCCTTAGTGCAGACTGCATGGCAAGATGAGCTCGATGAGCTTTTGGCCGCTGAGCGTACTCGTCTGCCAGCCTATGAGGCTCAGATTGAGGTGGATGATGAGAAGCATACTTGCTTAGGTACAGACACCTTACAGCTGGTGCTTCACAAGCATCCTCTGTCTTTTTCCTTAGTGGACAAAGCTACAGGCTGTGAGGTCTATGCTGATCTGCCTGAGCGTGCCTATGATCGTGACCATTTAGGACGTTTGACCCATTACAACCGCATTGATCCACGCAATGATCACTTCTTTGGTTTTGGTGAGACGACAGGCCATGTCGATAAGAAAGGTCGTCACATGCACCTGTGCCCACGTGACGCCATTGGACACGATCCTGAGTTCTGCGAGTCCATGTATAAGCACATTCCTTTCTATGTGCGTGTCAATGCACAGCAGGGACATTACGTAGGCTTGTTATATAACAATTCCCATGATGCCATCTTTGATATGGGTAACGAGCGCAGTGGCTATTGGGAACCGTATTCGTTCTATCAAGTTGATGGCGGTGATATCGATTTCTTCCTGATCAATGGCCCTCAGCTTAAGGATGTGATCCGCCGCTTTACCGATCTTACCGGTAAGAGTGCCATGCCAACGCTGCAATCATTGGGCTTTACCGCTTCTACCATGTATTACGCCGAGCTGGATCGCGATTGTGATCGTGAGATCTACAAAGTGCTCACTAAGATGCGTGATAGCGGTATTCCTGTGGACAATTTCTGGCTTGCTAGCGGCTATTCCGCTGGTGAAAAGGACAAGCTGCGTTACACCTTTAACTGGAATCACATCCGCTTCCCTCACCCAGAGGAGTTCTTTGCTACCTTAAACGCCCAAGGCATCAATGTGATCCCTAATTTGAAGCCTGGTGTGCTGATGGGGCATCCTTACAAGCAGTATTACTTAGATCGTGGTGCTCTGGTTAAAGTCCCTCAAGCCAAGGTAAATCCTGTGCCTGCTGAGGACAAAGTGGCAGCCAATGAGGCTAGCACTGATCCTGCTGTTACTAATCCACAGCAATACTATGTGGGACGCTGGTGGGGTGGCCCTGGCTACTTTGTGGACTTCACTAATCCTCAGGGACGTGAGGCTTGGTCTCATTTATTGCAGGAAAACATCCTGAAGATGGGCACCAAGACCGTGTGGAACGATAACTGCGAATTTGACGGTGTGGAAGATCGCGAAGCTGTGGTCTCGGCTGAAGGCAAGGGCGGAACCATGGACGAATACAAGGCTATTCAGTCCAATATGATGGCCTATACCGCAAGAAAAGCTATTGCTGCGGTTTATCCTAACGAGCGTCCATACATTATCAACCGTGCGGGTTATACCGGTATCCAGCGTTATGCACAGGTGTGGGGTGGTGATAACCTCACTGATTGGCGTACCCTCAAGTTCAATGTGGGCACGATCTTGGGCATGGGTATCAGTGGTGTGGCTAATATGGGCTGTGATATCGGTGGTTTTGCCGGTGAAGCCCCTGAGGCTGAGCTGCTCTTGCGCTGGGTGCAAAATGGTGTGTTCCAACCACGCTTCACCATGAACTCTGCCAATAACGACAACACAGTGACGCAGCCTTTCATGTACCCAGAGTACCAAGAGGAGATCAAAGCTGCTTACGCACTGCGTTATCACTACATGGTCTATCTCTACTCTTTAATGCGTGTGGCTCATCTTGAGGGCTTGTCAGTGTGGCGTCCTCTGTTCATGGAGTTCCCTCATGATGTGCGCTGCTTAGAGGATCAAAGCTTAAGCTTTATGTTTGGCCCATCTCTACTGGTGGCTACAGTGCTAGAAAAGGGACAGACCGAGCGTCCTATTTACTTGCCTGCAGGCCATAAGTGGTATGACCTTAATGATAACTTTAAGGTCTACGAGGGCGGCCAGACCATCTTATATCCAGTTATCGCTGCGTCTATTCCGATGTTCTTGCGTGATAACGCTATTGTGGTGGCCTCAGATGACTTAAAGCGTCTGGTCTTCGACAAGGTCAAGACCTTACAGCTGTTGGTAGCTGCAACGGCAACAGTAGATGCGCAGGAAAACCTTGAGTTTGACTACTACGAGGATGATGGCCACTCTAAGGATTTCGAGCACGGCGTCTACGCTAACACCCATATTAAGGTGCTCCCTGGAGAGCATATGGAGATCCGCTTTAACAAGACGGGATCTCTGGAGCATTCCTATGAGCAATTGAGGGTGCAGGTAGTGAGCAAGACCAAGGGAGCTCTCTTTGTCAGCTGCGATGGTCAGGAGTTAACGCGTTATCTGGTGGCTGATGATTTCCATGAGACCGAGAGCGGTTGGTATTACAACATGTCCTCGCGTGTGATTGAGATCAAGTGTCGTAAGCCTGCCAAGGACGACTTCACCATGGTCGTGAGTACCAAGCACTTTGACCTGATCGGCATGGAAAACAACGGCTAATCGGCCTCGCCAGCGGTGCCGCTGGTCCGCGCTAGCTGCGCTACTAGTCGCGCCAGCTACGCTGCTAATGAAAAAGGCTGGGATCGTCGGATCTCAGCCTTTTCTCTTATTATTTGATTTCATAAATTGCCAAAGCGCCTTTTTCGTTTTGCCATTCTTGGAGTAGGGCTTGGAGTTCTTGGGTTGCAGCTTCACATTTAGCTTGATCGTCGCTGTAGTAACAAGCCTTTAGGCGGGCGATGGCTAAATCGTTATATTCTTGGTTGCTCTTGCCTAAATGCTCGGCGCGACATTTGGCCGCATACTCATGATAGTCACGATCAATAGGCAGGATGTGAGCGTAGCAGTTGTAGTTATTCACCTCAGGCATGGTGTCGCAAGCACTGAGTGTCAGGGCTAGCAAAATGGAGCCTGCAGTGAGCAAGATCTTGGACATGTGCACCTCCTTTCCACCAACAAAACAAAGATGGTTTGAGCTGAGATGGGGCTCAGATTTTCTTCGATTTTGGCGTAACTCCAGCTGCGCTTAAGCCGTAGCTCTTCAATTGAGCCATATGGTTTAGATACCATCACTAGATGCTTGAAACAAGCCATTTTGAGAAAAATGCCTGTCAAACTAGATATTTAGTGATGTGGTTCACATGATTTGGTTTGCTCCTGCTTTTGTGCTAGCCTT
>DXEV01000141.1 GCA_019114785.1 Candidatus Anaerobiospirillum pullistercoris | reverse complement strand
GCAAAAAGGGCTTCCCGCCAGTTCTTTGCTCCCCAAAAAATCTATCCTAACCTGTTAAGCTTCTGCGCTCAGCACCCTGATTATGCGCAATTTTGGGCTTTGTGCTATTATCGCTTTTCGCTATCTTCTGCACCGCAAAGCTCAAAAGGCAGATGGCACCTGACCCTTGATAGCCTCAGGAACTAAATGCCCTTAGAACCGGTCTCAATATCATCGTGTTTGCATTTTGCTGCCTCCCATAGCCTTATATCTTCAATGGCTGTGGTCGCCATTGCTGAGCAAGCGATAACAGCAAAAGCACGCTGCTCTGGCTAGGTTCGGCATCTACTCATGCTCGGACATGCCTGTGGGACTTCACATGTTCTGGAGTCACCCGTGGCTGATAGCAGTGATAGCAATAATGTTTTCTTTTTCAGGAGGCTCACTTCCCAGCTTTTCTCTCCTCTCTCTCTCTTCTTTACGCCTAAGTTGAGAGCCCCTTGTGTTGCTGAGAGTAAAGTGCAAGCAGTGAGCAACGCGTATGACTGAGAACACTCAAGACGATAGTTTTGATCTGCTAGAGGCTGTTAAAGAACAGCTTAAGGCTAATGAGCTTGATGCCCTCATCATCCCTCATGATGATGAGTACCTCTCAAGCGAGCTCACCCCAGATTGCGATCGGATCGCTACCTTAACCAACTTCACTGGCTCTGCAGGCTTTGTCTGTGTCTGCATTGGGCGCGAGGAGGCTTTGCCTCTTGAAGTCACCAACCGTAAGGATGAGCACGAAACTCTCAAGATCGAACATGAGCAAGCAGTGTTCGTCGATGGCCGCTATAAGGTTCAAGTCAAAGAGCAAGTCGATGAAGAGATCTACGACTGCTTTAACTTCGCCGAAGTCAAACCAGCTGACTACTTGTGCGCTATCCTGCCAAAGAAAAGTCGTGTCGGTTTAGATCTGCGTTGCGTCAGCTACCAGTACTATCAAGATTTAAAGCTGGCACTCGATCTCGCAGGTATCGAGCTTGTTCCTTTAGAGGACAATCTCTTTGATCTAGTGTGGGAAGACCGCCCAAAGCCAACCTACTCACCAATTGAGATCTTCCCTGATGAGTACAATGGCTGTCCAAGCATGCAAAAGCGTAAGAACCTTGCTCAGGCCTTACGTGAACGCGGTCTGGATGCCACTATCATTTCCAGCCCTGCCACTGTCTGTTGGTTGCTCAATATCCGTGGTCGTGACCGCAACTATCTGCCTATCATCAATTGCCGCTTGGTCGCTTACGCCAACGAGGCTCTGGAGTGGTACGTCAACTTAGAGCACCTCAGTGATGATGAGGTACAAGCCAATCTTGAGGATCATATCGGACACATCGATATTTTCCCTGAAGTTGGTTTTGATGAGGTTTTAGAGCGTTTAAGCTCCTCTAATTGCTCCGTCTACGTTGATGCCAGCAACACTAACGCCCATATTTTTGACAAGCTGTACGCACATGGTGCCAAAGTAGTCAAAGGCTTAGGCTTATGCGAGCTGCCAAAAGCCATTAAAAACGCTACCGAGCTGGCAGGTGAGCACAAGGCACACTTAAAAGATGGTGTGGCTATGTGCCGCTTCCAAGCATGGCTGGATGACGTGACTAAGGTCTCTAATCTTACTGATATTGAAGCCTACCAACGTCGTGTCGAAGACTTAGACGAGGCAGTCTTAGCCGAAAAAGCAGAGTATTTCCGCCGCATTGAGGGTGACTATATTGAGCCTTCTTTTGCCACGATCTCGGCTTTAGGCCCTAATGCCGCCATGTGCCACTACAACCACGCAGAAGTGGCAACGCCGCGCAAGATGGGACAGGATCCTCTGTATCTGATTGATTCTGGCGCTCAATTCCTTGAAGGTACTACGGATATTACCCGTACCATCTTAGTTGGCCCTAACCTCACTGAGCAAATGCAGCTGATGTACACCTTAGTGCTCAAGTCGCACATTGCTCTGGCTTCGACCATCTTCCCTCATGGCACCTGTGGTATGCAGCTAGATGCTATCGCACGTCGTCCTCTGTGGCAGTATGGCTGCGATTATGAGCATGGTACTGGCCATGGCGTAGGTCATGTTTTGGCTGTACATGAGGGCCCACACAACATCTCCACCAAGAGCTCAGCTATTCCGCTGGAAGTGGGTATGGTCACTTCAATTGAGCCAGGTTTTTACGAGGCCGATGAATTTGGCATCCGTCTTGAAAACCTCTATGAAGTTTGTCCTTGTACGCAACAAGGTTGTCAGCACATGCTGTGTTTTGAGCCTTTGACCTTAGTGCCTTTTGATACTCGACTGATCCTCCGTGAGTTGTTGACTCCAGCCGAGCGCTCTTGGCTTAATGACTACCATCAAAACGTCTTGAGCATTATCAAGAATGCGGCCACTACTCTCTCGGATATGGAAGTCAGCTATCTCACTACTGCTACTGCTGCTATCTAAGAGCCTAAGAGATAGCTTGCTCACAGACAAAGCAGGCTGTCTCTTTAAAATGTCACAGTCCCATAGCCACCAAACCATGCCTTGTGTGAAACTGCTCCACAATTTAATTTGTCACAGCCCCATTTAGATCTTTGGGGCTTGTCATAAGGTGAGATCCGATGCTCTGGTTTAAAAACAGTTTTCCGACTGCGCTGTATGCGCAAACGCGACTGCAACAAGCACCGCAGATCGCGGTCAAAGCCTGCGCTTATCAGGTATTGGAGCGCCCAAGCCTCTTCCATCAACGGATCTTAGAGCTCATTGCTAGTGCCGAACACCGTATCATGATGACCTTGCTCTATCTGCAAGATGATGAGGCTGGCAATGAAATCATGCAGGCTCTCTATGAGGCGCAAAAACGTAACCCTCAGCTCTACATCCGTGTGTATGTGGATTTTCACCGTGCTCAACGTGGACTGATCGGCAAAGGCCCTCAGAACACCAATAGCCAAATGTATCTGCGCTATGGCGAGCAATCAGACAATCCTGTTGCTATCTACGGTGTACCAGTCAAAAGACGTGAGATCTTTGGTGTGATGCACATGAAGGGCTTTGTCTTTGACAATACCGTGCTTTACTCTGGTGCCAGCATCAATGATGTGTACTTAAATTACGCCAAGCGTAAATACCGCCTTGATCGCTACCATGAGATCCAATCCAAAGAGCTGGCAGATACCCTTTGCCGCTTTACTGCTGATCTCTTCCATCAGAACTTTGCAGTGCAGGACTTTTCCCAAGGTGAAGTCAAAGGCATCAAAGAGATCAAGAACGAGGTCAAGACTCTACAGCGCAGCCTTGCTAATAGCCAATACTCCTTTAAGGGCTGCCGTCGGCTCCAAGATGATGAAGTCGGCATTACCCCTTTGGTGGGATTGGGTAAGAATAACAATCAGCTCAATCGCTCCATTCTCTGGGCCTTAGCCTCGGCACGCAAGAATATTTTCCTCTGCACGCCTTATTTCAATCCACCTAAAGCCGTGCTCGAAACTCTAGAGCAAGCGCTGCAACGTGGGGTTGAAGTGAGCATCGTGGTAGGAGATAAATGCGCCAACGACTTCTACATCAGCCCAGATGAGCCGTTCTCACCAATTGGTGCTGTGCCTTATGTGTACGAACAGAATCTGCGCGATCTCGTCGTCAAGTACCAAAAGGCCATCAGCAACGATCAGCTCAAGATCTACCTGTGGGAAAATGGGCAGAACACCTACCATTTAAAGGGGATCTTCATTGATCGCAATCTGGCCATTATTACAGGCAACAACTTAAACCCACGTGCTTGGGCTTTAGACTTGGAAAATGGCCTGTTTGTGCATGATCCAAATCACCTGCTACAGGAAAAGTTCATGCACGAGAAGCAGTACATTCTGCAATACACGCGACGGGTGCGCACACCAGACGATCTGGAGAGCTTTGAAAACTACCCAGAGCAAGTGCAGAAGCTGCTCAATAAGGTACGTCGTTTCCGCGCTTCCTTCATTCTCAAGAAGCTGCTTTAAGCAGCGCAGCCCCCAGTGCTGTCCTCAGCGCTGCCAGCAGCACTGCTATCAGCACTGCTGGCATGTCGCTAGGCTCCAAGCTCAACCACAGGCAAGCTCCCGCTTGCCTGCCCCTCCACACTCACCACTAGCGTAAGCGCTCACTATTCTCTCGGCTCCTTACCCTGCTCGTAAGCTGACTCTATGGCTAACTTACAGGTCATGAGCTCTGCCTCATGCTCTAAACCGCGACAGTGGCCAATGATAGGGCCTTCAAGCTCTCATGCTGCCCATGATGCAGCATGCAGCTAATGCGATTTGCGCGCAATGCAGCGCTGAAGCTAAGCAGCCTGCCCATCTCATCTATCCAATCTCCTTCGATTTACTTATCTCCATCCCCTTTATTTTATTTCGTAGCGCATATCTCTTTCGCATTAAGCTATCTGTAGCTTGTTTCCTTGCCGTGAGCCTGTGTATGGCGAAACGGTGAGTCGAATGAAGATCACATTTTTTGATGTTACCTGTAACGTTAGATCTCTTACAAACCACGCTCACTTTTTCGCATAAAATATGGCTTATGCTTTGATTCCCTCATTGAGGTGATGTTATGACCCCATCAATTAGCCTTGAACAGCTCGCTACTAGGAGCAAGATCACTCGCAAAACGCAGAAGTATGACTACGAAAGCTATCAAGCAGAGTACATAGATCTTTATTGCCGCAAACAAAATCATCAGTCGCTACCAGCAAGTAACTCTACTGCATTGATGGGCGGTGATACTAATGACGAGTTCTTAAAAGACCCGACCTGTGCGGTCGGCTGCCATGCTTTGACGCGCATTGTTATAATGCCCCATACATTAGCATTTTATGCGGCATGTTAGACATGAGCAGACGCAAGACATCCAAGCCAAAGCAGATCGAAGCTTTTGTGAAGAATGGTGACTTAAATAACAGGATCTTGCACCGCAAGTTCCAATTTAGAGC
>DXEV01000140.1 GCA_019114785.1 Candidatus Anaerobiospirillum pullistercoris | reverse complement strand
CCCTTGGTAAGGGTGAGGTCCCGAGTTCGATTCTCGGTATCAGCACCATTCTTTCGAGGCCACCGCAAGGTGGTTTTTTCGTTTTTAGGCCACCGTTGAGGTGACTGATGCCACCGTTGAGGTGGATTTTTAAGTGCTGATATGGCTCAGTTGGTAGAGCGCACCCTTGGTAAGGGTGAGGTCCCGAGTTCGATTCTCGGTATCAGCACCATTCTTCGAGACCACCGCAAGGTGGTTTTTTTGTTTTTGGGCACTGCAAATACTTTGTAGCGGACTTTAAGGCAGTACCACTCCACGCCCTGCATATTCGTTATTACCAAGCGCTTACAGCGCCTCTAGAGTTCCTCTAAGAGGCAGCAAGCTAATAGGGCAGTACTCCTCTACGTTTCTGCATATTCGTTATTACCAAGCGCTTACAGCGCCTCTAGAAGTCATCAAGCTAATAACTGCCTAAAAACGCAGGTTAATTACTCACTTGGTTATAGAGCCAGAGCTAAGGCCTAGACCAAGAATCAAGAGATGCTGTGCTTTTATATTGCTCTGGTTGCGCAAATCTTCACTTGGTCATTGAGCTCATCTCATATCTGACAGGAGTTTAGTTTTCCTATCTAAGGCATTCACTAGATAGGTAGCTCTGATTTCACCAGAGAGTACTAAGAGCCTCAAGAGAAGCTACTTATTTAGCGCTGCTGGTGCCTGTATTGCCTTCCAAAGCTCGCCTGCAAACCATTATTGCAGCCACATGACACGTCTATTGCTTATCTATGGGCTTGCTAATTCCTGTGTACGAGGGGCGATATCAGGTGCAGGGTGCGCTGTATAGTGTCTGGTATAGGCTATCGCGCTTTGCTTGGCAAAAAGCAAATAAAAAGGCAGAGAGCCTTGCGACCCTCTGCCTTAAATAAGAAACAGCCTGTTGTTTCTTCTATCTAATCGTTTTGCTAGCTTACCTGTGGCTTAGGAGGCTTTTGCCTTTTGCTCCACAGTATCAGCACTTGCCTGCTCTAAGGTTCCCTCAACTGCTGAGGTTTGCTTATCAAGCTTAGCAATTTGCTCGCTCTTGTACTTGCAGGCAAGCAGATGATTCTTCACCTTTACTAACTGCTGATGTTCCTGCTTGTAAGCACAATCCTCAATAAAACAGCGGCTATTGAAGCGGCAGCCCTCTGGTGGATCGATTGGGCTTGGCAGATCGCCTTTAAGCAGGATGCGCTCTTTGCGCTTGCTTGGATCAATGATAGGAATAGCAGAGATCAGCGATTGGGTGTAAGGATGCATTGGGTTGTCGTAAATAGCCTCTTTTGGAGCTACCTCGACCAACGATCCCAAGTACATAACACCAATGCGATCTGAGATGTGCTTGACTGCTGCTAAACCGTGCGCAATGAACAGGTAAGTTAAGCCAAACTCAGTCTTCAGATCATCAAGCAGATTTAAGATCTGGGCTTGAATCGACACATCCAGAGCTGATACAGCCTCATCGCAGACGATCAGTCGTGGTGACACGGCTAAAGCTCTAGCAATACCAATACGCTGTCTCTGACCGCCGGAGAACTCGTGAGGGTAGCGGCTCTTATACTGCTTGGCTAAGCCCACACAGTTAAGCAGGTATTCCACACGCTTGCCAACGTCTGCACCGTGATGTGTGCCATTGACGATCATTGGCTCGGAAATGATCTCTTCCACCGTCATACGTGGATTTAATGACGAATACGGATCTTGGAAGATCATCTGAATGTCGCGGCTATACTTACGGCGCTCATTGCGTGTAATGCCACCTAAGTTCACACCGTTATAGATGATTTCGCCAGAGGTAGGCTTGTAGAGACCTGCGATCATCTTGCCTAAAGTAGTCTTACCACAGCCAGACTCACCTACGAGACCAAAACACTCACCTTTACGGATCTCAAGGTTGAGGTGATCAACAGCCTTTAAGTAGCTGGTCTTGTGGTTTAAGAAGCCACTCTTGATCTCAAAGTACTTGCACAGATCCTTGATGGATAACAGCACTTCGCCTTGCGACTTGTCGCTTTGTGGCTTGGTTTGCTGGCTTTGCAGCTCTTGGCCTTGAGGCTTGGCTTGTTGGTTTTCGCTCATAAACTCACTCCTCTTTTAGGCCTTAGTAGTAGCAGCAGAGCTACTAAAGTTGAAGCAACGTACCTTGCGATCACCTAAAGCAATCAGCTCTGGTAAAGCAGCACGGCACTCTGGACGTGCTTGACTACAACGATCAGCAAATGCACAGCCTACTGGAACCTCTTCTGGAGGTGGCACCATGCCAGGGATCATGAACAGACGATCCGAGTGCTCATCTAAGCGAGGGATCGACTTTAACAGTCCTAAGGTGTATGGGTGTTGTGGAGCGGTTAGGATCTCTTGGGTGGTTCCTTCTTCCACAATACGACCGCAGTACATCACAGCGACCTTATCAGCGGCCTCTGCTACCACTCCCAAGTCATGGGTAATTAGCAGTACAGAGATGTTGAACTGTTCGCGCATGCGATAGATCAGATCGAGGATCTGAGCTTGAATCGTCACGTCTAAGGCGGTGGTTGGCTCATCAGCGATCAACAGCTGTGGTTGGCAAGCCATAGCCATAGCGATCATGATACGTTGACGCATACCACCTGACATCTGATGAGGATAGTCATGGATACGCTTGCTTGGGTTAGGAATACCCACGGTATCCATTAAATGTAAGAGCTTCTCTTTTGCCTCTTTCTTGGAGAGCTTGGTATGTAATTGGATGCTCTCTAAGATCTGATCACCCACCGTGAAGATTGGGTTTAACGAGGTCATTGGCTCTTGGAAGATCATGGAGATGTTGTTGCCGCGAATGTGCTGCATCTTGCGCTCACTCAGTGTGAGTAAGTTCACTCCATTAAAGTTGATCTCGGAACCTTCAACCACACGACCATTAGAGCTTAAAAGGCCCATGATGGATAAGGAAGTAACCGACTTTCCAGAGCCAGACTCACCTACCAGCGCTAAGATTTCGCCTTTTTCGATACTGAAGCTGACATCGCGGATAGCTTGCACTTTGCCACGACGGGTGGTGAACTCTGTTGTTAAATGCTTTACTTCAAGTAACATGTTTTCGTTCTCCCTACCCTTTAGCGGCGTCTCGAGCGTGGATCTAAGGCATCACGTAAGCCATCACCAAAGAGGTTGAAAGCCAACACTGTGAGCGTAATCGCAAGGCCTGGGAAAATCAGGGTGTAAGGTGCAGAGAAGATGAAGCTGCGCGAACGTGCCAGCATATCACCCCATTCGGCAAAAGGTGGTTGTACACCTAAGCCTAAGAAGCCTAAAGCGGCCGTATCTAACACTGCCGTGGAAATACCTAAAGTGGCACGAACCACAATTGGTGAAGTGATGTTTGGCAGAATGTGACGGAAGATAATACGCAGGTTGGAGTCACCGGTAACGATAGCTGCCTGAATATAATCATTGGCCTTAACCGACATCAC
Organism: Candidatus Anaerobiospirillum pullistercoris; assembly: GCA_019114785.1. Classification (GTDB taxonomy): domain Bacteria; phylum Pseudomonadota; class Gammaproteobacteria; order Enterobacterales; family Succinivibrionaceae; genus Anaerobiospirillum; species Anaerobiospirillum pullistercoris. The sequence continues at coordinate 2,869 of DXEV01000140.1, read as the reverse complement.
ACAGGAGCGTGCAATACGTGCATATTCTGGGATGGATACTAAGCCAATAGCTAATACGGCTTTATCCAGACCACGTCCCATTGCTGCCATAAAGGCAATGGCTAATAAGATCGATGGTACAGATAAGATCACATCCATGGCGCGCATGATGAGATTGTCTAAACGACCGCCATAGAAGCCACCCATGGCTCCTAAGATGGTGCCCACAATCAGAGAGATCGAAACAGCAGCTAAGCCCACGCTTAAGGAGATCTTCGTTCCATCTAAGACACGGGAGAAAATGTCACGACCTAATTGATCGGTACCAAACCAGTGTTCGGCACAAGGGGCAATAAAGGCCTTATCCATATTGGCCTGATTTGGATCATAAGGCAGGATGTTAATGCCCATTGCTTGGGTGATGGTGAGTACCACTGCAATTAGCACTAAGATGGCGATAATGATCATTCCGGCTAAAGCAGCTTTGTTTGAGGCAAGCGAAGCCCACATATCTGCTAAACGCGAGCTGTGAGCCTTTAGAGGCTTGTCTTGAGCTTGGTTGTTCTCTGGCGGCATCTGCTGCTCTTTGTTATTGGTTAAGTCTGTCATTTACTGTTGCCCCTCTGCACCGTACTTCACGCGCGGATCTAAGGCCGCATAGAGCAGATCCACAATCAGATTCATAAACACGAAAATGAAAGCAACGATTAAGACCACAGCTTGGATCACAGGGAAGTCAGAGCGCATGATGCTTTCAACAGAATAAGCTCCGATACCTGGCCATGAGAATACGGTCTCAGTCAGCACGGCTCCAGATAACAAGCTGCCAAATTGCAAGCCAATCACCGTAATGATAGGTAAGAGTGCATTGCGGAAAGCATGCTTACCAATGACTTTGACTGGACTTAAGCCTTTGGCTTTGGCGGTGCGGATGTAATCTTGATGCAGCACATCCAGCATGCTCGAGCGTGTCATACGGGTAATGATGGCCATGGAATAGCAGGCTAAGGTCATAGCTGGCAGGATGGCGTGCTGTAAAGCATTGAAGAATGCTTCCCAATCACCAATGATGAAGGTGTCATAGAGGTAGAAACCGGTGCCATCGTAAGGACGCAGTAAGGTGTCGATACGACCACCTGATGGTACCCAGTGCAGCATGCCAGAAAATAGAATGATGAGCAGCATACCGAGCCAGAACACAGGCATCGACACACCCACTAATGCAGTGGTCATGGTGAGATTGTCGATGATGGAGTTCTTCTTCACAGCCGAGATCACACCAAAGATCACGCCGACAACCGAAGCAATGATAATTGCTAATACGGCTAACTCGATAGTTGCTGGAAGACGAGCTAAGAGCTCAGTGGTGACAGGAGTATTGGTGAAGAAAGATACACCAAAATCACCATGGAACATGGCTACCATGTAATTGATGTACTGGGTGATCAGCGGCTCGTTAAAGCCCATGCTTTCACGCCAAGCATTAATGCTTTCAGTGGTGGCGTGTTGTCCCAATACGATCAGGGCTGGATCAGGAGAGAACACTCTCATGATCAAGAAGACTAATATGGATACGCAGAGCAATACAGGAATAAGCATTAGCACGCGTTTTAGAAGATATAACAGCACAGGCTTGTCCTCTAAAGCACACATCGTGCTCCACCGCCGCGCTATTGCGTTGGACGATGGGAAGCGCTGCCATGTTGTGAGCTGTGAGTTTGTTTGTCTGCCAAAGGTGGGTAAATAAGAAAACGTTAAGGTGAGATCTTGGCTAAGATGGATCATAGCCATACTAAGCGTACAGCGAGCAATAGGGCGGCTGATATGGTTTGATCTTGCATCAAACCGCTGCCATGGCAAAACCACAACAACAGGATAGCGGCCTACTGACTTCAAGGTCTCTGCTTAAGACCTCAGAGTGTAAGGCTTTTAGATCCTAAACAACCAGTTTTAAAGTGTGCTGCCTAAGTTTTAGAAGCACTGGGTAACAATTGGTCACACCAATAGAATGCACCTCTTGGGGGGACTAAGTATTACCTTAGAGATTTACTGGTTATTGCTGATCTTTGCCTTGCCCTCCTTTATACATAGAGGAGATAGAGGAGATCCGGTGAGGCGCGGCTTATAGGCTTAGAGTCCTGTAAGAACAATCCTGTGGCCAAACTATGACATCAGGCCGTGCTCATCTGCTTGCTTAGAGCTATGTCGTCTCAGAGCGCAAGAGCTGCAAGCGCATTCTTATTTATCACCGCCTGTCAAAGACATCACATCCCCAACTGCCTCAAAACTTAGCAGCAGGCGCGCGCCACATTGATTCGCATCAAGACGCACACGCCTCTCCTTGGTAGAGAAGAAAGGCTAGGATAAGGCCAAGACTTAAACCTTTAAGACAAGACCCTCACGCAGCACTCCTTTTACTCGTAGTGTTTTGCAGCATCAAGAAAGAACAGCATCTAAAGCACAATATGGCAAGTGAAGCTAGTCATGCTTGTAACTCTTAGGTGCGAGCGATGCTCTTCTGCTTCTGCAAAAAGCCCAAGGTCGATATGTGTGGCTGTAAGTGGTGGTAAAAAGAGCTGTGACACGATATCCATTAAGCACCAATTTGGTGCATAACATGACGTCGTGTGCTAGCAAAAACACGGTATTATAACAAGAATTGCCCTAATTTCGCGCGGGAATGCCGCATTTTTAGGCATCAGGTTAAGAGCTTGTTAAGTCCACAAAACCCATTTCTATCGCCCGTTTGGCCCAGTTTGGCATGATGGGTGGGAAGATTTGCTCTGGGCAATTAATCTTTGCTAGTCGACTAGTGTTAGAGCTCAAAAGTTCGTAGCCAATTTTCTAGGCCTCATATAGCGACTCTAAGAAATACTCTGGCAACAAACCA
>DXEV01000139.1 GCA_019114785.1 Candidatus Anaerobiospirillum pullistercoris | reverse complement strand
ATATTGGCTAATAGCGAGGCTTAGTGTTAACGCTATATAGTTAACTTGCCTCATCGCTTACTCTCCATGAAACGCTTGATCTTGGCTGTGTCATGATTAGCGTTTATTCAGAAGACTGGATAACGCTCAAACACTGAGATTTGATGTTTTTGGCTAATTTAGTGTAAAAGGGCTACGTAGCGTTAACGTACTCAATGAGCCATCGTTCATCCGACGATTAGAAATTATGAGACGCCGTCACTTCACGATTAAACGCGTGATCTAGGTGGGCGCTAATACTTCTAAGAGCACGATCAATGATCGATTTACAGTATTCTTTGCTGTGTCAGGGCTCCTGATACCACCTCCCTAGGGATCTAAAAAAAAAAGATCTTGGATTGCTTTCAATGCGTTACACAGAGATTCACTGCATTATGTGAGATGTGTCTGTTAGTGTCAGTGCTTAGTCTTGGAAGTCTTTAGAATCTGTGCAGTTCAGTGAATCCTTCTAGGATCAGTTGTATTTGCAGTCTTCAAGATCTCGGGAGTTTGGTAAACCTTATTGGGATCCACTGCATCATGTGAGGTGCGATGGCGTGAGCCAACGCTTGCTTTGGAGTTTTTCAGAGTCTGTGCAGTTCAGTGAATCCTTCTAAGATCGATTGTATTTGCAGTTCTCAAGATTCAGAAAGTCTGGTAAACCTTACTGGGATCCACTATATCATGTGAGATGCGGTGGCGTAAGCCATCGCCTGCCCTAGAGGTCTTAAAGCCTAGTGTTTTAGTGAACTTTAGCAGGGTTCACTTATTACGCACTCGTTCGGGGGATCTTCAGTGGCTTAGCGTTTTCCCTACATCTTGCGTTTCACCGTGAAGCTTTCAGTGGCTCAGCGTATTTCCCACAATTTGTGAGCACGCCTAAGATCAATATAGCCATACCGATCAATTATGTATGTATATCACGATCTATTGTTATTAAGTGTTGTGGGATTTGGGAAAAAAGTGGCTTGAGGCTAGGAGCAATCAGGCTTTTCTCCTGTGGGAAAACATGTGGGATAAGTGTTGGGTATTTTGGGGATTTCCACCGAAAAAATCGAACACATTTTAAACCGCACACGAATCCCACAGGTTTCCAACCACTTTCCCACAAGTTAACTTTTTAGTTGTGTGGCGGTTGGGAAATCCCACAGATTTGCGCGCAAACCTAGATTGCATCAGGTTTTGTTGGTGTTTGAGTTGAGCGTGAGCTGAGCTGATGTCAAGCCTTGGGTTGGCTGCTGGTGACATGGAATGATAGGAGTGTGGCAGGGCAGCGATTGAGTAGGTAAAGTAGGGAATTTTGTGGCGGAAAAATGGCTTAAAGATAAGCTTTGTTGCAATATCTGTTGGATTCAAATTGTTGTTTTGTGGCGTGAAGAGCTCTTAGGGTGAGGTCACAGGCGGCTTGGAGCTGTTGGCTGTTGGTTTTTGGCTTGGTGCACCAGCACTGGGTGGGTAGTGCTATGAGAAATGCCGTGGAGTGAGAGACATGTGGCGCTGCGATGGCAGGCGGGGGAAATATCGAGGCGTTAGTAAGGCTTAGAAAGGTGGGATTGGGGGTGGACATAGCGGGTAAAAGAAAGGCTCTGCCTTGCGGTAGAGCCTCTCTTTGGCACCGGAAACTGAGTCCTTCGGTGCCTTAGCACGTTAGCTTTGAAGCTATTAGACGCGCTTCTTGAACTCGTTGGTGCGAGTGTCGATTTCGATCTTGTCACCGATCTGCACGAACTCTGGCACGCTTAACTCGTAGCCAGTACCAGCTAAACGAGCTGGCTTGGTGACCTTACCAGAGGTGTCGCCACGCACGGCTGGCTCAGTATACTCAACCTCACGCACGATGGAGATTGGTAACTCAACAGAAATGGCCTTGCCATTGTAGAAGGTGACTTGGCAAACGTCTTCCATGCCATCAACTAAGTAGTTGAGCACGTCGCCTAAGTTGTCCTTCTCAACGTCGTACTGGTTGAACTCTTCGTCCATGAACACGTACAGTGGATCATTGAAGTAAGAGTAGGTGCAGGCCTTACGCTCTAAGATCACGTCCTCAAGACGGTCATCAGCACGGAATACAGTCTCAGTGCCAGCGTCGGAGAGCAGGTTCTTGAGCTTCATCTTCACAACGGCAGCGTTACGACCAGACTTGTTGTACTCAGCCTTTTGAACAACCATTGGGTTGCCGTTGAGCATGATCACGTTACCGGCACGGATTTCTTGTGCTAACTTCATCAATTTACGGCAAGGAGCCCCTGCTTTTTACGGCAGAGGAGGAATTGCCGTCCTCCATGGTTATGATTTCGGTGAAAAAGGTTCTGCGCTTATCTATAAGCCTGAGCTTTCTGCATTAGATGGAAGCTGAAAGCTGTGTGCTGTCGAGTCTGCGCACTGGAAAATATCCTGAGGCTTTGCGCCCGAATATAGAGCCGGTCTCTCCGTTATACGAGACCTAAGCTAAGAGGTGGGAACCTCAAAGAGAGGAAACCTCGATGTAATCTTGCATATGTCACCAGCAATTCCGCAGAAATTCTGGTGAAGTGATGATGTGGGCATTTGAGCCAGCAGGGCTGCTTATTCTCACCTTTACAAGTGAGATGTGCGCAGGCTTTTCTATCAAAAGTCGCAGTCTCCACCATGCAGTGGCAAAACTGCTGTTCTGCTTATACATATGCAATGGCAGCTCATCATTATAGCCCATATTTACGACGTTTGTGAATATGCAGCATGATCGCTATGGCTAATTCTCGGCCTAAAAATCAGGCGTTTAAGAGCCCCCTGTGTCCTTACCAGACCCAATCAGGTGCTTTTAGCGCAGAAAGCTTGGATTAGCCAAGGATAGAGGCAAGCACAGCTGAGCCCCGTCGTGGTCAGGGCCAAGCTGCATGTTATTGGGCTCAGACTAGGCTTGCAGCTTGTCTTGAATGAAGCGGTCAAGACGCTGGGCTAGTGACTCTTGGGTGCACAGGTATTGGGCGAAGTTGTAGAAGACAGGGCCACATTCTTGCTCAAAGCTGTCAAAGTCAAAATTCTCCGGCCAGCTCTGACCCTCGTTATACGAAAGCATCAGGCTGGAGATCTGATCTAGGGCGCGCTCCAAATGCTCTAGAGAGATTGGTATATAGCAGGGAGTCATACTGCTAGCGTTGCTGCTGCTGTTGCTGCTGCAGCTGGCATGGCAAGACGCAGCAGACTCTGCTTGTAGCTCTGTGGCAATGGCGAGGTTAATTCGCTTGATCTGCTCTAAGAATGAGCGCAGCTTAACGAGATGGGTGCCTTCATCTTGAGGATAGATCTGCCATAAGAAAGGGTGTCCAGTATGGATTGCGCGGACAATGCTGTCCTCGCCACGCACTAGGTTAAAGTCGCTGTTGAGCAGGATCTGGTCATACTCCTCATGCGGAATCATTGGCGATACGTGTAAGGTTACTTTGCCATACTTCCAAGTGTCACCAGCGCGCAGATCTAACTGCAAAAGCTCATTGATATTGTCTAAGGCCAGTCCCGTAAAGACAGTGACCTTACTGGCACGTTTGGAGCGCTGCAGGCTGTGCAGTAACAATAAGACGGTGGCGTTTTGATAACCAAAGAGCGAGATCTGACGCTCTTTGTGGGTGTTTAAGGCAAAAGGAGAGAGCACGGCGGCACGCATCTCTTGCTGCTTTTGCCAACAGGCCGAGACAAATTTGGCGTCTATGTTGAGACCACCGGTCTTGTCGGTAAAGCCTGGAAAGAAGAAATAGCTTTGGTAGCCATCTTGAGGTGATGGGAGAGCGTGACAAGACTCCACCCAGCTTTCGGCACTGAGATACTCTAAGTTGATGTTGAGGGTGTGCGAATGGCTGCGCAGGGCGTTGAGCGTGACCGGATCTAAACGGCAGCTAAAAGCGCTGATCACGATCTGGGCTGGCTGGTAGCGTGCCAGAGGCTTTTCCCATGACTCAAAGTGCAGGAAAGGGCTGTCTTCATCTTGGCGCATAGCGATCGCTTGCAGTACCTGCATATTGTTGCAAAAGAGTCTTACATCGTAATGGCCTTGTGCCAAGGTGCGCGCAAGGTGCAGGCAGACTCCGGCATCGCCATAGTTGTCGATCACATTGCAAAAGATATCGAGGCTCAGTCGTGGTTGTGCTCCACTAACGCAGGCGTTAGCAGCAGCGCTGGTGTTAGCCACGCTAGCACTAGCCGCGCTGGCGTTAGCACTTGCAGCTTCTGAGGCTGAGTCTTGGTCAGAAAATGACTGTTGGTACTGCTGAGATGAGTTCATAAAATAGAAGTATCCTTAGTCTTTTTTCATGTGATTTTTTCGCCTTTGGCGAAGGGGAGAGTTACGCTTCAATCTTGCACTGAGGTAGTGACCGCGACAGTGTGTAGCAAGTTGCTGCGCTTAAAATGTTGGTCGGCTTGAGAGGTTTTAGCGGGATAAATCCCGTATCTCTAAGCTTAAGGTTGTAAGTCAGGTGGATAAATTGTGCTTGCGTAAAAACTGGCTGACTGTCGTAAGAATGGCTTATATAAGCGATTTTTGCAATATGGTCAGCAGGCTTTTGCATATTAAATGTGTTTAAAAAATTCGCGCAAAGTTTTTTCTGTTTGCGTCCATAGGTAGATTTTGGAGCAAAAAGCAGATGCTTATTAGCCGCAACAAATACACTAAGAATTTTTCTCTGTAGGGTTGGTTATGCCACGTAGAGCCCCAGCGCTTTAGTCCCCTAAAATGGTTAGGCACCCTTGGTGATTTTTTATAAGGAGTCACTTGAGGGGGAATTTCGTATTGCTGAGATCAACTCACTAGGCTGCCATATCAACATAGCCACCTTAGCCACCTTAAGATTGCCATTTTAAGGCATGGAACAAGGTGCGGCGCTTGTGATGCTGTAACTTTTCTTTTCTTGGCTAGCTGCGTGTTGATCTGGCTAGGGCTCGATCTGAGATTTTGAGTCACTTGTTTGGTAGTTGTGCCCGCGTGCTTTTAGGGTAGAATACTGCGATTTGTTTTGGCTCAGCTGTCTTTGTATTACCAGCTGAGGCTTGTAAATAGGCTTTTTTTCTTGCCGTGGACTCAGAAATGATTTGCTATTAGCTGATTTGAGTTTGTGGCGATATCTTCTGTTAGTGCTAGTTCCCCCACTTCTCGGCGCTTTTAGTTTGTGTGGCGCGGAAGGATGCTTGGGGCTAGGTTTGTGAGACAAATAAAGACACCGTGTTGGCTTCTGTGTTTCGCTCTACTTGCGCAGGCGTTGGTTTGATCACTGTATTCAAGGCCGAGTCATTAGACTTAGGGTCATCGATACGATCACGCCCGTGAAAACTGAGCGACCAAAAAGGTCAGAACATGAGGGGGCGTCTTGAGACGCCTTTGTTGTCTTTAGAGCTTTAAGTTTTTGCGGCTTTACTGCCTATTGCAGTTTGCTGCCCAGTTTCTAGCCTTCACGCCACAAGCTAATCAGAGTCGTGCTTGTGTGGTTTTTAGGTGGAGGATCTGTGCTTTGTCATTTTGGCGGAGTGGCTCTTGGATATGAGATATACCAAGGTGACTTCGACATAAATTGCAGAGTGCTTTCGATTTTTGCACGCCTGCTAATGCCGTGAGGCATGTGTGGGTATGGTTGAATAGATTAGAGATTGCGCTGCGTTGTCCTATTGAGAGACTAGCTAGTGATGGTGAGCGGCTAGTTGTTCTGGGCTGTGTGCTCAGTGCCTTGATAGGGAGTGTAGGGCGTCGTCTGGGGGTATCATGATCAGAAATATTGTTAAGCGTGACGGACGCACAGTGTCATTTAACCGCACTAAGATTGAAAATGCGATTAAAAAGGCCCTTGTGTCTGTACATCCTGATGACGAGCTCTCTGAGCATGATGAGCAGTTAGCCTCGAGCTTAACTGATGAAGTGATTGCCCAAATGGAGGCCAATCATCTCGACACCCCTACAGTCGAAAACACCCAAGATGTGATCGAGCGTATCCTCATCAAGCACAATCTGTCTGATGAGGCTAAGAACTTCATTCTGTATCGTCAGCAACGTACTAACGCCCGTAACTACAATGCCGAGCTCACTCAGATCTATCGTGATCTGACCTCTAAGTCCACTGCTGATATGGACTTAAAGCGTGAGAACGCCAATATTGATGCTAATGCCCCAATGGGCTTAATGCTGCGCTTTGGCTCTGAAGGCTCCAAAGACTTCGTGAAGCGTTATGTGTTAAAGCCAGAGCACGCTTTAGCTCACTCCAAGGGCATGATCCATATCCACGATCTGGACTTCTATCTGCTGACCATCAATTGCTGCCAGATCGATTTAACCGATCTGTTCCAACGCGGTTTCTCTACTGGTCACGGCTTTTTACGTGAGCCTCAGTCTATTCAATCGGCCGCTGCTTTGTGCTGTATTGCCATTCAGTCCAATCAAAATGACATGCACGGCGGTCAGTCGATCCCAATGTTTGAGTATGACTTAGCCCCATACGTGGTTAAGTCTTATAACAAGCACTTGCGCAAGGTGGTGCAGATCATGTTGCGCGATGACGATCTCAATCTGGATGAGCTCAAGGTTAAGGTCGAAGAAGTCTATGACAAGTACAAGTCGGCTTTGTCTGATCCGGCCCAAGCTGAGATCCGCGAGTGCGTGCGTACTTATTTGGCTACTAAGCACAGTGGCGACGATTTAGAGCGTGAGCTCAACTACACCATGGAAGAGGCTTATAAGCTCACTAATCGTGAGTGCTATCAGGCCATGGAGGCTGTGATCCATAACCTCAACTCCATGCAAAGCCGTGCTGGTGCTCAGGTGCCTTTCTCTTCTATTAACTACGGTACTGGTACTACCCCAGAGCAGCGCATGATCATGAAGAATGTGCTGCTGGCTACTGATGCTGGTTTAGGTGGTGGCGAGACTCCAATCTTCCCTGTGCAGATCTTTAAGGTGAAGAACGGTATCAACACTAAAGAGGGTGAGCCAAACTACGACCTCTTCCGTCTGGCCTGTAAGGTCAGCGCTAAGCGTCTCTTCCCTAACTTCTCGTTCCTCGATGCGCCTTTTAACATGCAGTACTATGTGCCAGGCCGTCCTGAGACCGAGGTCGCTGTGATGGGCTGCCGTACTCGTGTGTTTGGTAATGATTTTGATAAGTCTAAGCAGGTCATTCCAGGCCGTGGCAACTTATCGTTTACCACTGTCAACCTGCCACGTTTAGCCATTGAAGCTAAGGGCTCGATAGATAAGTTCTATAACGATCTCGATAAAGTGGCTGCAATGGTCTTCGATCAGCTCTTGGATCGTTTTGAAATCATTGCTGAGAAGCACGTCTATAACTACCCATTCTTAATGGGTCAAGGTGTGTGGATTGACTCTTATAACCTCAACTGGGATGACACCATCCGTGAGGTCATTAAGCATGGCTCTCTGTCTTTAGGCTTTATTGGTTTAGCCGAGGCTCTGGTGGCTTTAATTGGTAAGCACCATGGTGAGAGCGAAGAGGCTCGTAAGTTAGGTCTGGAGATCATCTCTCATATGCGTGATCTGACTAATGAGCAGACCAAGAAGACTGGCTTGAACTTCTCGCTGTTCTCCACTCCAGCTGAGGGTTTATCTGGTCGTTTCGTCAAGATTGATAAGAAGCGCTATGGCATTATCCCTGGCGTGACTGAGCGTGATTACTACACCAATAGTTTCCACGTTCCTGTTTATTACAACATTAGCGCTGCCGACAAGATCCGCATTGAGGCTCCTTACCACGAGCTGTGCAATGCTGGTGCTATTTCTTATGTTGAGATGGATGGTGATCTCAATAAGAACATCGACGCCTTTGAGAAGGTGATCTTATACATGCGTGATTGCGGTATTGGTTATGGTTCGATCAATCACCCAGTGGATCGCTGCCCAGTGTGCGGATATGTCGGTGTGATCAATGATGTTTGTCCAAAGTGTGGTCGTCATGATGGTGAGGGTGTGACGATTGAGCGCTTAAGCAAGTTAGGCGTGGACTGCATCTGTCGCGGTTAAGCGATTATTCGGTTTTTAGGCAGCCAGAGGCTCCCCAAATTTTTGCCATGCTCGTGTCAACGAGCATAGCAAAAGGACTAAGGAGAGCGAGACGAGCACTGACTGCCGTTATCACGGCTCGTCGTCGTAAACGGCTATGTTGCTGACGGCTGTTTTGTTTTAGCAGCAGCCGTAACGAATATAGCTAGATCTGAGATTATTTGGGGGTCGAGAGCAATGGTTACGAGATTACATGCACGTAACGGTATAGTGGGCGAAGGCGTGAAGTTTGAGCGCATTCGTCGTGTGACCGGCTATCTGGTGGGCACCTTAGATCGTTTTAATGACGCTAAGCGTGCTGAAGAGCGTGACCGCGTTAAGCACTTACACGTTTAAGCCCAATATATTTGGCCACTGTGGCCACTTTAGCGGAGGCTTTTAGGCCTCCCCCATACTTGCTCTGACGGTGCCAGTTTCTGACTTTGAGACCTCCGGCACTTGTGCTTGCAGTTTACTTGCAGGATCTGCGCTGTGAGCACTGAACCGCCACGCCCGCCCCTCGCACACTGAGGCTTGTGGGCGTTGGCGGTAACCATATCCTGCCTTGCCCTACCCTACCTGCTCTGTCCTGCTATTCCTCTTCTTTGTCCTGCCTTTTCCTGTTCTGCGCTCTGTTTGGCTTTTGGGATCATCAGTGATAATTTCGCGCAAAGAGGTTTGCCATGAGCTTTATGTGGTTAAAATTTCTAGACAATCAATTTTTGGAGATTTGGGCATGAGCGAGACACAAGATCTTTCTATCTTAGACAATACAACGTTACGTATTGCTGGTGTGGTATCAGAGTCCATTGTGGATGGCCCAGGTATCCGTTACACCATCTTTACCCAAGGCTGTCCTTTTCACTGCAAAGGCTGCCATAATCCACAAGCTCAGCCATTAAAAGGTGGTGCTGATGTACCTCTGCGCACTTTTTATGACGAGATCCATGCTAATCCATTGGTCTCGGGAGTCACTTTCTCCGGTGGTGAGCCTTTTATTCAATGCCGCTCTTTGGCGGTTCTGGCTAAGATCCTGCGTGCTGAAGGCTATTCCGTGTGGTCTTACAGTGGTTACACCTACGATAAGTTGGTGAACGATGATATTCGCCATAGCTTATTAGAGCAGCTGGATGTGGTTGTAGACGGCCCATTTGTGCAGTCTAAGACCAGCTTAGATATCGATTTCCGTGGCTCCACCAACCAGCGCATTATCGACGTACAGAAGTCCTTACAACAAGATCAGGTAGTGCTGGCAGAAGGCTTCAAATAAGAGCTTTTGGCCATATTCTCTATGCGTCAAAGCATTGTTGTGAGACAAATGGGGATATGGCCCTGAGGTGAACTTGTTAGCGTTAGCAGGGACGCAGGGCATTTTGTGGGATTTTCTCTGACTGAGCTAGCACTCATTCTGTACATTTTGTTGTTCTTACCTGTGCGTATTGCCACAGTCTTTGCTATCTTATTTAAGATCTTTCCGTGGTTTTTATCGTGTCTTTTGTGGGTGCGGAGCCTCGTGATAGAGAGAGCGTGGATCTTCTTAAGAGGCTGGTGGCGGTATGCTTAGGACGAAATCAAAATTGCTTTGCCGCTCCTGTGACTTGGTGGTACAGGTACCACCCTATCGTCAGGGCTTTCGCTGTACTTGCCCGCAATGCGGTTCCCAGCTGCGCTCGGGTCATAAAGTCTCACTGTACGATCTTGCAGTGGTTTCGATTGCTTCGGTGATCTTACTGTTTACTTCGCTGACTTTGCCTTTTATGAGTATCTCCTCCATGGGCATCAGTCAGTCGATGTCGCTTACCTCTATCTTTTTCATCTTGCGCCGTGATTGGGCTATCCTGCTCTATATCTGCATCATATTTACCTTCTTATGCCCGTTGGTGATGCACTCCATTGTGATAGCCATTGTCTTTTTTAAGCTCAAAGTCACCCCTGCGATTGCCAATACCTACATGCTCTGCCATCGTTTCTGCATGGTGGATGTGTTTATTCTGGGTGTGTTGGTAAGCCTCGTTAAGTTAGTAGGCTTGGCTCAGGTGAGCTTTCACGTGGGCTTTTATACCGCCATTGTTTTTGCCATCTTGATGGTATGGTGCTGTAGTCGAGGCAGTCCTTACACCATTTGGAATCTGATCATGAGGCAAGAGCAAGAGCTCAAGTATGCGCATATTGGCATGCGTGGCATTGATCAGGGGCTCATTATGTGCCGTCACTGCGGCATGGTGTTTAAGCGGAGAGGACGGAAGAAAGCTGCACATAGTGAGCTGGCACCAGATAATCCTCATTACCTCTACCAAGGCGAGCAGCGCTGCCCACGCTGTCATCACCTCAACGATTACCGTGCGATCGCCTGTTACCAAAAGACGTTGGCGCTATTGCTGGCGGCGATCATCATGTATGTGCCGAGCAATATTTACCCCATCATGGTGACTACGTATTTGGGCAATAGCACTTACTCCAATATCATTGACGGCGTGATCTCACTGTGGGGTATGGGATCGTTTTTTGTGGCAGCGGTGATCTTTGTTGCCAGTATCTGTATTCCGATCATCAAGATCGTCTGCATTTTTGTGTTGATGTATGTGTCTGCTCATGGCACCAGGCGCTCGCCGTCCACCTATAATCGCTTATATCGTGTAGTGCTTTTTATTGGCCGTTGGTCGATGATCGATGTTTTTGTGGTGATCATTATGTCGACCATTGTGCGTATGTCAGGATTGCTGACGATTAGCCCAAGTATGGCCATTATTTGTTTTAGTATGGTGGTTCTGATCACCATGTTGGCAGCCGAAGAGTTTGATGAGCGCTTGCTCTGGGATGCAACGTTACGTGTGCGTCACGGCACAGTAGATCGCTACAATGAGAAGGTGACACACCATGCAGTGACGAACCAAGAGGAGCTGGAAGCAGCAGCTGCTAAAGCAGCCTCAGCAGCTTCAGCAGCTACAGCTGCTAACACCGCTACAGCTGCAAAAGAAGCTGCAAGCACCACTTCAGCGCCCGCTCCTACAAACTATGCAGCTGTCCAAGAGGCAGAGACAGCCTATAAAGTTTTAAGAACTTACGATCTGCTGCAACGGGTGCAAAAACCTGCTGTGCAGTCCATGTCAGCTGAGACTACAGCCTCAGAAGAGGTATCAGCAGAGTCAGCGAAAGACAACAATTCCTCAAGCTCTCATAATTTGTCAGCCGTTGCTGCTGTCAAGAGCAGCGATTAGGAGCCAAAAATGGCAAGTGCAAAACCTATTGTGAAGAATGCAGTGGCGCAAGAAGAGCCAGAAAATAGTGCTGTGGAGCGTAAAGCGGGACGCTTTTCTCTGATCTGGGTGGTACCGCTCTTGGCTTTACTTCTGACCGGCATTCTCATTTGGAATAACACCCTGAATAATGGCCCTGAGATCAAGATCACTACTGTCAGTGCGGATGGCATTGAGGAAGGCAAAACTCTGGTGAAAACCCGCTCCGTGACTGTGGGTGTGGTGACAGATGTGGTGCTGGCTCCAGACTATCGCAATACCATTTTGACGGTGCAGATGGACAAGAATACCGAGGACTTTTTGCGCAAAGACACCAAGTTCTGGGTGGTTAAGCCACGCATTGAGAATGCTGGTATTTCGGGCCTTGATACCCTGCTGTCTGGTTCTTATATTCAGCTGAGCATTGGCTCCTCAGATGAGTTTGCTACTGAGTTTACGGCCTTAAATGAGCCTCCAGTGCGTCTTAACGATGAAGAAGGCGTCATGATCTCACTTTATACCGACGAGTCGCGTAAGCTGGGTACTGGTGATATTGTGTCGTTTAGAGGCTTTGCGGTGGGTGCTATTACTGAGACTAAGCTCGATGTAGATACACAGCAGGTGCATTATCAGGTCTTTATTCGTGAGCCATATTCCCGTCTCGTGAAGCCAAATACTAAATTTTGGATCAGCTCGGGCGTGGACTTTTCTTTAGATGCCGCTGGTCTGTCTTTGCGTACAGAGTCGCTGGATAACATGGTGATGGGTGGTCTGTCCTTTGATAACTTTGTACCTGAAGGTGAGGAGCAAGTAGAGCCAGTTAAGGACAATACTATTTTCCGTCTCTATGACCGCCGCGAGGATGCGCGTTTAGCCGCTTTAGAGGGGGCATTGCTGTACGTAGTGATGCTGGAGGATAGCATTTACGGTATTGCGCCAGGTTCCAGTGTTATTTATCGTGGCGTGAAAGTTGGAGAAGTGGTTAAAGCGCCATGGTTTCATGAGCGTAGTGAGGTCTTTACCTCGCGTGGCTTGCCAGTCATGATCGCTATTACCACTGGTAGCCATAATAAAGCCGAGATCGCGTCTATCTTGAATGATTTGCTCCAAAGTGAGCATTTATGTGCCCAGATCGGATCTACTAATCTGGTGATGAGCAACAACCAGATCAATTTAGTTAACGATCCTAAGCAAAAGTGCTCTTTGGGAGAGCGCATGGATGAGTTTGCTAGTCTGGCAGTCACCACCGAGCAAGATGGCTTTGTGGATTATCGTGGCTATCATGTGATCCCTCTGATCCCTACACAATCGCTCAGTAGCCAGATAGATCTCTTTATGGCTAAGCTTAATGACTTGGATCTGGCAGGTGTGTCTGACGACCTGCGAGCCAGCATGCAGGCTTTTGCTGGGGCTATGGAGGCTTTTACCCAGAGCAATAATACGGTGCAAAGCACTCAGGTGATCAGCAAGTTGGCAGATGCGTTTGAGAACTTCAACAAATCTGTGCGTGGTTACGGGCCTGGCACTCCAGTCTATGAGTCGATTAACAACAACTTGAAGAATATCGAGCAGATCTTAAAGGATCTATCCCCTACTATGACTGAGATGGGGCAAAGTCCAAGTTCGCTGATTTTTGGTAGCCCTAAAGACCCAATTCCAATGTCACCTCGCACCGCCCAATAATCTCAAGCGTTAAGAGGTGGTGCGATTGATGGTGGCCATACGGCCATATACGCTATAGCGGCTATAGCCGCCATAGCGACAGCTGCCGCAAAGGCAGCAGCGGCGACTGCAGCCGCCGTGGCTACAGCGGCGGCCATGCGCCAAGGGCTCAAGGAGAGAAAAGAAAGATGCTTAAGGCTTTTCATACGGCAAAGCAGCGGATGGGGCTAATAGGTTGTGCCCTAGCTTCATGCTTGTGTCTTAATGCTTGTATGCCAACAGAAGACGTGAATTTTGAGCGCTATACCCTGACTCAGGATGTAGATCCTTCGGTGTATGAGAGCAAATACAAGGCTGAGGTAAAGCTAGCCCCAATCCTTGATCAAGGTGGGGTGGTGATCCAAATTTCAGATGTGTCCTTGCGTCCTGCGAAGAACTACCGTTTTAGCTCTCAGCTGTCGGCTGAATTGACGGTGTTATTGCTTAACGAGCTGCAAAAAACAGAGATCAATCCGCGTTACAACTTCACGTTGTATGTCACCAAGTTCCAAGGTACTTTAGACGGAAAGGTGCTGGTGGAGGCTTTAGCTCAGGTGACTGATAGCAGACGCAATCGAGTGGTCTTTAGCCAGTCATACTTCAAAGAAGACACGCAAAAGGATGATGGCTATGGCTCGCTGGTGCAGTCCTTAAAGGATAATTTCATCGCTTTGACTCAAGAGCTCCTAGCGGATTTCCAAGCCAAAAAGAAATAGAGCGTCAGCTCCAAGGCACGCCATGTGCCGCGAGTTAGCCCCTGTTCAGGCAAGGCTTTTAGCAGGGGCTAGCAGGAGTTAGCAGAGGCCGATTAAGCTCGATTGGTCTATAGCCACTGCAAGTTGCATCTGGCTGCAACCCAGCCAGAAAAAGCGCATCGCACAACCACTGCTTTCCTTATCCCGCCTAGCTTTGCCCATGGTCAAAGCTCATTGCCCTTCCCGTCTTCACTTACTCGGATTCTTTGCCATGGTTTTGAGCCAAATGGCCACTAAAACACGCGCAAAACCCTGTATTTATCGGGCGGAATGACAATTTGTAAATTGTTTTTAGCCACTGAAAACTCGGAAAACTTTTTTCTTAGCAGGTGGTTGGCTCTGCTCGCCTCATCTCCATTACACCATCCCAAGTCCCCTTTCATCTGACCACTTAGGCCCGACGCAGGGCGACGCTGTTCGATGCAGGGCGACACTGGGCGACGCTGCTCGATGCTGGGCAGCATATGGCGACACAGAACAACACTTGGATTTATCTGCTTGTTCACTGAAATGTTAGTTCTGCTAAAACGCTTTAAAAATAGCGTTCTTCTTTGTTTATTAGCTTAATACTCTATTCAGCAGTAATGCTCTGTTTACCGCTAAGCGTAAAGAGGTTAAAAACAGATTTTTAGTAAATTTGCCTTAAATATGCTGTTGAGCTGAAAAAACACATGTTGGCGATTAAAGTATTATTTTATGTGATTTATAAAATATGGCACATGCCAGTAGGTCGTTTTGTGCAAATAACTGCTTTTTTGTCGCTTTCGCTAGTCTAAGGTTTAGGTTCTAGGCGGCATGCTGCAAAGGTATATTGGTGAATTTATTTAGGTAAAGTTACGAAAAAAGTTACCCTATTTTTTAGAAAAATATTTTGTCAATAAACACTATATTTAAAAGCTTTGTAAGCAAAATTGTTGGATTTAAAATGTTGTAAAAATAGTGCTTTTTCTTGATAAAAATCACAACAATTTAAAGCCACAAGCGAACCCATTTTTTGTGGTTAGCAGCTTTGTTGAGGGATTCACATGCCTCAGCTGCTTTCCACGACAGTAATTGCTTGTATCGCTCTAAAGAAGCGTCAAGCGCATAAATAAGCGCTTTTTGAGGTCTGGGGGCATACTAGTGGCTGGCGCTGGTTGGTAGAGGTGAGCTGTCCATAGTCTTTTGTGAGTGGCCACGTAGCCTCTTCTTTCCTTGTTAGCTTGTGAGTTGGAGGCGCAATACTTGGTGCTTGGCCATTGGTACTTGTCATAAATTATCAGAAGAATTGTTGCTAAAAAGGCTTATGTATGAGCTTTGTTTGCAAAGTTGTGGGATTTAAAATGTGTTTTTTATCAATTATTGCCGCAGAATACCACCACCTCTAAGCGCGAAGCGCGTAGGTGGTGGATGAATGCGGGAGCCCTGAATGTAGATCGCAACGTCTCTTTTTGTGCTAGTATTTGTAGTAAAGAGGGC